>NZ_LT963352.1:6414000-6732000 GCF_900236475.1 Streptomyces chartreusis NRRL 3882
GACCGTGTAGGGCGTGGTGCCCAGGCGGGTGGCCGCGTCGGTCAGGCGGGCGGGCGTGTCGTCGGTGAGGGTCCAGGTGTGCAGGGCGCCGCGGCCGGAGAGCTTGCCCGGGTGCGGGTGGTCGTAGGGGAGGGGCGGGCGTAGGGGAGTGCCTTCCAGTTCTGTGCGCCAGAAGCGTTCCAGGGCCTTCCTCCGGTCGTCCGCAAGGGCGTGTTCCGAGCGGGCGAAGTCCGTGAACTGGGCGACATCGACCGGTAGTTGTGGGGCAGTTCCGGATCGTCGCGCGTTGTACAGCTCCTGGAGGTCGCGCCTGATGATGCTCAGGGACCAGCCGTCGCACACCGCGTGGTGGAAGACCGTCACCATGACCCAGTGGTCCTCGGCGAGGCGGGCCAGGCGGAAGCGGAAGAGCGGGGTCTGGTCCAGCCGGAACGGGGCGGCGACCTGCTCGCGGCACCAGCGGTCCAGGCGCTCCGCATCCCCGGCGTGGGCGCGGAGGTCGGTGATCGGCAGCGTCACGGGGACCTGGGCCAGGATGTCGACCTCGTACTGTCCGTCCTCTCGGCGGACCGGCCTGCTGCGGAGCGCGTGGTGGCGTGCCACCAGGTCCTTCAGGGCCTGGTGCAGGACCTCGGGGTCCAGGTCGCCGCGCAGGTCCGTGCGGTGGGCGATGTTGTAGACGCTCGGGTCGGGGAGTGCGTGGTGGCGGCGCCACAGGCGGCGCAGGGTCGAGGGCATCGGCGCGGTGTCCACGACACGGTGACGCGTCGCGATGCCCCGGATCGTCGGATCCAGGAAGAAGTCGGCCATCGTGAGGTCGATGTCCGCCTCCTCCCGCATCCGGTTCAGCAGCCGGATCGCGCTCAGGGAGTGGCCGCCGAGTTCGAAGAACGACGCCGTGACCGGGATCGGCCGGGCGTCCAGCTCCTCGCCCCACACGTCGTGCAGCGTCTTCTCCAGGGCCGTCGCCGGCCCGGTCCGCGACGGCTCGGCGTACTCGTCCCCCGGATCCGGCAGGGCCGTGCGGTCCAGCTTGCCGGAGGCGTTCACCGGGAGGCGGTCGAGGACCACCCAGCGGCGGGGCACCAGGTGGTCCGGCAGTTCGGCCACCAGTGCGGTGCGCAAGGAATGCCAGGAGACCGTCGGTTCGGTGGGCACCACGTACGCGACCAGCACCATGTCACCGTGGCGGTCGGGGCGTGGCAGGACCGCGGCGTCCCGGACCCCGGGAAGTGCCGTCAACGCCGACTGGACCTCGCCCGGTTCGACGCGGTAGCCGCGGATCTTGACCTGGTCGTCCGCCCGGCCCCGGTACTCCAGCGTGCCGTCCGTGCGCAGGCGGCCCAGGTCGCCCGTGCGGTACAGCACCCCGCCCGCACCGTCGTCGAGGAACGCGGCGGCGGTCTCGGCGGGGCGGTTGTGGTAGCCGAGCGCGACCGGCGTGCCGCTCACGTGGATCTCGCCGACTGCGCCGACCGGGACCTGCCGGCCCGAGTCGTCCAGCAGCAGGACGCGCGCCCCCGGCACCGGCGTGCCGATCGGGGGCCACTCCTCGCCGGCCGGGTCGACGCGGTGCGACGTGACGATGATCGACGTTTCGGTCGGGCCGTACTGGTTGTGGAGCACGCAGTCCGGGTGCGTGGAGAGGAAGCGGCGGAAGGCGGGCGTGAGCTGGAGTGCCTCGCCCGCCGAGAACAGCTCGCGCAGGGAGGGCAGGCGGGGGGCGGTCTCCATCAGGTACTTCAGGGGGGTGCAGGGCATGAACATGCGCTGTACCCCGTGGTGGCGTACCGCCCGCGCCAGCGCCTCGGGGTCGTGCCGTACGGCGTCGTCGACGAGGACGAGAGCGGCTCCCGAGGCCAGCGTCGTGAAGATCTCCTGCACGCTGACGTCGAACGCCGCTGACGTCCATTGGAGGGTGCGCAGCGCGGGGTGGCGGCGCAGGTGGCCATGGATCAGGTTCACCGGTCCGCGGTGGGGGACGACGACGCCCTTCGGGCGGCCCGTCGAGCCTGAGGTGTGGATGCAGTACGCCGGGTCCTGCGGGCCCGCTCCGTCCGGGAGGGGCGTGGACGGCAGTGTGCCGTCCACCTCGTCCATCCGCAGGACGGGCGGGTCCGGCGCCAGGTCCGGGTGCTCGGCGAGCGCGGTGCCGGAGGTGAGCAGGAGTACGGGTGTGCCGTCGGTGAGCAGCAGCGACAGGCGCGGGGTGGGGAGGGACGGGTCGAGGGGGAGGTAGGCCGCCCCGCTCTTGAGCACCGCGAGCAGGGCTGTGATCAGGTGCGGGCCGCGGGGCAGGAGTACGGCGACCCGTTCTCCGCGTGCCGCGCCCCTGGTGCGCAGCTGCCGGGCGAGGCGGTTGGCCGCCGCGTCCAGGTCCGCGTAGGAGACCTGTTGTTCCCCGCTGATCAGCGCTGTGGCGTCCGGGGTGCGGTGGGCCTGCCGCTCGAACAGGCCGTGCAGGGTGGCAAGCGCTGCTTCCCCTTCCGGACCGGGGCGTTCCGGACGGGCCAGGGCCGTGCGGTCCGCGGCCGTGAGGGCGGTCAGCTCCGCGAGTGGCGCGGCCGGTGTGTCCAGGGCGCGGCGCAGGAACTGTTCGACGTAGTCCACGAAGCGGCGCACCGTGGCCTCGTCGAAGAGGGCCGTGTCGTACTCGACCATGAAGCGGACGCCGCCCGCGTGGTGGGTGAGGTAGACGCTGAGATCGAACGGGGCGCGGGCGCTCGGGACGTCGAGCAGGGTGGCCGTCAGGCGGGGCGGGTCGAAGAGGGCCTCGCCCTCGTTCTCGTACTCCACCATCACCTGGAACAGCGGATTGCGGCCCGGGTCGCGACGCGGGTTGAGCGCCCCGACCAGCTCGTCGAAGGGGACTCCGCGGTGTTCGTACGCCGACGTGCTGCTCTCGCGGACCCGGTGCAGCAGCGTCGGGAAGTCCGGGTCGCCGGTCAGGTCCAGGCGCAGCGGCACGGTGTCGAGGAACAGGCCCACGTGGTCTTCCGCGCCCGCGGGGCGGGCCGCCACCGCGGTGCCGATCACCACGTCCCGCTGCCCGCTGAAACGGCCCAGGACCGCGCCGATCGCGCTGGTCAGTGTCATGAAGAGGGTGGCGCGGTGCCCGGCCGCGAACCTCCGTAACCCCTCCGTCAGTTCCGCGTCGAGGGCGTGCGTGAGGCTCGCGCCCGCTCCCGTCCTGACCGGTGGGCGGGGGCGGTCGGTGGGCAGGGTCAGCTCCGGCGCGTCGCCGAGGTGCCGCCGCCAGAAGTCCAGGGAGCGGGCGGTGTCCGGTGGGGCCGGGGCCGGCGGTTCGGGCAGGGGCGGCGGTTCGGCGGCGGCGTCGCCACGCTGCCGGGCGCGGTAGTACGCGGCGAGGTCCCGGGCCAGCACGGCCGTGGAGGAGGAGTCGAAGACGATGTGGTGGGCCAGGAGGAACAACAGGTGCCGGTCCTCCGCCAGACGCAGGAGCCGGGCGGAGACCAGGGGGCCGGTGGACAGGTCGAGTCCGTGGCTGCCGGCGGCGGCCAGTGCCGCCCGCAGCGCCTCCTCCTCGGTCGAGCCCGTGTGGTCCTCCACCGGGCAGTCCAGCGGCATACGGTCGCGGATCTCCCGGTAGGGGACACCGGCCGTGTCACCGAAGACCGTGCGCAGCGCCGGGTGCCGGTCCGTGACGCGGTGCAGCGCCCATCGCAACGCCGCGACGTCCAGGGGGCCGTCCAGGCGGATCGCCTTGGGCTCGTGGTACATGGCGGCGCCCGGGTGCAGCTGTTCCAGGAACCAGATGCGGCGCTGGGCGGGGGTCAGCGGCCGTCGGCGCGGCTCGGGCACCGCCTGCGGCGCGGTTCCGGGAGTCGTCCGGCGGACCCGGTCCAGTACCGGCAGCGCCGCCAGCACCTTCTCCTTCGGTACGCCGAAGTCCACGAAGCAGGCGATCTCGTCCGCTCCGGCCTCCCGCAGCCGCCGTACGGTCTCCGTGGCCGTGTGCTCGTCGCCGATCAGGGCGCGGGAGGCGCAGTAGCGCTCGTAGGCGCGACCGAGCAGGAACTCCACGTCCTCCTCGGGGGTGTTCTCCAGGTCCACCTGGAAGCCGAGGCTGTTGGTGACCTGGTCGAAGAGGGAGAGCGAGGAGCGCAGGTACGACAGGAAAGGACGGTAGGCCTCGGCCCGCGCCCGCTCCGCGTCGTCCTCCAGGTAGGTGTGCACGAGCACCACGACCCGCCCGGCCGCCGGGTCGAGACCGTGCTCGGCACGGCAGCGCCGGTACAGCGCGATGTTCTCGGCCAGTTGCTCCACCGTCTGCGTCATCAGATTGGTGACCACGCCGAGGCCCTCGGCGGCCGCCCGGCGGTAGCTGTCCGGGTTCCCCACGACGGCCACGTACATCGGCGGCCGTTCCTGTACGGGGCGGGGGTGCAGGCGGATCTCGACGGGGGTGCCGTCGCCCGCCGTCGTCGGCACCGCCCGGCCCGACCAGAGGTCCCGTACGGTCGCCAGATGCTCGTACATCACCTCCCGGTGCCGGCCGAAGTGCTGCGGCGCGAGCGCGAAGTCGGTGGCGTGCCAGCCGCTCGCGAAACACAGGCCCGTCCGGCCGCCGGAGATGTTGTCGACCACGGACCACTCCTCCGCGACCCGGGCGGGATGGTGCAGCGGCAGCACCACGGAACCGGCGTGCAGCCGGATCCGGCTGGTGCGGGCGGCGAGGGCAGCGGCCAGTACCGAAGGGTTGGGGAAGAGCGCGCCGAAGGAGTTGAAGTGCCGCTCGGGGAACCACAGGGCGTGGAAACCGTGCTGGTCGGCGAAGTCCGCGGCGGCCATGATCAGGCCGTATTTGTCGTGGTCGGCGTCCTCGGGGTAGTCGCCGAAGAAGTAGAGGCTGAAGTCGCCGCTTGCGGCGGGCGCGGCGGAGGGGCTGGTGCTGGGGCTGAGGCCGGGTGCCGGTGCGGGGGTGGGGTGCACGGCGGGTGGCGCGGGTGGCGCGGGTGGCGCGGTCGCGAGTACGTCCAACTGACGGGAAATCATGTCGCCCACGCGGTCGACGAGTTGCTCCGCCAGCCGCAGCTGCTGACCGAACAGGGCGTGCAGCCCTTCCGGTGACTCCGACGGAGCAGTGGGCGCCGCCGGCTGCTCGACCGCCGGCTGCTCGACCACTGGTTCCTGGACCACCGGCGCCTCTCCCCCCAGGTGCGCGATCCGTTCGGCCAGCCTGCGCGGTGTGTCGGCCGAGTCGAACACCTCACGGACCGGGACACGGACGCCGTACCGCTGCTCCAGCTCCGTCGTCATGCTCATCAGGGAGAGCGAGTCGGCGCCCAGTTCGAAGAACGAGCTGTCCGGTGCGACGTCGGCGGTGGGGCGGCCGAGCTTGTCCGCCGCCAGTTCCCTGATCACGCGCAGGACGTCGTCGTCCGAGCCGGCCTTCCCGGGTGCCGGCGCCGACGCTTCCGCGCGGTACGGCACCGCACGCCGCCGCAGCGGATGCCCGGGGAGCGGCACCCGGCCCCCGTCACCGGTCAGCGCCTGCCAGTCCAGGTCCGCGCCCCTGCCGTACAGCGAGCCGAGCGCGGTCAGGAAGCCGTGTGCCTGCTCGGCCGCCCCGTCCCCTTCGCCCTGCCCGCCCACCCAGCGGCTGTCGGGTACGCAGTGCCTGCCGAGGCCGGTGAGGGTCCGCCCGGCCCCGATCTCCACGAAGTCCCGGCAGCCCTGCCCGGCGGCCCTGTCCATGGCGAGGTCGAAGCGGACCGGCTGCCGGGCCTGACGGCAGAGGTACTCCGCGTCGGCCGTCCAGCCCGCCCGGCGCAGCTCACCGTCGGCCGTGCTCACCAGCGGGGTGCGCAGCGGACGGTACGTCACGCCGCCCGCGCGGGTCCGGAACTCGTCCAGGGCGCTGTCGATCCCGGCGGAGTGGAACGCCCGGTCGACCGGCAGCGCACGCCACCGCAGGCCCTCCTGGTCGAGCAGCCCCGCCGCCTCCTTCAGGGCCTGCGGCGGACCCGACAGCACCTGGGCGTGGGGGCCGTTGAACGCGCCGAGCTCCGCACCGGCGGCCAGCGCGATGCGCCGCGCGGTGGCCCGGTCGGCCCGGACGGCGAGCATGCCCCCGGCCGGGCAGCGGGTCTGCATCAGCCGCCCGCGCCAGGAGGTGAGCCGCAGCCCGTCCTCCAGCGTCAGGGCACCGGCCGTGTACAGGGCGGCGTACTCGCCGACGCTGTGCCCGAGCAGGAGCCCGGGGCGTATCCCGGCCGCCCGCCAGGCGTCCGCCAGTGCCGCCTGGTGGGCGAAGAGAGCGGCCTGCGCGGTCTCGGTGGGCCAGATCTCGTCGTCCGCGGGGCTGCCGGTGGGAGCGGGGGCGGTCAGCAGCCGCGCGAGCAGGCTGCCGCCGAACTCCGCGGCGTAGACCTCCTCGCACCGGTCGAGCGTGGCACGCGCGGCCGGGTGCGCGCCGTACAGGCCGTTCGCCATGCCGCGACGTGCGCTGCCCTGGCCCGCGAACGCGAAGGCGACCGGGCCGAGCGGGGAGGACGTCAGGGGGCGTTGTTCCCCCAGCGCGTGGGCGAGTTCGGCCGCCGTGCGCCCGGCCACGGCGGTGCGTGCCGCGCGGTGCGGCCTGCCGAGGGCCAGGGTGGCTGCCACGTCGGCGGCCGGGAGGCCGGGCCGGGCCAGCAGCCGGTCGCGAAGCGCGGCCGTGAGCTCCTCCAGGGCCTCGGGGTCGCGGGCCGACACGGGGACGAGGACGGGCAGTCCGGGGGCGGGGCGAGGGCGTGCGGGCGGGGCCTCCTCCAGCACCACATGGGCGTTGGTGCCGCCGACACCGAGCGCGCTGACCCCGGCCCGGCGGGGCACGCCGTCCGGCACCTGCCACGGCCGTAGTTCCGTGGCGAGCGTCAATAGGCCGTCCGACAGGGGAAGTTCGGGGTTCGGGTGGGTCAGGTGCGGGGTCGGCACCAGGGTGCGGTCGCGCAGCATGAGGACCGTCTTGATGAGCCCGGCCATTCCGGCGCAGCTGTCGAGATGCCCGATGTTCGGCTTCACCGAGCCGACCACGCAGGGGCCAAAGCGAGCGGAACCTCCCGGCTCCTCGACCAGCGCCCGCCGTAACGCCGTCAGCTCCACCGGGTCACCGAGCCGCGTTCCCGTGCCGTGCGCCTCCACGTACGAGATCGTCTCCGCGGGCACCTCCGCCCGGCGCAGCGCCTGGCGCACGACCTCGGCCTGCCCCTCGACACCGGGCGCGCTGAAGCCGACCTTGGCGGCGCCGTCGTTGTTGACCGCCGAGCCCAGGATCACCGCGTGCACGGTGTCGCCGTCGGCCAGCGCCCGGTCGAGGCGCTTGAGCAGGACGGCGGCCACGCCGTTGCCGCCGACGGTGCCGTCGGCCGCCGCGTCGAAGGCGCGGCAGCGTCCGGTGGGGGACAGGATCGACCCAGGGTGGCTGTGATAGCCGGTCTCCTGGGGCAGGTGCACGGCCGCGGCGCCCGCCAGGGCGAGGTCCGCCTCCCCGGTGAGCAGCGCCTGGACCGCGAGGTGCACCGCGACCAGGGACGTGGAGCAGGCCGTCTGCACGCCGATCGCCGGGCCGGTGAGGCCGAGCCGGTAGGCGACGCGGGTGGCGAGGAAGTCCGGCTCCTGACCGATGGCCGACTGCATGCCGGCGGCCGGGTCCGCCGGGTCGTACGGTGAGCCGGTCGCGGGCTGCTGCTGGTGGTCGTAGAGGTTCATGCCCGACCCGGCGAACACCCCCACCCGGACGCCGGGCGCGGTCGCCGCGTGGCCGCCGTCCTCCAGGGCCTGGTGGCAGCACTCCAGGAACAGCCGGTGCGCGGGATGCGTCAGTCCGGCCTCCTTGGGACTCATCCCGAAGAAGTCCGCGTCGAACTCCTCCACGCCGTCGAGGACTCCGGCGGCGGGCACCAGCCCGGGCGCGCGGCGCTGCTCCGGCGACAGGCCCGCCGCCGCGAGCTCCTGCTCACCGAAGACCCGGACGCTGTCGACGCCGCCTTGCAGATTGGCCCAGAACTCCTCGACCGAGTGCGCGCCGGGGAAGCGCAGCGACAGTCCGATGACGGCGACGCGGCGGTCGGGGGAGTCCACGAGGGCGGTGTTCTCCTCGGCCATGACCGCCCCGGCCGAGGCCGCCGGGCCGCTCGCGAGATGGGCCGCGAGTGCCGTGACCGTCGGGTGCTCGAAGAAGGCGGTCTGGGCGATCGGCGTCCCGAGGCGTTCCGCCAGCCGGTTCCGCAGGCGCACCAGCAGGACGGACGTCAGGCCGAGTTCGTAGAACGGCACGTCCGCGTCGGCCGGCCGGCCCAGCACGGCGCTCAGTTCCTCCCGGACGGCCCGGGTCACGGCGTCCGCGTCCGCCCGGGCGGCCGGGGCCGTGGCCGGGGCGGCGCCGCAGGCACCGGCGATCAGGCGGCCCTGGAGTTCGGCGCGGCGCACCTTGCCCGCCGGCGTCCGCGGGAACTCGTCCGCCGGGACGGGCAGGACGTACGCGGCGGTGAGCCGGAGACGGGTGAACAGCGCCGCCTTCACCTCCGCGGCGATCCGCGGGTCCTCGGCCGGGCCGCGGCTGACGAAGAACACGGCGAGTTCCTCCGTGCCCCGCTCCGGGTGCGGGATGCCGCAGGCGGCGACCTCGCCCTGCCGGACGCCCTCGACGGCGGTGGCGGTCTCCTCCACCTCGTGGCAGTACACGTTGTGGCCGTTGAGGATGATCAGATCCTTGCGGCGGCCCGTGATGACGACCTGGCCGTCGTCGAGGAAGGCGAGGTCGCCGGTGTCGAGCCAGTCGCGTCCGGCGGGGTAGGCCGCGGCGTCCGCCTCGGGGTTGTTCACGTAGCCGGGGGTGAGCCGCGCGGCCGAGTGGACCTGGAGCCGGCCGATGCGGCCCGGCGGGGCGAGCTCGCCGCGGTCGTCGACGATGCGCAGGGTGACGCCGTGCGCGGGCGAGCCGGAGGCGACGAAGGTGACGCACTCGGCGTCCGGGGTGTCCTCGCCGGCCCGGACCAGGTCGCCGCCGAGGCTGTTCTTGAGCAGGCGGTGCACGGTGCCCGGCCGGTCCAGCCGGCCGTAGGTGACGGCCGTGACCGTCTCGGCCATGCCCCACACCGGGGCGATGTGCTCCTCGCGCACGCCGTACGGGGCCGTCGCGTCGAGGAAGCGGCGCAGCACCGGCAGCACGACCCGTTCGCCCCCGCACACCAGGGACTTGAGGCCGCCCAGGTCCCAGTGGCCGTCGGGCCGCTCGGCGAGCGCGTCCGCGACCAGCCGGTAGGCGAAGGTCGGTGCCCAGCTGTGCCGCGCCCGGTGTTCGTGGAGGAGGTCGAGCCAGCGCAGCGGGTCGGCGAGCACCCGGTCGGTGGGCGCGTGGACGTTGGTGCAGCCGGTGAAGACCGCGAGCAGGTGGTAGAGCAGGAAGGCGCCGCTGTGGTCGACGGGCAGCCAGTTCACCATCGTGTCGTCCGGGCGCACGTCAAGGATGCGCCGGCTGCTCGCCGCGAAGTCCGCGAGCCCGGCGTGCGTCAGCCGGGCGGCCTTGGGCACGCCGGTGCTGCCGGAGGACAGCATCAGCAGGGCCGTGTCGGACGGATCCGGTTCGACGAGGCCGTCGGGGCCGTCCGCGGGCGGCGCGGCGAGACACTCTCGCGCCAGGGCGACCCGAGGGGCGGGCGTGGCGTGGGCGAGCGCCGCCGCGCCGGGCTCGTCGGTCAGGACCAGCGGCCCGTCGAGCAACGCGCAGGCCTGCCGTAAGCGTTCGAAGGCCGGGGAGCCCGGCGCGGGGTGCTCGGCGATGGCCACGGGTAAGGCCCCGCCGAGCACACAGGCCCAGAAGGCGGGGAAGAACTCGGCCAGCGGCAGCCCGCACAGCACCACCGTGTCCCCGCGCCGCAGTCCGTGCGCCCGCAGGCCGGTGAGCACACGGCGTGCCGCGTCCAGCAGTTCGGGATACGACCGTGAGCTCGTCGTGCCGTCGGCTGCGACGGTGACGACGGCTCCGCCGGGTGCGGACCGGGCGGCGCCCAGCAGCGCCCGCACGGCGTCGACCGGATCGCCCTGCGTGCGTTCGGGTTCAGGGCCCCGGCAACTGGCTTGCCCCCGTAGACGTTCCATGCTCGTCCTCTCCCTCTCCTTCGCCGGCCGGCGAATGCTGTGAGCGGTCCTCGCCGGTGGGCGAGTGGTTCTTCGCGGTGGATCGGTGGTGGAACAGCAGCAGAAGCAGCGCCCCGCACACCGCCGCCCCGTGGAAGACGCCCACCACGGCCAGGGCGGGCAGAACCTCCAGGGCGGCCGCCGCGGCCATCGTGCCCAGGGCGAATCCGGACTGCTCGGCGGTGGCGGACAGGCCGAACAGGCGGGCGCGCTGCCGGTCGGGGGCCGCCTGGAGGCGCGACGTGTAGACGATCTCGGTCCAGCCGTCCGCGAACCCCGCCGCCACGGCCGCCGCCGTCAGGGCCGGGGCGGGCAGCCCGGTGAACGCCGCCACGAAGCAGAACGACATCGCGCAGGTGCCCACCGCGAACGCCCGCTCGCCCCAGGACGTCCCCTGCGACCGGCGCTTGAGGACCTGGTGGGCGAGCAGGGTGCCCACGGCCCACGCCGACCAGAACCGGGTCATGAACACCGCCGGGTCGGACGGCTCGGCCGCGTGCGCCGCCAGCGGCAGCGCGACGTTGTGCGACGCGGACGCCAGGGCGTCGAGACCCCGCAGCGCGATCATGCCGAGCAAGGCTCCCGCGAGGCCCGCCACACGACCCGGGCCCGCGACCCTGCCGAGGCCCGCCCCCCGGCGCCGCAGCCACCCGCCACGGGCCCCCGGGGATCCGGTGCCGCCCTGCTCCGGGGGCGCCTCGGGCGCGTCGTCCACCGGCCCGTCGTCCGTGCGCGGCCGGAGCACCAGCACGGCCGCGGCCGACACCGCGAAGCTCGCCCCGTTGAGGGCGAACGCGACACCGAAACCGCCGAGGGCGATGACCGGCGCGGCCGACGCGAACCCCAGCACCGTGGCCACGGAACGGGCGGTCACCAGCACGCCGTTCGCCCGGGCGCGGCTGTCCTGCCCGACCAAGACCGGCACCGCGCTGCGCAGGGCGACGTTGAAGAACGTGTTGCCCGCGCCCAGCACGACCACCGCCCCGAGCAGTACCCACAGCGGCGTGTCCGGGGCGCCCAGCGCGAGCACGACCATGGCGAGGGTCTGCGCCAGGTCCGTCCCCACCATGACGGTCCGGCGCGTGACCCTGGATGCCAGCGCCCCGGCGGCGAGACCCGCCGTGACGCCGGAGAGCAGCCGTACGGCCATCACCGCGCCCACCCCCAGGGCCGTACCGGTGATCTCGTACGAGAACAGGCTGAGCGCGATCAGGTTGAGGTAGGTCCCGTAGGCCGACACGGCGTGTGCGGCCACCAGGAACCGGAACCCTCGGTCCACCCCCGTCACCAAACTCCTCACACCTGGTCGGGCCGGGGTTCGGCCGCTCGGCGTCTCCGTCGCAGAGTAACCTGACGTGGTCAGGTCATGGGGGCGTTCGGATCATCGCGGTGCCGAGGAGAGCGACCGCTCCCTCACCCGCTCCAGATGCCGCCCGAACACCTCCCGCGCCTCAGGCGTCAGCGTCCGCAGCGCCATCAGCGCGGTGATGACGACGTCGCACAGCTCCGCCTGCACGTCGTCCCAAGTGTGCGTCACGCCCTTGCGCGGGTTCTGGCCGGTCGCGCCGATGACCGCCTCGGAGACCTCGCCGACCTCCTCGGACAGTTTCAGGATGCGCAGCAGCACGCCCTCGCGGCCCTCGACCGGGCGGTGGGTGTCGAGCCACTCGGACAGGGTGTCGATGGTGGCCCACAGGTCGGGCACGGGCGGCGTGTGATCACTCATGGGCGGCAGCCTGCCACGGGGGTCTGACAGCGAGGCGCCCCCGACGGCTACTCCATGTACTCCTCTTCGAACAGCGGGTCCTGCTCGCCTTCCTTCGCCTTCCGCAGCCGCCGGTTGCGCGCCCCCACGATCAGCGTCGTCCCCGCCGCCGTCGCCGCGAAGGCCGCCGGGATCATCCAGCTCCGGTTCACGGCGTGCCCGAGCACGTGGTCCAGGGAGAGCCGCCCGGGGCCGGTGACGGCCAGGCCCGCGGCGGTGAGGCCCAGTGCCGCCGCGTACTCGTAGCCGCCGCCCTGGTTGAAGAAGCCGTTCGGCGTGTGCACCGCCGCCGCGCCCGCCATCGCTCCGGCCGCCGCGGCACCGGCCGCCGGTGTGGCCAGGCCCAGGGCCAGCAGGGTGCCGCCGCCGGTCTCCGCGAGGCCCGCCGCGGTCGCGCTCGCCTTGCCGGGGACGTAGCCGACGGACTCCATGAACTGGCCGGTGCCCTCGATGCCGCCTCCGCCGAACCAGCCGAACAGCTTCTGCGTGCCGTGCGCGGCCAGTACACCGCCCGTCCCCAGCCGGAGCAGCAGCAGGCCCAGATCACGTCGGTCGTAGCGCTTCACGTCGTCTCCCGGAGCAGACAGCAGGAACCTCAAGAACCCTCCCCGTCGCGTTTCCACCGTCGCACTCCTGACACCCCGCGGACCCGACCGGGACGCCGTTCGGGTGGCACGGGTGGCGTGGTCCGCCGGCCGGTACGAGGCTGACTGGCATGACGATTCAGACCACGCGTCTCAGCGATCCGGCCGTCCGCGCCTTCGTGGCCGCCGTGAACAACCACGACCGCGAGGCCTTCATGGCACTCCTCGCGCCGGGCGCGACCATGGCGGACGACGGCTCCGACCGCGACCTCGCCGACTGGGTCGACCGGGAGATCTTCTCCTCCCACGGTCACCTGGAGGTCGACAACGAGTCCAACGGCGGTCGCGCCCTCATCGCCCGCTACAGCAACGACACCTGGGGCGAGATGCGCACCCGGTGGAGCTTCACCGTGGACGACGACGGCAAAATCTCCCGCTTCGAGACCGGCCAGGCCTGAAAAACCCGACCTCGCCGGGGGCTTGTGCTGGAGTGCACTCCAACTCCTAGCCTCCCGGGCATGGAAACCACACGGCCGCTCGGACGCAGCGGCATCGAGGTGAGCGCCCTCGGCTTCGGCTGCTGGGCGATCGGCGGCGAATGGCAGCGGCCCGACGGGCAGCCGCTCGGCTGGGGCAAGGTCGACGACGAGGAGTCGGTACGGGCGGTGCGGCGCGCCCTCGACCTGGGTGTCACCTTCTTCGACACCGCCGACACCTACGGCGCCGGACACAGCGAACGCGTGCTCGGCCGGGCCCTCGGCAAGCGCCGGGCCGATGTCGTCGTCGCCACCAAGTGGGGCAACGTGTTCGACGAGGACACCCGGACCCTCACCGGCAGCGACGCCTCCCCGGCCCATCTGCGCCGCGCCCTGACCGCGTCCCTGGACCGGCTCGGCACCGACTACATCGATCTCTACCAGTTCCATATCTCCGACGCGGACACCGAACAGGCCGCCCTGCTCCGGGACGCGTGCGAGGAGCTGGTCCACGAGGGGCTGATACGGGCCTACGCGTGGAGCACCGACGACCCCGACCGCGCCGCCGTGTTCGCCGAGGGGCCGCACTGCGCCGCCGTCCAGCACACCCTCAACGTTCTCCAGGACGCGCCCGCGATGATCCGGCTGTGCGAGGAGGCGGACCTCGCGAGCATCAACCGCAGCCCGCTCGCCATGGGGCTGCTCGCCGGGAAGCGCCGGGACGGGCAGCCGCTGGAGGCCGGTGACATCCGCAGCAGGCCCCCGGCCTGGCTCCAGGGTTTCGGTGACGGATCCGGCGCCGACCCGGAGTGGCTCGCCCGCGTCGACGCCCTCAGGGACGTCCTCACCAGCGAGGGCCGCACGCTCGGCCAGGGCGCCCTGGCCTGGTTGTGGGCACGCAGCCCGCGCACGATTCCCATCCCGGGCTTCCGTTCGGTCGCCCAGGCGGAGGAGAACGCGGGAGCGCTGCAGAAGGGGGCACTGACCGGCGAGCAGCTGGCCGAGGTCGACCGGCTGCTCGGGCGGTGAGCATTGCGGGACCTTGGGCGAGTCTTTGAACGTTCCGTGCACGCCCAGGCGGTTCCGCTTCGTAACGTCGCGGGATGTGTGACTCCGCCCGGCTGTCCAGACGTTCCGTGCTCGCCCTGGCCGTGGCCGCCCCGGTGGCCGCCGCGGCACCGGCCCGGGCCTCCGGGCCCGTGCTCGGCGGTGACCGCCTCGGCAGCGACGCGGTGCAGGTGGGCAGCACCACCGGACTGCCCGGGAGGCTCACCGCCCGGTCCTGGCTGGTCGCCGATCACGACAGCGGCGATGTGCTGGCCGCCTACCGGGCGCACCGGCGGCTGCCACCCGCGTCCACGCTGAAGATGCTGTTCGCCGACACGGTGCTCGACCGGTTCCCGCCCGGCGACCGGCACACCGTCACCGCCGCCGACCTCGCCGGCATCCCCGCGGGCTCCAGTCTCGTCGGCATCCAGCCCGGGACGACGTACACCGTCGGCCAGCTCTGGCAGGGCGTCTTCCTGCGCTCGGGGAACGACGCCGTGCACGTCCTCGCGCACATGAACGGCGGTGTGGCGAAGACCGTCGCCGAGATGCGGGCCAAGGCGCGGGAACTCCAGGCCCTGGACACGCACGTGGTCAGCCCGGACGGTTACGACCACCCGGGGCAGCTGTCCTCGGCGTACGACCTGACGCTCTTCGCCCGGCACGGGCTGCGCGACCCCGGCTTCCGCGCCTACTGCCGTACGAGAACGGCCGACTTCCCGGCCGGGGGCGGGAAGACGTTCCAGATCCAGAACACCGACCGGCTGTTGAGCGGGGCATGGCGCCTGCGGGCGTATCCGGGGCTGATCGGTGTGAAGAACGGCTACACGACCCATGCCGGCAACACCTTCACCGGCGCCGCCACGCGTGCCGGGCGCACCCTGCTCGTCACCGTCATGCACCCCGCCGACAAAGCCGACGCCGTCTACGAGGAGGCCGCCGCCCTGCTCGACTGGGGTTTCGCGCACGGTGCGTCGGCACGGGCGGTGGGCACGCTGGTCGAGCCGGTGAGCGCGGGGCAGGGAGCGGAGCCGGCGCCCAGGCGCGGGATCGCCGTCGGCGGCACCGTCGTGCGCGGACCCTCGGCGGGGCGGCTGGTGGAGGGCGCCGGTACCGCGCTCGCGCTGCTGGCGGGCGGGGCGTGGGCGCTGCGCCGGCGCGGGACGCGCGGGTCCGCGAGGGGACGGCACCGCCAATGACGTCCACCGGCCGTACGGCATCCGGCGCTTGACGTGTGCGGCAGTCGTTCCACGCGCACCGGTGCGCACCCCGCGGTCCCACGCGGGGTCCACCCCCACCCGGTGCCGTGGAACGACTGCCGCCTCCCCCCCCCTGAAGGTGGCCGACGGAAGCTGTCTGCTCCAACTGTGAAGCTTTCGTGTAGGAGATTTGAGCATAAGCATCCGACCGGCCGCAATGGTGCGGACGTTCCTATTCCGTTTGTGCAAGTTGACGAGTTGACGAGTGCCCGCCCCCGGGTCAGCCGCGCCCGACGTACGGCATCGCCGTGGCCAGTACGGTCGCGAACTGCACATTCGCCTCCAGCGGCAGCTCCGCCATGTGCCGCACCGTGCGGGCCACGTCGGCGACGTCCATCACCGGTTCCGGGGCGACCGAGCCGTTCGCCTGCAGCGCTCCCGTCTGCATACGGGCCGTCATGTCCGTCGCCGCGTTGCCGATGTCGATCTGCCCGACGGCGATGCCGTACGGCCGCCCGTCCAGCGACAGCGACTTGGTCAGACCGGTCAGCGCGTGCTTGGTCGCGGTGTAGGCCACCGAGTGCGGACGCGGCGTGTGCGCGGAGATCGAACCGTTGTTGATGATCCGCCCGCCCTGCGGCTGCTGCTCCTTCATCCGCCGGTACGCCGCCTGCGCGCACAGGAACGCCCCGTTGAGGTTCGTGTCCACCACGTGCCGCCACGCGTCGTAGGACAGTTCCTCGACCGGTACGCCGCCCGGCCCGAAGGTGCCCGCGTTGTTGAACAGCAGGTCCACCCGCCCGAAGCGCTCGACGGTGGCGGTGAACAGGGCGGTCACGTCCTCGGGCCGTGAGACGTCCGTCCGTACGGCGAGCGCGGCGCCCTCGGGCACCAGGGCCGCCGTCTCCTCCAAGGTCTCGACGCGCCGCCCCGCCAGCGCCACCGACCAGCCGGCCCGGAGCAGTTCCACGGCCACCGCGCGGCCGATACCGGAGCCCGCCCCGGTCACCACCGCGATACCAGTTCGCTTCGCATCCATGGGCCCGCAGCGTACGGGAGGCCCCGCCGTGCGGAACTCATCCGTCCGTCACGCGAGTGCTGTGTACGTGTCAATCAGGTGTCGTCCCCGGCCACTCCAATGCCCCCTGCAGCCATTCGTCAGGGGAGGACCGGATGACACCCGCAGCACACCCGTCCCAGCACGCCCCCGAACTCCGCGCGGCCGCCCGGCACATCGCCCGCCGCCGCTTCCTCACCGCGACCGGCGCCGCCGCCGCGCTCGCCTTCGCGACCAACCTGCCCTCCGCCGGAGTCGCGGCCGCCGCCGAACTCGACGCCGCGCGGATCACCGAGAACCCGTTCACGCTGGGCGTCGCCTCCGGCGACCCCCTGCCGGGTTCGGTCATCCTGTGGACCCGCCTCGCGCCCGCCCCGTTCCAGGCCGACAGCGGACTGCCCGCCGAGCGCGTCACCGTCCACTGGGAGCTGGCCCACGACGAGCGGTTCCGCCGCATCGCCCGGCGCGGCACCGCCACCGCGCACCCCGAGTTCCACCACGCCGTCCACGTCGAGGTGACCCACCTCGACGCCGGCCGCGTCTACTACTACCGCTTCCGCGTGGGCCGCTGGGTCAGCCCGGCCGGCCGCACCCGCTCAGCCCCGGACCCCGGCAGCCGCGTCCGGGAACTCACCCTCGCCGCCGTCTCCTGCCAGGCCTACCACGACGGCTACTACACGCCGTACGCCCATCTCGCCGCCGACGACGTCGACCTCGTCTTCCACCTCGGCGACTACCTCTACGAGTACGCCGTCAACTCCGTCGGCGGCCAGCGCAACCACACCGACCGCACACTGCCCGACCTCTTCGACCGCGAGACGCTGACCCTGGAGGACTACCGACTGCGGTACGCCCTCTACAAGTCCGACCCCGACCTGAGCGCCGCACACGCCGCGCACCCCTTCGTCGTCACCTGGGACGACCACGAGACCGAGAACAACTACGCCGACGACATCCCCGAGAACAGCGTCCCGCCGGAGGAGTTCCTGCTGCGCCGCGCCTCCGCCTACCGCGCCTACTGGGAGAACCAGCCGCTGCGCCGGCCGCAGCGCCCGGCCGGACCGGACATGCGGCTCTACCGCCGCCTGCACTGGGGCCGGCTCGCCCAGTTCGACGTCCTGGACACCCGCCAGTACCGCTCCGACCAGGCCTACGGCGACCGGGCACACGTCCCCGGGCCCGAGTCCGACGACCCGGCACGCACCATGACCGGGGCGACGCAGGAGCGGTGGCTGCTCGACGGCTGGCGCTCCTCGCGCGCCTTGTGGAACGTCGTACCGCAGCAGGTCATGTTCGCCCGGCGGCACATGGACGCGACCACCCCCTCGCGGGTGTCGATGGACGCCTGGGACGGCTACAGCGCCTCACGCCGGCGCGTCCTCGACGGGGCGAAGGCCGCCGGCGTGGAGAACCTGATGGTGCTCAGCGGCGACGTGCACTCGGCGTACGCCTTCGACATCAAGGACGACTTCGACGACCAGTCCTCGGCCACCCTGGGCACCGAGATCGTGGCGACCTCCGTCTCCAGCGGCAGGGACGGCGCCGACAAGCCCGCCACCTGGGACACCTACATGTCCGCCAACCCGCACCTGAAGTTCTTCAACGGGCGGCGCGGCTACGTCACGGTCGCCCTGGGGCAGGAGTCGGCGCGGGCCGACTTCAAGACCGTGCCGTACGTGACCAGGCAGGGGGCGCCGGTCGCGACGGCCGCGTCCTTCGTGACGGAGGTGGGGGAGCAGGGGCTCAAGCCGGCGTGAGCTCGGCCGTGAGGTCCTCGTCCGGGGTCTCGCCCGGGTAGCGGACGCCGACGCGGTCCCGGATGGCGTCGAGCGTCCGCATCACGGCGAGCGTGCCGTCGAGCGGGACGAGCGGGGACTCCGTCTCACCGGCGCGCAGGGCGCGCATCACCTCGGCCGCCTCGTGACGGAGGCTGTTGCGGGGCCCGTCCGCCGGGTCGGCCGTGAACTCCTCGGGGTCGCGGCCGTCCCGGTGCAGCACGAAGCGGTCCGGGAAGAAGAAGCCGTGCGGGATGTCGATACGGCCCTGGGAGCCGGTGACCGAGGCGGAGGTCGCCGTGCCGCCCACGATGGAGCAGTGCACCGAGCCGAGAGCGCCGCTCTCCCAGGAGAGCACTGCCCCCGTCTGGAGATCGACGCCCTCCTCGGAGAGCACCGCCCTCGCCGCGACGTCCGACGGCTCCCCGAGCAGCAGCTGCGCGAACGACACCGGATACACGCCGAGATCGAGCAGCGCGCCCCCGCCCAGCTCCGGGTTCCGCAGCCGGTGCGAGGGCGGGAACGGACCGGCCAGCCCGAAGTCGGCCTGGACGCTGCGCACTTCACCGATCGCCCCGTCGTCGACCAGCGACTTCAGCCGCCGCACCAGCGGATTGCAGTACATCCACATCGCCTCCATCAGGAAGCGCCCGTGCTCCCGCGCCAGCGCGACGAGTTCCGCCGCCTCGCGCACGTTCAGCGTGAACGGCTTCTCGCACAGCACGTTCCGCCCGGCCGCCAGACACAGACCGGCGGCGGTCCGGTGCGCCGTGTGCGGGGTGGCGACGTAGACGACATCGATGTCCTCGTCCCGGGCCAGCGCGTCCCAGTCGCCGTACGCCCGGGGGATCCCGAACCGCTCCGCGAACGTCCGCGCGGACGCCTCCGACCGGGACGCCACCGCCACGACCTCCGCGTCCGGCAGGTCGATCAGGTCCGCCGTGAACGCGCCCGCGATCCCCCCGGTCGCCAGGATCCCCCACCGCACCGTGTCCGCCGTCATTCCCGCCCCGCCTCCACCTCGTGACCCCGAGCAGTCCGTACGAGCTGAGAGCATAGGTGGCGATCGACTCGAAAAGGGAGGGACTCATGCCCGAGGGTGGGGCGTCCATATCGAACACCGCGCAGGGGGCCGCAGCCGGGACGGAGCGGCCCGACCTCACACCGCACCGCCGCACCGGGCTCCTGGTCACCTTCCTCCTCGGCAGCCTGACCGCCGTACCTCCGCTGGCGATGGACATGTACCTCCCGTCGCTGCCGGAGGTCACCCGCTCCCTGCACGCCCCCGCCGCGACCGTCCAGCTCACCCTCACCGCCTGCCTGGCCGGCATGGCGCTCGGCCAGCTCGTCGTCGGTCCGATGAGCGACCGCTGGGGACGCCGCCGCCCACTGCTCGCCGGACTCGGCGTCTTCGTCGTGGCCACCGTCCTGTGCGCCCTCGCGCCCACCGTCGAACTCCTCGTCACCTTCCGGCTGGCGCAGGGCCTCGCGGGCGCCGCCGCGATCGTCATCGCCCGGGCCGTCGTCCGCGACCTCTACGACGGCATGGCCATGGCCCGCTTCTTCTCCACCCTCATGCTGATCTCCGGGGTCGCCCCGATCGTGGCGCCGCTCATCGGCGGGCAGGTGCTGCGCGTGACGGACTGGCGGGGCGTGTTCGTCGTCCTCACGGTCATCGGCATCCTGATCGGGGCCCTGGTCTGGACGAGGCTGCCCGAGACCCTGCCGCCCGCTCAGCGCCACAGCGGCGGCGTCGGCGAGGCCCTGCGCGCGATGCGCGGCCTGCTCGCCGACCGCTCCTTCGCCGGCTACACCCTCACCGGCGGCTTCGCCTTCGCCGCGCTGTTCGCCTACATCTCGGCGTCCCCGTTCGTCATCCAGGAGATCTACGGCGCATCCCCGCAGACGTTCAGCCTGCTGTTCGGCGTCAACTCCGTCGGGCTGGTCCTCGTCGGCCAGATCAACGGCAAGGTCCTCGTCGGCCGGGTCAGCCTGGACCGCGTCCTGGGGATCGGCCTGACCATCGTCATCACCGCCGCGACCGCGCTGCTGCTGATGTCCCTGGGCGTGTTCGGCGAGGTCGGTCTCGCGCCCGTCGCCGTCGCGCTGTTCGTCCTGATGTCCGCGATGGGCATCACCCTGCCCAACACCCAGGCCCTCGCCCTGATGCGCACCAAGCACGCCGCCGGCTCAGCGTCCGCCCTGCTCGGCACCTCGTCGTTCCTCATCGGCGCGGTCGCCTCCCCGCTCGTCGGCGTCGCCGGGGAGGACACGGCCGTCCCGATGGCCGTCGTCCAACTGGCCGCCGCCCTGGTGGCACTGGCCTGTTTCGTGGGAATGTGCCGACCCTGGAAGACGGACGCGAAGACGGACGGGCACACGGACGCGAAGACGGACGGAATCACGGACGGCAGGGGCGCGAGCGTGGAGGGAGCAGGGAGCTGAGCGCACCACGACTGCGCGACGGCACGCCGGAACGGGCCGGTCTCGACCCCGGGGAACTGCGCCACCTGGTCCGGGAGGTCCACGTCCTCACCACCGGGCAGCGCCCCTGGGCGCCGGGCGCGGTCCTCGTCGTCGGACGCGGCCCCGTGATCGCGGTCGAGGAGGCGGCGGGCTGGGCCGTACGCTACTCGGCCTACGACGAGGACACCGACACCGGCGTGGAACTGCCCGCCGAGGACCGGGTCCCGATGACCGTCGGCACCCCCTTCGACCTCGCGTCCCTGACCAAGTTGTTCACAGCCGTGGCCGCCGTGCAGCAGATCGAGCGCGGCACGCTCGGCATCGACGCGAAGGTCGGGGCATATCTGCCCGACTTCACGGCGGCCGCCCGGCACCACATCACCGTACGGCAGCTGCTCACCCACACCTCCGGGCTGCGGCCCGAACTCCCGCTGTACGACTGCGCCGACGACGCCGGGCGGCTGGCCGCGCTGCGGACGGAGGCGCCGGTCGGGGCACCGGGCACGTACCGCTACTCCGACCTGAACATGCTGCTCCTCCAGCACCTCCTGGAACGCATCACCGGCCGCACGCTCGACGTGCTCTTCCGCGACGGCATCACGCGGCCGCTGGGCATGACGGCGACGGAGTTCGGGCCGTGCCCCGGGGCGGCGGCGACGGAGGACCAGCGGCGGCCGTGGGCCAAGGCGGACCGGGGGATGCTGCGGGGCGACGTGCACGACGAGAACGCCTGGGCGCTGGGCGGCGTGGCGGGCCACGCGGGCCTGTTCTCCACCGGCCGCGACCTCGCGGTGTTCTGCCGCACCCTCCTCGCCGGCGGCTCCTACGGCCCCGCCCGCATCCTCGGCCCCGACTTCGTCGACCTCCTCTTCACGCCACCCGGCCTGGGCTTCTTGCTCGACCAGCCGTGGTTCATGGGCGATCTGGCGGGGCGCGGCGCGGCGGGCCACACGGGCTTCACGGGCACGTCCCTCGTCCTGGACCGGGCGACGGACACGTTCCTCATCCTCCTCACGAACGCGGTCCATCCCCGTCGCCGCCGCCCGGACAGCGCCCCGAGGGCGGCGGCGGGGTCGCGGGTGGCCCGGGCGGTTCGGGGGATGTGACCCGCTGCCGCCTGCGCGAGGCGCCGGCGGCATCGGCGTCACGACACGGTCAGGTAGATCTTGCGCACGGTTTCGATGGTCTTCCAGACACCGACGAAGCCAGGCTTCATGACAAAGCTGTCGCCTGCCTTGTAGACCACCGGCTCGCCACCTTCCGGCGTGATTTCGACGACGCCGGAAAGGATGTGGCAGAACTCGAAGATCTCGCCCTTGATCGAGCGCGTCTCGCCGGGCGTGGCTTCCCAGACACCCGTATTGATCGTTTCCCCACGGGCGGTGTCCTGTGCCCAGGTCTTGAACGTCGGGTCGCCGGAGATCAGGCGTTCCGGCAGCGGGCCGGACTCGCGGGGGGCGAACGAGGGATCGGTGTCGATGGTCTTCAGGAGCGACATGCTTTTCCTCTGCTGGTGTCGGGAACGACGCACATCGGGAGCGGACACCGTCGACTATCTCCGACGCCCCGCACGGAGCCCACGCGTGAGCTGTCCGTTGCGGGCGCGATGTTCGGACGTTGTGTCAAGCGAGGGGCTGGAAGGCGGCACCCACGGCTCCGGTCGGCCCGGGGAGTGCTGAAACTCGGGCGTCCTGGCGCAGGGCAACCTTTTGCGGGGGCTGTGACCACAAGGGAGTGGATCCGGCCAGTTCCGGTGCCGGAATCCGCCTTCGCTCGTGAACGGCTCGCAAGGAGAACGCCTCCCCATGAACAACCCCACGAACGGCGGACGCCGCGGGCGTCACCGCCGCCGCTGGACCGCCACCGGTCTGCTGCTCGGCGTGCCCGCCGTCCTCGTGCCGTATCTCCTGTACGCACAGGAGGACTCGCAGGCCGCGACGGTCGACGGCGATGCCTACTACCGGCTGGTTTCCGTGCGCAGCGGCAAGGTGATGGACGTCAACGCCTTCTCCACCGCCGACGGCACCCGTATCCAGCAGTGGACCGACCAGAGCACCGCCAACCAGCAGTGGAGGCTGAAACCCGCCGGGGACGGCTACTACGAGCTGGTGAACCGCAACAGCGGCAAAGTGCTGGGCATAGCGGGCAACTCGACCGCCCAGGGCGCCGCCGCCGAGCAGCAGACCGACAGCTCCTCCCCTTCCCAGGAATGGCGGATCAACGAGGTGAGCGGTTCCGGCGCCGTCACCTTCACCTCCCGCAGGAGCGGCCAGGTCCTGGATGTCTCCTCAGGCTCCACGGCCGAGGGGGCGGCAGTCGTCCAGTATCCCGACCGGGGCGGCACCAACCAGCAGTGGAAGCTGGTCAAGACGGCCGAGCCCCGCACGGCCGGGGCGGGCACTGCGCGGCCCACGGCCGCGGCCGGACCGTATGTGTGGAAGAACGCCCAGGTGGTGGGCGGCGGTTACGTCACCGGGCTGGTGTTCAACCCGCGGGAGAAGGGCCTGCTGTACGCGCGCACCGACATGGGCGGCGCCTACCGCTGGGACACCGGGGCCGAGCAGTGGATCCCGCTGACCGACTGGATCGGCGAGAAGGACTGGAACCTGCTGGGCATCGACTCGGTGGCCACCGACCCGGTCGACCCCAAGCGGCTCTACCTCATGGCGGGCACCTACACCAACGAGTGGGCGGGCAACGGCGCGATCCTGCGCTCCACGGACCGGGGCCGCACCTTCAAGCGCACCGATCTGCCGTTCAAGGTGGGCGGCAACGAGGACGGCCGCGGGGCGGGCGAACGGCTCGCGATCGACCCCGCGGACCCCGGCACCCTGCTGCTGGGCACCCGCAAGAACGGCCTGTGGCGCAGCACCGACCACGGCGTGACATGGAGGCAGGTCTCCTCGTTCCCCGTCAAGAACGGGGCGAGCAGCGGCGGGGGCGTCTCCTTCGTGACGTACGGCCCGGCCGGGAGCAAGACGATCTACGTCGGCGTCAACGACAAGTCCACCTCCCTCTACCGCTCCACCGACGGCGGCAGCACCTGGCAGGCCGTCTCCGGGCAGCCCACCGGCGAGATGCCGCAGCACGGCGTCCTCTCCGGTGACGGCTCGCTCTACCTGACGTACACCAACGCCCTCGGACCCAACGGCGTGACGGGGGGCTCGGTGTGGAAGTACACGCCGGCCCGCGGGACGTGGAAGAACATCTCCCCGTCCAGGGGCGACTACGGGTTCTCCGGTCTGGCCGTCGACCCCCGCAAGCCCTCCACGGTGATGGTCACCACCCTCGGCCGCTGGTGGCCCCAGGACGAGATCTACCGCAGCACCGACGGCGGCACGACCTGGAAGGCACTGGCCGACAAGTCGGTGCGCAACGCCTCCGCCGCTCCTTACGTCGGCACCCATACCGGGCACTGGATGACCGCCCTGGCCATCGACCCCTTCGACTCCGGGCACGTGCTGTACGGCACCGGCAACGGCATCCTGCGCAGCAAGGACGCGGGCGCCTCCGACAGCGGCGGTACCAGCCACTGGAGCATGGGCGCCCGAGGGCTGGAGGAGACCGCGCTGTTGGACGCGATCGCCCCGCCCGGCGGCGCCGCGGTCATCACCGCCATGGGCGACCAGGGCGGCTTCCGGCACGACGACCTGACCAAGGTGCCCTCCGGGCGGCTGAAGAACCCGATGATGACCAACAGCACCGACATCGACTTCGCCCAGTCCAAGCCCTCGATGATGGTCCGCGTCGGCCGGGGCGGCGCGCAGGACGGCGCCTACTCCACCGACGGCGGCCGCAGCTGGAACGGCTTCGAGGCAGAGCCGGTGGCCAGCGCCCAGGACGGCCGTGTCGCGCTCGCGGCGGACGGCTCCACCATCGTCTGGACGCAGGCCGGTCAGGCCCCGTACCGCTCGACCGACAAGGGGGCGAGCTGGTCGCGGGTCGGCGGCCTGGGCAACGACGCCGTGGTCGTCGCCGACCGCTCCTCGGCCAGGACCTTCTACTCCCTGTCCGGCGGCACGCTCTACGCCAGCACCGACGGCGGCGCGACCTTCACCGCCCGCGCCGGCAACCTGCCCGACGGCCGGCTCACGGCCGTCCCCGGCATCGCCGGGGACCTGTGGATCGCCGGCAGTGGCAAGGGACTGCTGCACTCCACCGACGGCGGCCGGACCTTCACCACGCTCAGGTCGGTGCAGTCCGCCTCCGCCCTCGGCTTCGGCAAGGCCAAGCCGGGCACCGGCTACCAGGCCCTGTACCTGATCGGCACCGTCAAGAACGTCACCGGAGTCTTCCGCTCCACCGACAAGGGCGCCACCTGGCTCCGCGTCAACGACGACGCCCACCAGTGGGGCGCCATCGGCGGCGTCGGTGTCATCACCGGCGACCCGGACAGCTACGGCCGCGTCTATGTCGGCACCAACGGACGCGGCCTGCAGTACGGCGACCCGTCCTGACGCCCGACCCGTCCTGACGCCCGACCCGTCCGGACGTCCGACCCGTCCGGACGGGTGAGTCACCGGGCGCGGGGCCCTCGTAGAATCGCCGGGTGAACGCCCCCGCACCCCCGGCCGAAACCCTCCGTGCCGCCCTCGCCGGTCTGCTCGACGGGCTGCCGCCCCGGCAGGCCTCGCAGGCGGTCGAGCGGCTCATCGCCAGCTACCGCGGGGCCACCCCGACCGACGCTCCCATCCTGCGCGACCGGGCCGACGTCGCCGCCTACGCCGCCTACCGGATGCCCGCGACCTTCGAGGCGGTGCGGTCGGCTCTGGAGGCGTTCGCCGAGGCCGCGCCCGGGTGGGTGCCCGGATCGCACACCGACGTCGGCGGCGGTACGGGTGCCGCGGCCTGGGCCGTGAGCGCGACCTGGGGCGGGGAGCGGCCCGTCACCGTGCTCGACTGGGCCGAGCCCGCGCTCGCCCTGGGCCGGGAGATCGCCGCGGCCGACCCGGCCCTGCGGGACGTACGGTGGCAGCGCTCTCGGATCGGAGCGGCGCTCACCCTGGAGAGCACTGATCTCGTCACCGTCTCCTACGTCCTCAACGAGCTGACCGCCCCCGACCGCACCGCCCTCGTCGACGCCGCCGCGTCCGCCGCACAGGCCGTCGTGATCGTCGAGCCCGGCACCCCCGACGGCTACGCCCGCGTCATCGAGGCCCGCGACCGGCTGGTCGAGGCCGGTTTCCACGTCGCCGCGCCCTGCCCGCACAGCGCCGCCTGCCCCATCGCCCCGGGCACGGACTGGTGCCACTTCTCCGCCCGGGTCAGCCGTTCCTCCCTGCACCGCCAGGTCAAGGGCGGCTCCCTCGCCTACGAGGACGAGAAGTTCGCTTACGTCGCCGCCGCCCGCTTCCCCGTCGCCCCGGCACCCTCCCGTGTCGTCCGGCGCCCGCAGATCCGCAAGGGCCAGGTCCTCCTCGACCTGTGCGAGACCGAACCGTCCCTGCGCCGTGCCACCGTCACCAAGCGCCACGGCGACCTCTACAAGGCGGCACGGGACGCGGACTGGGGCGACGCCTGGCCCCCGGCGCCCTGATCGGAGCCGGTCAGTCCTGACCGGCCCAGCGGGACAACGCCTCCTCCGCCCAGGCCCGGTCGGCGGGGGACAGGTTCGCGATGTCGACGCTGTGATTGCCGCCCGGCACCCACAGGATGCGTGAGTCGGCACCCGCAGGTCGGAAGTGCTCGGCGACAGAGGGGTCCTGGGCGCCGTTGACGAACAGCAGCCGGCTGCCGCGACGGCGCACCCAGCGGTCGATGTCGGGCATGGCCGTCGTGTCGAAGACCATGGGGATGTCCCGGGGGACGAAGTTGCGCGCCGCGATGCCGCCGGGGTGGCGCAGCAGGTCCGCCACGTGGGCGGTGGGGACATCGCCGTACCCCAGTTGCGTGCCGATCTGGTACCAGTACGGGACGTACCGCCGCGCCGCGGTGTCGGCGTACAGGGACAGCCCCGCCCATGCGTCCAGCCACGCGTACAGCTCGTCGGTCGTCGCCCCCGGGCCGGGGATCGAGGTCACGTCGGTCGGCGTTGCGCGCTGCCAGAACATGAACAGCAGACGCAGCACGGCGATCTCGAACGCCTGGTCGGCGCTGCCGATGATGCGGAAGGTGTCGCCCCGGGCGGTCGCCCAGGCCTCGTAGCGGGCGACCATCTCGGCCCGGCGCAGCAGCATCTGCCGCTGGGCGGCCTTGACGGCCTCACGGTCGGGAGCGGTGCCGACCGTCTCCAGGAAGCGGAGGTAGGCGGAGTCGTCGCGGTCGTCGACGTTGTTCGGGGCCGAGTAGACCACCGTGCCGTCCACGTCGTGGGGGTGGAAGCGGCGGTGGTAGACGCTCGCCATGCCGCCCTTGCTGCTGCCGGTGGAGAGCCACGCGCCGGGGTAGAGCCGGCGCAAGAGGCGGACGACGCGGTGGTGGTCGTCGGCGGCCTGGCGGATCGTGAGGTGGGCGTAGCCGGGCCCGGCGGGGAGCGAGGCGCCGAAGTAGCGGTGTTCCGCCTGGAGTTGGTTGGCGCCGAGCAGGATCGTCGGTTCGCTCCGCCAGGGCGTGAGGACCGCGTGGTAGCCCGTGGTGGTGAGCACCATGGGCCGGTCGGCGGCGGTGTGCAGCAGGGTGAGGCGCTGCTCGAAGGTGCCGGCCGCGGGGTTCGTGTGGTCGACCGGCTGGCGCAGGCCCAGGACGAAGTGCCGGTACCCGGGTTCGGCGTCCTGCCGCTCTTCGATCAGACGCAGTCCGGGCAGGGCCCGCAGGGCGTCCGCCACGTCGTGCTCCCCGGACCCGGCCCGGGGAGCGCCCGCCGCCCGTGCCGGTACGGCCGCCGTCGCGGCGAGGCCGGCAGCGGAGGCGGCGGATACCGCCGAGGCGAGCAGCCGTCGTCTCGTCCAGACGCGCATCGTGGTTCCTCCCGGGTGTCCGTCTGTCGGTCACTGTCGCGGTGTCGCGACCGCTTCAGTACATCCGCCGGACGTCCCGGGAGGATCCCGCGCGCGAGGGGACGGTCTCCCCCGGGCGGGGGAGGCTCACGACGACTCGTCGGTCGTACCGTCCTCCTGTCGTTCCTGCTGCTGCCGTTGCTCCTGGAGTTTGCGCAGCAGCTCGCGCTTGTGGGCCTGCGGATCGAGGCCGCCGCCGATCCGGCCGCCCCGGCCGCCGCCGCGCAGCGCCTCGCGGCCGAGCTTCCGCCGCGATCCGCCGACGCCCAGCAGGTTTCCGGCTCCGCCTCGGGTCATGTGGGGCTCCTTCTCCGGTTCGTGCTCGCAACGAGACGGTTCGTCTCGTTCATGTCGCTCCACTGTCCGCGAGACGCTCCGTCTTGTCAACCTGGTAAATTCGACCCATGTCCGCACCGAAGTCCGCCCGGTCCGCCCCCGGCAAGTCCGCCCCCGACGCCTCCCGGCGCAGCGAGAAGTCCCGTCGCGCCATCTACGACGCCGCCCTCGCGCTCGTCGTGGAGGTCGGCTATCCGAAGACCACCATCGAGGGCATCGCCGCCCGCGCCGGCGTGGGGAAGCAGACGATCTACCGCTGGTGGTCGTCGAAGGCGGACGTGCTGATGGAGGCGTTCCTCGATCTGGGCGAGCAGTCCCTGCGGGAGGCGGGACCGGTGCCGTACGCCTTCCCCGACACCGGCGACCTCGCCGCCGACGTCAAGGGCGTCCTGCGCGCCACCGTCGACCAGTTGCGCGACCCGAGGTTCGAGGCGCCGTCCCGCGCGCTGGCCGCCGAGGGGGTGGTGAACGAGCAGCTCGGCCGCGAGTTCGTGGCCAAGCTCATGCAGCCCTCACTCGACCTCTACATCGGCCGGCTGCGCGCCGCGCAGGAGGCAGGGCAGGTCCGGGCCGACATCGACCCGCGCATCGCCCTGGAGTTCTTCATCTCCCCGCTCGCCCAGCGCTGGCTCCAGCACACGGGCCCGATCTCCTACGAGTACACCGACACCCTCGTCGACTACGCCCTTCACGGCCTCGCACCGCGCTGAGTGCCCTGCCGAGTGCCGCGCCGGGCGGCCCGCGCGAGGCGCCCCGGCGCGTCCGTGATCACCCCGTCGCAGCCCAGCGCCAGCACCCGGTCCCGCTGCGCGTCCGTCACCACCGTGTGCGCCCACACCCGCCGGATCCCCGACTTCACCGCCCGCACGAGATCCGCGTCACGCGCACGGTGGTCCACGTCCAGCAGGTCCACGTACGACCGCCAGCGCTCCGGGCGGTCCGTGCGCAGTTGCCGCGCCGAGCGCCACAACTGCGTGAGCAGGCCGAGGCGGTGGACGCGGCGGGCCACCTCCGGGTCGTTGGAGTTCACGAACACCGAGCGGGTCAGGCCGCGGGCCCGGATCATCCCGGCCAGCCGGCCGAGACTCCGCGGATCCTTCGCCTCCAGCATCAGCACGATCCGCCCGCCGAAACGATCCAGTACCTCCTCGACCGTCGGCGGCCGTTCCGAGCGCCAGCTGCCGGGCAGCGCGTCCTTCGGGCGCAGCCGGACGCCCTGCCACTCCCGGGCGTCGAGGCCGCGCACCTCGCCGCCCAGGTAGGTGGTGCGGTTCAGGGTCTCGTCGTGGAACACCACGGGCGTCCCGTCGCGCAGCAGCCGCGTGTCGAAGTCCAGCACCTGCGACGTACCGCGCTCATAGGCGGCCACCAGCCCCGTCATGCTGTTCTCGGGGACCTCGCGGGCGCCGCCGCGGTGGGCCACGTACGTGACCCGGGGGAGCGCCGCCACCGTCAGGGGGCCGGTGCCCCACTCCAGCGGGCGGGTGCGTCCCTCCAGCGGGCGCAGGCCCGACGGCAGGGCCGGGGCGGCGCCGACCGGTCCCGTGAGGGTCAGCGAGACCACGGAAACCGCGGAGGCGAGGCCCGTCAGCGCGATCCTTGTGACCATGGCGACCACGGTAGGACGCCATGTCACGGCAAAGCGGGCAATGACACCCGATCACGGTGCGGAGTACCTCTCGCCCCACCGGCATATGCCTCGCCCCACCGGTACATGTCTCGGCCCTCCTGCCCCGGATGTGGGCACTGGCCCCCCGGCGCGCGGGAAGATGGGACCATGAGGCATGCTGTTCCGCACGACAGCGAGGCGAGGGGATAGATGAGCGCGGAGTACGGCGGCAGGACCGGCCTACAGGGCAAACTCACCCAGTGGCTGCGCGCCGGGCGCCGGCCGAAGGAGACCGCCGGTGACGGCGGCCGTGAGGCCCTGCTGCTCGCCGCCGCCGGAGCCGGACTGCCGCTCGCGCCCGCCGCCCACCCGGCCGGCTACCGCTGCTCCTGCGACCGCGTCGGCTGTCCCACCCCGGCCCGGCACCCGGTGTCCTTCGCCTGGCAGACGCAGTCGACCACCGACCGCGCCCAGATCGAACGCTGGGCCCGCCATCAGCCGCAGGCCAACTTCATCACCGCGACCGGCATGGTGCACGACGTCCTCGACGTGCCCCTGGATGCCGGTCGCAGTGCGTTGGAGCGGCTGCTCGGCGACGGTGTCGAGGTCGGGCCCGTCGCCGAGAGCGACGACGGCCGCATGCTGTTCTTCACCCTCACCCGCGGGACGCCCGAGGAGGAGGACGAGTGGTGGCCGTGCGAACTGGACTGCCACCCCGAGACGATGGACGAGCACCCCGGGCTGCGGTGGCACTGCCGTGGCTCCTACGTCCTCGTACCGCCGGCGCGGCTGCCCGGTGAGGACCAGACGGTGCACTGGGTGCGCGGGCCCGAGCATCCATTGCCGGATCCGCTGAGCCTGCTGGAGACCCTGACCGAGGCCTGCGCCCGGTACGCCGGCGAGGAAGCCGACCACGCCGGGCAGGCCTGGCCGCTGCGGCACTGAGCCGGTCCTGCCCTGTCCTTTCCGACCCTGCCCCGCCCTGCTCCTACGAGCCTTCGGCCGACGTCATGCCCTGGATCCGGCCGAGGATCGTCACCTGCTCGCTGCCGCTGCCCTTCGGCGGGTCCAGCGCCACCTCGTTGGAGACGAACTCCATCAGGAGGGACTGCTTGACCTCACCCTTCGTCAGCGCGAGGACGTCCTTGCCGGGGATGGGGAACGACGTGCCCGCGTAGGCCGTCTGCTTCTCGTAGTGCCGGGTGGTGAAGAACACCAGTGCGCCGCCGTCCGCCGTGCGCAGGGCGAGGGGCTGGTAGTCGCCGTTCGTCAGCGGTTCGTCGATGTACTGGGTGACCAGGCCCGGCTTCTTGGCGTTCTTCTCGCGCAGGGCGCGCCACTGGCTGGTGTGGGAGCCGTCGGCGAAGGTCTCGCCGCCGTTCTTGAGGTAGGTCGTGTAGTCCTGGCTCAGGTCGCCGGGGGCGACGGACAGGCCGGTCGAGTTCACGGGGACCGACTCGGCCCAGCCGTCCGCGTCCTTCTTGAACCGCGGGACCTTGCCCGGTGCGACGAGGGTGAGATACGCGACCTGGAAGGGGTCGTCCAGGCTGCTGCGGGTGAACACGAGCAGCCAGCGGGCGGTGCCACCCTTGTTGCCGGCCGCGTCGACGAGGAACCAGCGGGGCCAGCCGGCCTTCTTGGGGATCGTGTACTTCGCGTCCGTCAGCTTCAGGGGCGTGTGGTTCGGGTTGCCGTCCGGGCTGTTCGTCCGGCCGGCCTTCAGGCGTGCCGAGTCGATGTCGGCCAGGGCGCCGGTGGTGTGGTCGGCGTCCAGGGAGGCGTCGTAGGCCTTGTCGGCCTCGTTGTACGCGGTCGTGAACTCCTGGAGGGCCTTGGCGGCTTCGGCTCGGGTCGTGGACGGGAGGATCTCCCGTTCGCCGTGCACCACGACGCATCCGCTCGCCGTCAACGACAAAGCGGTCACCGAGGCTGCTATGAGGGCGCTCCGGGCGGACCTGCGGAGCGTTCGAGGGTCGCGATCCCTGCTCATCGGGTTCCTTCACCTTCCCCTTTCCGGAGGCGAACCCTACCGGGTGCCGCCGGCGGCCGGACGGGGGTGGGTGTGCGAGAGGAATCCCGGCGGCGTCAGGCCCTGTCGCGCACCGGCGCCGGCGCCGTCCGGCCGCGTCCAAGGCCCGTCGGTGCCAGGAACAGGGTCAGGGTCGGGACCAGGTACAGCAGCCACACCACGACCTGGAGCACCGTCGGATCCGGCTGGAAGTTGAACACGCCCTTGAGCAACGTGCCGTACCAACTGTCCGGCGGAATCGTGCCGGAGATGTCGAAGGCCAGTTTCCGCTCGCCCGGCAGGAAGCGGGCCTCCTGCAAGTCGTGGAAGCCGTACGCCAGTACGCCCGCGGCCACGACGACGAGCATGCCGCCGGTCCAGGTGAAGAACCGGGCGAGATCGATGCGCAGGGCGCCCCGGTAGAAGAGCCAGCCCAGGAGGACCGCGGTCAACAGGCCCAGGGCGACACCGAGAAGGGGACGCGGGCTGCCGTCGCTCGCCGCGTGGACCGAGGCCCAGACGAACAGGGCCGTCTCAAGGCCCTCCCGGCCCACGGCCAGGAACGCCGTGGCGACCAGCGCGCCCGTGCCCATGGCGAGGGCCGCGTCCAGCTTGCCGTGCAGTTCGGACTTCAGGTGCCGGGCGGTGCGCCGCATCCAGAACACCATCCACGTCACCAGACCGACCGCGAGGATCGACAGGGACCCGCCGAGCGCCTCCTGCGCCTCGAACGTCAGCTCCTGCGAGCCGAATTCGAGCGCACAGCCGAAGCCGAACGCGAGGGCGACCGCGATGCCGATGCCGATCCAGATCGGCCGCAGCGCGTCCCGGCGGTCCGTCTTCACCAGGTAGGCGATGAGGATGCAGACGACGAGGCTCGCCTCCAGGCCCTCGCGCAGACCGATCAGGTAGTTGGAGAACAACAGGCTCAGGCCTCCTTGGAGAACAGCGTCCGGCCCCACCAGTCGTCCTTGTCGCGGACGCCCGGCGGGATGGCGAAGAGCGCCGAACCCACGTGCTGGATGTACTCGTTGAGCGCGTCCGTGGCCAGGTTGCGCTGGATCGGGATGAAGCCCTTGCGGACGTCCCGCTGGTAGGCGAGGAAGAACAGGCCCGCGTCGAGGCGGCCCAGTCCGTCCGTGCCGTCGGTGAAGGAGTAGCCGCGGCGCAGGATCGTCGCCCCGTGGTTGGCGTCGGGGTGCGCGAGCCGGACGTGCGCGTCGGGCTTCATGGCCTTCAGGAACGGCTCGTCACGCTCCTTCGCCTTGCCGACCGGGGCGCCCTCGCCCTTGTCACGGCCGAAGATGTCCTCCTGCTCCTGGAGCGAGGTGCGGTCCCAGGTCTCGATGTGCATGCGGATGCGGCGGGCGACGAGGTAGGAGCCGTTCGTCATCCAGGACGGGCCGTCCTTCCCGTCCACCCACACGAACTTCTTCAGCCGGTCCGTCTCCGTGCCCGCTATGTTGCGGGTGCCGTCCTTGAAACCCATCAGGTTGCGCGGGGTCTGTGCCTCGGGTGTCGTCGACGACGTCTTGCCGAAGCCGAGCTGCGACCAGCGGATGACGACCTTGCCGAAGCCGATGCGGGCCAGGTTGCGGATGGCGTGCACGGCGACCTGTGGGTCGTCCGCGCAGGCCTGGACGCACAGGTCGCCTCCGCTGCGGTTCTTGTCCAGGTTGTCACCCGCGAACTTGGGCAGGTCCACCAGGGCGGCCGGCCGTTGCTCCGCCAGGCCGAACTTCCCGAACAGGCTCGGACCGAAGCCGATCGTGAGGGTCAGGCGGGAGGGCTTGAGGTCCAGGGCCTCGCCGGTGTCGTCCGGGGGTGCCTCGGGGAGGCCGCCGAAGCCGCCCTCGCCCACCGGCTGCCCGGCCGTCATGCGGCGGGCGGCTTCCGTCCACTCCTTCAGCAGCTGGACGAACTCCGCCCGGTCGTCGGTCGTCACGTCGAACGCGGCGAAGTGCAGCCGGTCCTGGACGGGCGTGGCGATGCCCGCCTGGTGCGGGCCGTGGAAGGCGATCGCGGTTCCCGTGTCCGGTGCGGGGTCGTCGTCGGTGCGGGCCATCGCCACCGCTCCGCCCGCCGCGGCGGCGCCGAGGGCCAGGCCCGCGCCGCCCCAGCCGAGCAGGGAGCGCCGGGAGGGAGATGGCGTGTCGTTGTCCGTCATGGGCGCGGTCCCCTACTTCGCGACTGCGGCAGCGAGCTTCGACAGGGGCTCCGCCAGCGCGTTGACCGCGTCCGAGAGCTCCTTGCGGTCGGCCTTGCCGACCTTGTCGTAGGAGGTGAAGTCGTACGACGTCGTGTCCGGGCGGTACTTGTCGAGCAGCGTGTTCAGGGTGGCGAACTGCTTGTCCAGTTCCGTGGTGAGGGCCTTGTCGTTCTCCTGCGCGACCGGCTTCAGCAGCTCGTACGACTTCTGCGCGCCCTCGACGTTGGCCTTGAAGTCGACCAGGTCGGTGTGCGAGTAGCGCTCCTCCTCGCCGGTGACCTTGCCGGTCGCGACCTCGTCGAGGAGTTCCTTGGCACCGTTGGCCATCGAGGTCGGGGTGATGTCGGCCTTGCCGACCCGCTCCTGCCAGTCCTTCAGGTCGGTGATGAGCCGGTCGGCGAGCTCCTTCTCCCGGTCGCCGATCTTCTTGTCCTGCCAGAGGGCCTTCTCCAGGCGGTGCCAGCCGGTCCAGTCGGTGGCGGGGTCCTGGCCGTCCTCCAGGCCGTCCTCGCGGACGTCGACCTTCGGGTCGATGTCGCCGAAGGACTCGGCGACCGGCTCGGTGCGCTCCCAGCCGATGCGGGACGGCGCGTACGCCTTCTGCGCGGCTTCCAGGTCGCCGTCCTTGACGGCCCGGGCGAAGGTTTCGGCCTTGGGCAGGGTCTCGTCGGCCTGCTCCTGGGTGTAGGCGCGGTAGGCCGCCACGGCCTCGTCCAGGCGCGGGTCGCGCTTGACCGCCTTGCCGCCGGTGGCCTTGACGGCCTGACGGATGCCCTTGCCCTTCATGCCGGGCTTGCAGGCGATCTGGTAGTCGCCGGCCTTCACCTCGGCGGTGACCCGCTGCCTGGTGCCGGGGCCTATGTTCTCCCGCTCGGTGACCACGCGGTCGTCAGGGAAGAGCACGTAGACCTCGGTGACCTTGGAACCCTTGTTCTCGACGGCCAGTTCGACGTGCCCGGCGGGGAACTCCTTCTTCGACACCTCGCACTTGTCGTCCGTGGCCGTCACATGGACCACGCGGTCGCCGTCCTCGGCGTTGCTCTTCTCCGTACAGCCGGTGACTGCGGTCAGAACCGCCGCGGCGGCGATCACGACGGATACGGGGCTGGCGGGTCGCATGAAAGCTCCAGAAGGACGGGGAAGGTGAGGCTCACCTAAGCCAGATAAGGATTACTTAAATGACTCAAAATCGCTCTCATGAAGTGGTCAAGGGAAGGTCAAAGGTCGCGCTTCGGGATGATCGGGAGCGCCGGCCGCCCGGGACGACCTGGTCGCCCGGGCGGTGTTTGAATGCCCCCGTGACTGACTACGACGTGCTCCGCGTCTTCTGCGGGCCGAACGGTGGATACGGCAACGAACTCGGTGTCGTGCGTGAGGGTTCGGTGATGCCCGAGCGGAGTGAGCGGCAGGCGTTCGCCGCGAAACTCGGGTTCAGTGAGACCGTGTTCGTCGACGACCCCGAGCGCGGGGTGATCGACATCTACACGCCCACCCTGCGCCTGCCCTTCGCCGGGCACCCGTGTGTCGGGACGGCCTGGCTGCTCGACGTGCCCGAACTGGTCACGCCCGCCGGGGTGGTCGGGGCCCGGCAGGACGGGGAGTTCTGCTGGATCGAGGCGCGGGCGGAGTGGGTGCCGCAGCGCACCCTGCGGCAGTACGGAAGCGCGGCCGAGGTCGACGACCTGGCCGTGCCGCCGCCGGGGGAGTGGGTCTACGCCTGGGCGTGGGAGGACGAGCCCGCCGGACGGGTGCGGGCCCGGGCCTTCCCCGGACGCGGCGACGGGATCGACGAGGACGAGGCGACCGGGGCGGCGGCCCTGCTGCTCACCGACCGGCTCGGCCGGGCCCTCAACATCACCCAGGGAGCGGGCTCCCAGATCCTGACCGCACCCCAGCCGGGCGGCTGGACCGAGGTCGGCGGCCGGGTGCACCTCGAACGCTGACCCGGGCGGCGCGCGTCGGTACGGGCGGAACCCTCTCGGGTGCCCGCCGCGGGTCTTTGGGGCCGGTCAGGCCGACAGCGGGAACTCCTCGCCCAGCGCGTGGAACACCGCGTTGTTCAGCGCGTACGCCCGCTTGCACTCGGCCACGATCCGCTGCCGCTCCAGCTCGTCTCCGGGCACCGCGTCCAGCAGCTCCCAGTAACCCCGCTTGAAGGCGGCCGGGTTGGGGATCTCCTCGAACACGTAGAAGCGGACCCCGTCGCCCTTCTTCGGCAGACCCCACGCCCTCTCGGCCGTGTCGCGGATGATCTGCCCGCCGGAGAGGTCGCCGAGGTAGCGGGTGTAGTGGTGGGCGACGTAGCCGGCAGGCCAGGTGCGGGCGCAGTCGGAGATCCGTCGCGCGTACTCCAGGGTGGCGGGCAGCGCGCTGATGCCCGCTCGCCAGCCGGGGCCGCGCAGGTACTCCAGGTCCTGCTCCAGCGCGGCCGTCCGGAACAACTCCGGGCGGACGAAGGGGCCGGCCACCGGGTCCCCGGCCAGGCGCTCGGCGCCGGACTCCAGTGCCCCGTACACGAACCACAGCTGCTCCGTGTAGCGGGCGAACGCGTCGACCCCCAGTTTGTGCCCCAGCAGGTCGCTCATGAACGTCGAGCCCCTGACCTCCTCGTGCTGCTCGCGGGAAGCGGTCCGGATGAGGGTGGAGAAGGATTCCATGGGCCCACTTCCTGTTTCCCGACGTCGTGTCGGTAAAAACGGTACTCCGGTGCCGTGGAAAAAGCCCGCCCTCCGGGCTCGGGTTCCGGTGGTCGTCGCAACACTCCAGTTCAGGGGATGGGTTTTGCGTGCACTCAGTTGACCGGCCAGGTGCGCTCGGCCGCCCAGGTGCCGAAGCGCTGCCAGCCGATCTCCGGAAAGTCGCGGCGCAGGGCGTCCACGTCGACATCGAGGCCGGTCTCGGTGAAGTAGCGGAACATCGCGGCGAGATCGGCCGAGAACGTCTCGACGCGGGCGATCGGCAGCCGCTCGAAGACGATCGGCCTGCCGCACACGCCGGTCAGCGCCTCCGCGATCCGGGGGCAGGTCAGCTCGTCGGAGGCGATGTCGATGCGCCGGCCCGCGAACTTTTCGGGCCGCGCGAGCACATGGGCGGCGAAGGCGCCGATGTCCCGCGCGGGAATCAGCGTCACCGGCCGGTCATCAGGCATCGGCAGGACGAATCTGCCCTCGCGCAGACCTTCGAGCGACCATTCGACCGTGTAGTTGTCCATGAACACGGCCGGGCCGAGGACCGTCCACGGCACACCCAGCCCGCGCAGGTGCTGCTCGATGCGGTACTTGCTGTCGAAGTGCGGGATGCCCGTGTCCCGGTCGGCGTGTGCGGCGGAGGAGAACACGATGTGCCCGATGTCCCGGGCGGCCTCCAGCAGGGCGATGCCCTGCCGGACCTCGGTTTCCGGGTCGGAGCCGAAGGGGGTGGACATGGCGAACAGTCCGTCGGCGCCTTTCAGGGCGAACTCCAGCGACTCGCGGTCGTCGAAGTCGGCCGCGAGCACGTCTGCGCCGAGGGCCCGCAGCGCCCGGGCGGCGGCCGAGCCGGGAGTGCGGGTCAGGGCGCGGACCCGGTTAGCCCTGATCGAGCAGCGAGCGGGCGGCCGCGCCGCCCTGGGTGCCGGTCGCTCCGGCAACGGCCACGACGGGCCGGTAGAATTCCTTCGTCATGCGCCTACTGTATGACACAGTCACTGCGTGACGCAGATATTTAGGAGACCCCTTGCTGATAGACGATCTCCAGCAGGAGTCCCGCCGCTACCTGGCCTCCTACGTCATGTTCAACCAGGCGGTCGCGGACCATCTCAAGCTGCACCCGACCGACGTCCAGTGCCTCAACCTGCTGACCGCCGAGTCCGGCCCGTTCACCACCGGCCGGATCGCCGAGCTCACCGGCCTGACCAGCGGCTCGGCGACCCGGCTGGTCGACCGTCTGGAAAAGGCGGGCTACGTGGTCAGGCGCCGCGACCAGACCGACCGCCGCCGGGTTCTGGTGGAGCCCGTCCCGAAGGCGATGCGGAATCTCACGGAGCTGTGGGCCGAGCTGGGCGAGCGATGGCGGGCGATGTTCGCCGACTACACCGAGGACGAACTCGCCCTGCTGTACCGGCACATGCGACGCACCGTCGAGCTCTCCCGGCAGCAGATCGCCCACCTGCGCGGCAAGGACTGACGACCGGCCGGGCGTCGGTGGGGGCGGGACGCTACGGCAGCGTGAGGATCTCCGCGCCCGACTCCGTCACCACCAGCGTGTGCTCGAACTGGGCCGTCCGCTTGCGGTCCTTCGTCACGACCGTCCAGCCGTCGTCCCACATGTCGTACTCGTGCGTCCCGAGCGTCAGCATCGGCTCGATCGTGAACGTCATCCCGGGCTGGATCACCGTCGTCGCGTGCGGGCTGTCGTAGTGCGGGATGATCAGGCCCGAGTGGAACGAGCTGTTGATGCCGTGGCCGGTGAAGTCCCGGACCACCCCGTAGCCGAAGCGCTTGGCGTAGGACTCGATGACCCGGCCGATGATGTTGATCTGCCGGCCCGGCTTGACCGCCTTGATCGCCCGGTCGAGGGACTCCCGGGTCCGCTCCACCAGCAGCCGCGACTCCTCGTCGACGTCACCGACCAGGTAGGTCGCGTTGTTGTCGCCGTGCACACCGCCGATGTACGCCGTCACGTCGAGGTTGACGATGTCGCCGTCGCGCAGGACCGTCGAGTCCGGGATGCCGTGGCAGATGACCTCGTTGACCGAGGTGCACAGCGACTTCGGGAAGCCCCGGTAGCCGAGCGTCGAGGGATAGGCGCCGTGGTCGCACATGTACTCGTGCGCCACCTTGTCCAGCTCGTCGGTGGTCACCCCGGGGGCGATCAGCTTCGCGGCCTCCGCCATCGCCCGGGCGGCGATCCGGCCGGCGAGCCGCATCGCCTCGATCGTCTCGGGCGTCTGCACCTCCGGTCCGGTGTACGGCGTCGGCGCGGGCTTGCCGACGTACTCGGGGCGGCGGATGTTTCCGGGCACGGGACGGGTGGGGGACAGCTCCCCCGGTACGAGCAGCGACTGGCCAGACATGCCAGCGAGTCTAACCAGCGCCCATGGGGGAACATGTCGATGGCGAGAGGAGCTGGTCATGGCCCTGTTCAAGAAGCGGACGGTCGGCAAGCCGGGTGAGTGGTACTACTGCCTGGAGCACAAGAAGGTCGAGGAGGGGCCGGAGTGCCCCAACAAGGACCGGTTCGGGCCGTACGCCTCCCGCACGGAAGCCGAACACGCGATGGAGACCGCCCGCGCACGCAACCTCCAGTGGGAGAACGACCCCAAGTGGCACGACGCCCCGGCGGGCGGCCGCAACGACGAATAGGCGCACCCCGGCGGCCGCGCGCGACCCGCGCAGCCGCACCACCGGCAGAACCGGCCCCACCGCCCCTTACCAGCGCGCCGGCGGTGGGGCCGTCAGGTGTTCCGCCAGTCTCGACACCCTGTCCCGGAAGCGGCGACGCCCGTGTGGCGTCGGCAGGGCGTTCTCCCCGGCCGCCGCGCTGACCAGGTGCTGGACCGTGTCCAGGTCCAGCTCCGAGCCGTCGGGGACGGCCAGGGCCTCGTGGGCCATCGCCGGCAGCTCGCCCTCACCGGGGCCGAGGGACAGCACCGTCGCCCCTGCGCGCCGGGCGTCGGACACCCGTTCGAGGAGGGGTGCGGCGGGTCCCTCGGGCGACACCACCAGCAGCGTCTCGCCCCGCCGGGCCGCCTCCAGCCGCCCGAGGCCGACCGCCAGGTGCGCCGGATCCGAGGGGCGCGCGTCATGCCGTACCAGGGTCGGGGCCAGCTCCGGCGTGCCCGACCACGCCGCCTCGTCCACCAGGTGCGCCGCCAGGTGCCACGGCTCGTACTCCGGCGTGCCGACGAGCAGCAGCCCGCCGCCGTGCGACACCACCGACCCCCGCAGCGCACCGGCGAAGCGCCGCGTGGCGCCCAGCCATTCCGTCCCGACGAGCACTTCCCGCAACAGCGCGACCCGTACGGCATCCATACGACGGCATCCTGCCCCGACCGGTCACTCGTGACGTGGAATTCACCACGCATTCGCCCGGCTTGGGCAGGTGGACCGGTCATCCGTACCGTCGTCGAACTACCGGAGGAACCCGCCGATGACCGAGACCAGCGTCCCCTTCCGCGCCGGCCGGGAGGGGTACGCCAGCTTCCGCATCCCCGCCGTCGTCGCCACCGGCACGGGCACCCTGCTCGCCCTCTGCGAGGGCCGCGTCGGCTCCCGGGACGACTTCGGGAACATCGACATCGTCCTCAAACGCTCCACGGACGGCGGCCGCACCTGGAGCCCGCTCCTGGTCGCCGCCAGGAACGGCGACGCCCTCGCCGGCAACCCGGCGCCCGTCGTCCTGGACACCGGCCGTGTCCTCCTGGTGCACGTACGCAACGCCGCGCTCGCCACCGAGGACGCCATCCGGTGCGGCAAGGTGAGCGCGGCCGACGGGCGCCGGGTCTGGGTGCAGCACAGCGACGACGACGGCCTCACCTGGTCCGCGCCGCGGGAGATCACCCAGGAGACCAAGGAGCCGCACTGGCGCTGGTACGCCACCACCCCCGGCCACGCCCTCCAGTTGAGCACCGGCCGGATCGTCGTCCCCGCCAACCACTCCCTGCCGCCCACCGGCACGGACAACGGCACCGAGGGCAGGTACAACGGCGGCCACTGCCTGCTCAGCGACGACCGGGGCGCGACCTGGCGGATCGGCTACGTCGACGACAACACCGACGGCTACATCAACGCCAACGAGACCACCGCCGCCGAACTCCCCGACGGCCGCGTGTACGTCAACACGCGCAACGACTCCCCGTCGCCCGGCACCCGCGCCGACGCCCACTCGGCCGACGGCGGCCAGACCCTGGTGAAGCCCTTCCGCCCGCAGGCGGGCCTGTCCGCCCCCGTGTGCCAGGCGAGCGTCCTCCAACTCCGCGACCCGGACGTGCTGCTCTACTCCGGCCCCGCCGACCCCGGTTTCCGCGCCCTGATGACGATCCGCGCCTCCACCGACGGCGGCACCACCTGGCGCCCGGCCCACACCGTGGACGGGCTGCCCGCCGCGTACTCCGACCTGGTGCGCGTCGACGCGGACACCGTGGGACTGCTGTACGAGACCGGCGACTTCAGCGCCTACGAGACCATCACCTTCCGCCGGGTGCCCGTGACGGAGCTGCCCTGAGCCGGTGACGGCGGCGGACGTAGAGTCGGGGCCATGACCTCTACCGACAGTGCTGCCACCGACAACGCCCAGAAGGCCCCCGCCAAGGACCCCTGGGACCTGCCCGACGTCTCCGGACTCGTCGTCGGGGTGCTCGGCGGGACCGGGCCGCAGGGCAAGGGCCTCGCCTACCGGCTCGCCCGGGCCGGACAGAAGGTGATCATCGGCTCGCGGGCGGCCGAGCGCGCCCGGGCCGCCGCGGAGGAACTCGGCCACGGCGTCGAGGGCGCCGACAACGCCGAGACCGCGCGCCGCAGCGACATCGTGATCGTCGCCGTGCCGTGGGACGGCCACGGCAAGACGCTGGAGTCCCTGCGCGAGGAACTGGCCGGCAAGCTCGTCGTCGACTGCGTCAACCCGCTCGGCTTCGACAAGAAGGGCGCCTACGCGCTCAAGCCCGAGGAGGGCAGCGCCGCCGAGCAGGCCGCCGCCCTGCTGCCGGACTCCCGGGTCACGGCCGCCTTCCACCACCTGTCGGCCGTGCTGCTCCAGGACCCGGAGATCGACGAGATCGACACCGACGTGATGGTGCTCGGCGAGGTCCGCGCCGACGTCGAGATCGTGCAGGCCCTCGCCGGGCGCATCCCCGGCATGCGCGGCATCTTCGCCGGGCGGCTGCGCAACGCCCACCAGGTGGAGTCGCTGGTGGCGAACCTGATCTCCGTGAACCGCCGGTACAAGGCGCACGCGGGGCTCCGGGTCACGGACGTATGAGCCCATGGGGGACACTGGACGGCACCAGCAGTGCCCGCAGTGTCCCCCGACAGGAGCCGACCGACATGCCCCTCTTGCTCCCACCCGACCCGGCCCGGCGACTCGCCCTCTACGCCCTGATCGTCTGCGTCCTCGCCGTGGCCGCGGCCGTCGTCTCCTTCACGCGGGGCAGCTGGCTGGGGATCGTCTGGGTGCTGCTGGCGGGTCTGTCGTCCAACATGTGCTGGTACTACGTGAAGCGCGGCCGGGACGCCCGGCGGGAATCCGTCACGGGCTGACCCGTCAGGGAGCGGCCGAGCAGAACTCGTTCGAGCCCTGCCAGAAGCGGTACAGCTCCTGACCGCAGTACGTCTCGACGTCACTGATCCCGAGCGACTTCAGCACCGAGTCGACCACGTCGAAGAACACGCCGTTCACCGCCGGCAGCCACAGCAGCGCGAACACGAAGAGCAGGCCGAACGGCGCGAACGGCTCCACCTGCCGCCGGATGTCGTACGACAGCCAGGGCTCGATGACGCCGTAGCCGTCCAGGCCCGGCACCGGCAGGAAGTTCAGCAGCGCGGCCGTCACCTGGAGCAGCGCGAGGAAGGCCAGGGCGAACCGGAAGTCGGCCGGCACGCCGTCCAGCGCGTCCAGCCAGAACGGGGCCGTGCAGACGACCGCGAACAGCACGTTCGTCAGCGGGCCCGCCGCCGAGATCAGGCTGTGCTTCCAGCGCCCCCGGATCCGCCCGTGCTCGATGAACACCGCGCCGCCGGGCAGACCGATCCCGCCCATGATCACGAAGATCACCGGGAGGACGATGCTGAGCAGCGCGTGCGTGTACTTCAGCGGGTTCAGGGTGAGGTACCCCTTCGCACCGACCGAGATGTCGCCGCTGTGCAGGGCGGTGCGCGCGTGCGCGTACTCGTGCAGGCAGAGCGAGACGATCCAGGCCGCCGTCACGAAGAGGAACACGGCGACCCCGGGCTGCTGCGCGAACCCGGTCCAGGTCGCCCATCCCGTGACCGCCGTCACGGCCAGAATCCCGACGAAGACGGGACTGATCCGCCGCTCACTGTGGCGGCTGGTGGCGGTGGTCATGGGACTCCCTGCACTCTCGAACACGCGATGGGACGCCCGACGGTACCGGGCGCAGGGGGAAAACGTCTCGCGCGGGGCGGTCGGTTCCGGGAGGGTGGGGGCATGGGGCTCTGGCACGTGATCTACGAGGACTGGCAGATGGAGTGCTGCGGCACGCCGTTCTCCGTGGGGGACGAGGTGAGCTGGCCGCTGCTGCTCCTGGACGCGGACACCGTGTTCGGAGGCGGCTGGCACGACCAGCTCACGAAGGCCGCGGGACCGGTCGAGGACGTGGGCGGCGTCCGGATCATGCGCGAGGAGACGGGCCTCACGGTCGCCCTGGCCGGGGACCCCGACGACGACGAGGACCGGCGGCCCGCACCGGGGGACCGGGCCCGCTCGGTCGGGCTGCTGTCCGTCGAGCGGCACGGTGCGAGGTGGCCCCAGGTCAGCGGGCGGGTGCGGGCCGTGCAGGTGCTGATCCAGGCGTACGCCGAGAGCGCGCCCGGCTCGCGTTCCTGGGAGCCGGTCGCGGGGAAGCGGCGGCTGCGGAGGGTGGAGCGGTGCCCCAAGTGGTTCTCCGACGGCGAGGTGGAGCAGGGGTCCGATGGCCGGGCACTGCGGCGCAGGGAGTCGGGGGTGGTGGTGACCCTGGAGGTCCCGGGCACGGACTCGTGGCTCTCGTACGCCGTCCGTGAGGCCCGGGGCATCCCGCAGCGGGTCGCCGAGCCCGGTGCGGAGACGGAAGGCATCACGGCGGCTGCCCTGACGGATCTGCTGGAGACGCTGAGCACGGTCGCGGCTCCGCCGCGGCGTTACGGCCGGTCCGGTACCGGGCCCCGTCGACATGCCTGAGCACGGTCCCGCCGGACCGCAGGGGCAAAGGACCGTGCCCGCCGGCGCCTGCCGGGACCCGGGGCGTCCCCCGGCGGGGTGCCGGGCCCGTGCGGAGACGGAGGGCACCACGGCGGCCGACCCTCATGACCATGAGCTGGTACCCATGGCCATCCGTGGCCGCACCTGCCCCGGCGCCCGCCGCGCCGCCGAACGCCGTGACCCGCCCTCGTACCACCGGAGACAATGGACCCCGTGCGCTACCGCATCCTCGGCACCACGCAGGCGCTCCGCACCGACGGCACGGTCGTTCCGGTGGGCGGGGCGCGGCTGCGTGCGCTGCTGACCGTGCTGGCCCTGCGGGCCGGCCGTACCGTGCCCGTGGGGCTGCTGGTCGACGAGGTGTGGGGCGGTGAGCCGCCCGCCGACGCCGCGGGGGCGCTCCAGGCGCTGGTCGGGCGGCTGCGGCGGGCGCTCGGGGCGGACGCGGTCGCCTCCGCCGAGGGCGGGTACCGGCTCACGGCCGCGCCCGACGACGTCGACCTGCACCGGTTCGAGCGGCTGGCCGGTGAGGGGCTGCGGGCCCTGGCCGACGGCGACCCCGCCAAGGCGGCCGTGCTCCTGGACGACGCCCTCGCCCTGTGGCGCGGCCCGGCCCTCGCCGACCTCCCCGACCGCGCGGCCGAGGCGGCCCGCCGGGACACCCGCCGCCTGGACGTGCTGCGCGCCCGCCACAGCGCCGCCCTCGCCCTCGGCCAGGCCGAGCAGTCCCTGCCCGAACTGACCGCCCTGTGCGACAGCCACCCCCTGGACGAGCCCCTCCAGACCCTGCGCCTGCGCGCCCTGCACGACGCCGGCCGTACGGCGGAGGCGCTGGACGCGTACGAGCACGTGCGGCGGCTGCTCGCCGACCGGCTCGGGACCGACCCGGGGACGGAACTGCGCTCGCTGCACGCGGAGTTGCTGAAGCCGGGCGACGACAGCACCGGCCCCGCGCCCGTGGCGGACGCCCCGCCCGTCGGCAACCTGCGCGCCCGGCTCACCTCCTTCATCGGCCGCGAGACCGACATCGAGACCATCCGGGGCGATCTCACCACCGGCCGCCTGGTCACGCTGCTCGGACCCGGCGGGGCCGGCAAGACCCGGCTGTCGCAGGAGGCCGCCGCGACCCTGCGGCACGCCATGCCGGGCGGCGTCTGGCTGGCCGAGCTCGCCCCGGTCGACGACCCCGCCGCCGTACCGGAGGCCGTGCTCACCGCCCTCGGCGCCCGCGAGACCGTGCTGTACGGCGCCGGCGCCGAGGGCATCCGGGCCGCCGTGGCCGACCGGCTCGACGACCCCGTCGCGCGGCTCGCCGAGCACTGCTCCCGCCCCCGCATGCTGCTCATCCTCGACAACTGCGAGCACGTCGCCGACGCCGCCGCCCGGCTCACCGAGGAACTGCTGGAGCGCTGCCCCGGCCTGACCGTCCTCGCCACCAGCCGCGAACCCCTCGGTGTCCCGGGGGAGTTGCTGCGGCCCGTGGAGCCGCTGCCCGAGCCGGTCGCGCTGCGGCTGCTCGCCGACCGGGGCGCGGCGGCCCGGCCCGGCTTCCGGATCGAGGACGATCCCGAGGCGTGCGCCGAGATCTGCCGCCGCCTGGACGGCCTCCCCCTGGCCATCGAACTCGCCGCCGCCCGGCTGCGGATGCTCACCCCACGCCAGATCGCCGACCGGCTCGACGACCGCTTCCGTCTCCTCACCTCCGGAAGCCGTACCGTCCTGCCCCGCCAGCAGACCCTCAGAGCCGTCGTCGACTGGTCCTGGGACCTGCTCGACGAGGACGAACGGGACGTCCTGCGGCGGCTGTCGGTGTTCGCGGGCGGCTGCGACCTGCCCGCCGCCGAGGCCGTGTGCGGGCCGTCCGCCCTGGAGACACTCGGCTCGCTCGTCGACCGCTCCCTGGTCGTCGCCACACCGCCCGGCGAGTCCGCTGGCGAGGAGATGCGCTACCGGCTGCTGGAGACCGTCGCCGAGTACGCCGCCGAGCGGCTGGACGAGTCCGGGCAGCGCGCCGACGCCGAGCGCGCCCACCTGACGTACTTCCGCGAACTCGCCCGCGTGACCGACCCGTTACTGCGCGGCTCCGGCCAGCTCGCCGCCATCCACCGGCTGGAGCGGGAGTACGAGAACCTGCGCACCGCCCTGCGTCACGCCGTCGCCCTGCGCGACGAGCAGGAGGCGCTGTGCCTGGCGCTGTCCCTCGTCTGGTACTGGCAGATGCGTGACCTGCGCATCGAGGCCCGCAACTGGTGCCGCGAGGTCATGGCCCTCGGCCCCGACCCCTTCACCGAGCCCGTCCGCCCCGCCGCCCCGGTGTGGGAGCGCTGCACCGACGCCCCGCCCCCGATGACCGGCGAGATCCTGTGGGAGGCCCGGCGCGGTATCCACCTCGCCCATCTCGCCTGCATGGACACCGAGCTGGACGCCTGGCAGAACTCCCGGTCCCAGCAGAAGCTGCGGACCATCGCCGCGACGTATGAACCCGGGCTCCCGCAGAACTGCCGGCTGCCCGGCCTGCTCTGGTTCTTCGCCGTGATGCTGACCGGCGACATGGAACGGCTGCGCGTCATCATCGACGAGTCCATCCGCACCTGCCGCGAGACGCCCGGCTTCGACTGGGAGCTGGCCTCCGGCCTGCAGATGCGGGCCAACTTCCTCGCCAACCGCACCGACTGGGCGGGCGACGCCGCGCGAGACGCCGACGAGTCGCTGGACATCTACCGGCGCCTCGGCGACGACTGGGGCACCGCCGAGGCCCTCTCCGCACGCGCCGAGGCCCACGAACGCAAAGGTGACTACGCCCGGGCCGCCGCCGACTACGAGGCCGCCATCGGCCACGCCGAGCACCTCGGCGCCCGGGCCCAGGCCGCTGTCCTCAGTGCCCGGCTGGGCAGCGCCCTGCTGGAGGCGGGTGAGGACGAACGCGGCGAGCGGCTGCTGCGCGAGGTGATCGCCCAGCACGAGGACTCGCACAGCGAGGCCATGCCCGCCGCCCGCCTGTTCCTGGCGGGCTGGCTCGGCATGACGGGCCGTGTCCCCGAGGCGCGCGAGCACCTGCGGCGGCTGCGCCAGGACTTCCGTATCGCCTACTTCATCGTCTTCGACGCGTTCATCCTCGGCGCGGAGGCGTGGCTGGACGCCACGGAGGGGCGGTACGAGGAGTGCCTCGGCCGCATTCGCAAGGGGCTGGAGCGGGCCGCCGACCCGCTGTCCGAGGCCATCACGCCCCATATGCGCTCGGGGTATCTGATCATCGGCGCCCGGGCCCTGGCCGACCTCGACGGCGGGCGGCGCGCCCTGGACGCGGCCCGCTGTCTGGGCGCCGTCGACGCCCTGCTGCCCCCCGGCCACGTCGCCCAGCGGCAGGAGCGCGAGGCGCGCGGGCAGGCGGAGCGGCGGGCCCGCGCGATGCTCGGCGACACGGTGTTCGAGGCCGCGTACGCGGAGGGCGGCGGCCTCTCCCTGGAGGAGGCCGCCGCCCTGCTGTGAGGCGAATCCTTGCGTTTCGGTCAGTTCTTCGTCCGGAACTTGTGGATCGCGACGGGCGCCATCACCGCGGTGATCGCCACCGACCAGCCGAGCGTCACCCACAGGTCGTGCGCGACCGGCCCGCCCACCATCAGGCCGCGTGCGGCGTCCGCCAGCGTCGACAGCGGGTTGTAGTCGGTGAACGCCTGCAACCAGCCGGGCATCGACGTCGTCGGCGCGAAGATCGACGAGCCGAACTGGAGCGGGAACAGCACCAAAAAGCCCATCGCCTGCACGGACTGCGCGTTCTTCAGGATCACGCCCAGGGTGAGGAACACCCACATGATCGACGAGGCGAACGCCGTGGACAGGGCCACGGTCGCGAACAGCCCTGGCCAGTTCGTGATGTCGAACCCGACCGCGACGGCGACGATCATCAGCACGGCGGTCGCGAACAGCATCCGCAGCAGCTCCACCGAGATCTTCGCGAACAGCACCGAGCCCCGCCCGATCGGCAGGGACCGGAAGCGGTCCATGACACCGGAGTTGAAGTCCTGGCTGAAGCCGGTGCCGACGCCCTGGGACAGCGTCATGCTCATCATCGCGATCATGCCGGGGATCACGTACTGCACGTAACGGTCCTGCCCGCCGCCCAGTGCCTGCCCGATCGAGCCGCCGAAGACGAACACGAACAGCAGGGTGAAGATGACCGGCATCAGCAGTGCGTCGGCCATCGACTCCGGGTCCTTGCGGATCCACAGCAGGTTGCGGCGGATCAGGGCCCCGGTGTGACGCAGGTGGCCGCGCAGCGGGATACGGGCGTCCGCGTCGGCGTCGTTGAGGGTGACGGCGCTCATACGGCGGCCTCCTGAAGGTCTTCGGTGGGCATGGCGTCCTGCGGGGCACTGGCGCGGTGGCCGGTGAGGGACAGGAACACCTCGTCCAGGCTGGGCAGTTCGGTGGTGATGGAGGAGAGCGTGATGCCGCGCGCGGTGACCGCGCCGACCACGGCGGTCAGCTGCTCGTCACTGAGGATCGGCACGAGGACGTCACCCCGGTCGGTGTCCACGGTCGTGGTGGCCAGCCCGGTGATCCCCAGGTCGTCCAGCGCGGCGGCGAGGGGCCGCAGCCGCGCCGGATCGGCCGGGCGGATCCGCAGCGCCCGGCCGCCGACCTTCGCCTTCAGCTCCTCGATGGCGCCGCCGGCGATGACCTGGCCGCGGTCGACGACCGTCAGCTCGGAGGCGAGCTGCTCGGCCTCCTCCATGTACTGGGTGGTGAGCAGCACGGTGACGCCGTCGCCGACCATGCGCTTCACCTCGTCCCACACCTCGTTGCGGGTGCGCGGGTCGAGGCCGGTGGTCGGCTCGTCCAGGAAGAGCACGGCCGGCCGTCCGATCATGGACGCGGCCAGGTCCAGCCGCCGCCGCATGCCCCCGGAGTACGTCGCCGCCGGCCGCTTGGCCGCCTCGGTCAGCGAGAAGCGCTCCAGCAACTCGTCGGACCGGTTGCGGGCGTCCTTGCGGGGCAGGTCGAGCAGGCGCCCGATCATGTACAGGTTCTCCCAGCCGGAGAGCTTCTCGTCCACGGAGGCGTACTGCCCCGTGAGCCCGATCACCCGCCGCAGCTGCCGGGGCTGCCGGACGACGTCGTAGCCGGCCACGGTGGCCCGGCCCGTGTCGGGAGCGAGCAGGGTGGACAGGATCCGCACGAGGGTCGTCTTCCCGGCCCCGTTCGGCCCGAGGACCCCCATGACGGTGCCCTCCCGCACATCCAGGTCGACCCCGTCCAGCGCCTTGGTCTCGCCGTAGTGCTTCACCAGCCCCCGCACGGTCACAGCGGCGCCGCCGGTGTTCTTGTCGATTCGCGTCATGCCCCTGACGGTGTCAGCTCCCACCGACAAACCACCGACAGACCGCCGACAGCCCGTCGGCAGCCCTTGTGGGTGGTCCCGACAAGGTGGTCCCGACAAGGGGGACAGCCCGTCGACGGGGGAAGATCGACGGGCTGTCCGTGGTACCGCTATGGCTCTAGTGGACGGAGTGCTCCTCCAGCGGGAACGTTCCGCCGACCACGTCCTCGGCGAACGCCCTCACCGCGTTCCCCATGACCTCACGCAGGTTCGCGTACTGCTTCACGAACTTCGGCACGCGCCCGCCGGTCAGCCCGAGCATGTCGGTCCACACCAGCACCTGCGCGTCGGTCTCCGGGCCGGCCCCGATCCCCACCGTCGGAATGTGCAGCACCCGCGTCACCTCGGCCGCCAGCTCCGCCGGAACCAGCTCCAGCACCACGGCGAACGCACCCGCGTCCTGCACGGCCTTCGCGTCCCGCAGCAACTGCTGGGCCGCCTCCTCGCCCCGCCCCTGCACGCGGTAGCCCATCGCGTTGACGGACTGCGGGGTCAGGCCGATGTGCGCCATGACCGGGATGCCGGACTCGACGAGCAGCCGGATCTGCTCGTGCGACCGCTCGCCCCCCTCCAGCTTCACGGCCTGCACGCCCGCCTCCTTCACCAGCCGGGTCGCCGAGCGCAGCGCCTGCACCGGACCTTCCTGGTAGGAGCCGAAGGGCAGGTCGCCGACGATCAGGGCGCGCGAGGTGCCCCGTACGACCGCCGCCGACAGCATGGTCATCTCGTCGAGGGTGACGGGTACGGTCGTCTCGTACCCGAGGTGGCAGTTGCCCGCCGAGTCGCCGACGAGCATGACCGGGATCCCGGCCTCGTCGAAGACGGACGCGGTCATGGCGTCGTACGCGGTGAGCATGGGCCACTTCTCGCCGCGCTCCTTGGCGGCGGCGATGTCCCGCACGGTGATGCGGCGGGTGCCCTTGCCCCCGTACAGCGTCTTGCCGCCGTCGGAGGACTTCGTCTGAGCAGTCTGGGCAGCCGGAAGCTGCGTCATTGCACGGCTCCTAACACGTCATCTCGAGGCGCCCTGACGGCGTCCCCGGACCACGTCCATGGTGGCACCTCGTGCCATCCAGGGCTAGGGGAGCCCCTGTGAGTTCCCCCGGAGGCCTTTGGCATGGCGCACGTAAGGTCTCGGTAAAGGCCTTCCAATACGAGACGGTCTCGTATCGCAATGCGCCTACGCTCGCCGGCATGACTACTCCTGCCGACCGTGCCGCCCCCACCGGCCCGCGCATACCGGAAGCGGTGCACCGGCGCCGCTGGGCGATCCTCGGCGTGCTGATGCTCAGCCTGCTGATCGTCGTCCTCGACAACTCGATCCTGAACGTCGCCATCAAGACGATCTCCACCCCCGCCCCGACCGGCCTGGGGGCCACGCAGAGCGAGCTGGAGTGGGCGATCAACGCCTACACCCTCGTCTTCGCGGGCCTGCTGTTCAGCGCCGGTCTGCTCGGTGACCGGCTGGGCCGCAAGAAGGTACTGCTCGGCGGTCTGGCCGTGTTCGGGGCCGGCTCCGCGCTCGCCGCCTTCTCCGGCTCGCCGGGGGAGCTGATCGCCTTCCGCGCCGTGATGGGCCTGGGCGCCGCGTTCGTCATGCCGGCCACCCTCGCCGTCCTCATGAACGTCTTCGAGCGCGAGGAACAGCCGAAGGCCATCGGCATCTGGGCGGGTGGCGTCGGCCTCGCCATCGCCATCGGCCCGATCACCGGCGGGGTGCTCCTCGACCACTTCTGGTGGGGCTCGGTCTTCCTCATCAACGTGCCGATCGTGCTGCTCGCGCTCGCGCTGATGCTGTGGCTGGTGCCCGACTCCCGCGACCCGAACCCCGGCCGCCTCGACCCCGTCGGCGTCGCGCTGTCGGTCGTCGGCCTGGTGCTGCTCGTCTACGGCATCATCAAGGGCGGCCAGCTCGCCGACTTCACCGACGCCACCGTGCTGTCGACGATCGCCGCCGGACTCGCGGTCCTCGTCGCCTTCGTGGTGTTCGAGAAGCGCAGCGACCACCCGTCCATCGACGTCACGTACTTCAAGAACAAGGTCTTCTCGGCCGCCATCGCCGCCATCGCGCTGGTCTTCTTCGCGCTGATGGGCGTGACCTTCTTCTCGGTCTTCTACACGCAGAGCGTGCGCGGCTACTCGCCGCTCCAGACCGGTCTGCTCATGCTGCCGCTGGCCGCCGCCCAGATGATCTTCGCGCCACGCGCCCGGCTGCTGGTCGACCGCTTCGGCAACAAGGCCACCACGACCGCCGGAATGCTGGTCATCGCCGCGATGCTGGCCGCCTTCGCCACGCTCGACGCCGACACCCCCATCTGGATCCTGGAAGTGATCTTCTTCCTGATGGGCACCGGCATGGCGCACATCATGACGCCGGTCAGCGTCGTCATCATGCAGGCCCTGCCCCGCGAGAAGGCCGGCTCGGCCTCCGCCCTCAGCAACACCTTCCGGCAGGTCGGCGGCGCCCTCGGCATCGCCGTCCTCGGCTCGGTGCTGTCCACGGCGTACCGCACGGGCATCGAGGACAAGCTCGGCCGGATGCCGCCGGGCGCCCGGCACACCGCGGGGGAGTCCATCGAGGCCACCCTCGGCGTCGCCGCGAAGCTGGGCCCGCAGGGCAAGGCCCTGGTCACCCCGGCCTACGACGCGTTCCTGCACGCGATGCACATCACCGCCCTGTGGGGAGCGGGCGTCGCACTGATCGGCGCCGTCGTCGTGGCGCTGTTCCTGCCCGGCAGGCAGCCGGCGCCCCGGCAGGGGGAGAAGAGGGAGCTGTCGGACGCCCGGTCGTAGACCTGCGCGAGAATTCAGCCTCGACCTGCTCAGGAAAGGACGGAGCGACGTGAGCCTCGCCGAAAGGCAACCCCGGCACGACGGCCCCCCGAGGGGCCGTCCGAGAAGCGAGGCCGTCGAGCGCGCCATCATCGAGGGCCTGATGAAGCTCCTGGAGGAGGGCGTGTCCCTCGCGGAGCTGTCCATCGAGCGCGTCGCCCGGACCGCCGGCGTCGGCAAGGCCACCATCTACCGCCGCTGGAGCGGCAAGGAGGAACTCTTCGTCGACGTCCTGCGCGCCGCCGAACCCCCCGAACCCCCGCTCCCCGGCACCTCCATGCGAGACGACCTCGTGGCCCTGCTGGAACAGGCGCGCCGGCGCGGCCTGGCCAATCGCTCGTCGGCGATCCTGACCAATGTGCACGCCCAGATGAAGAGCAGCCCGAAGATCTGGGCGGCGTACGAGGCCACCGTCCTGGCACCGCGCCGCCGGCTCGGCCTGGAGATCCTGCGCCGGGGGCAGGAGAACGGCGAACTGCGCACGGACGTCGACATCGAGCTGCTGGGCGACATGTTCGTCGCCCCCGTGCTCGTGCGCTCCGTCCTGCGCCCGGACGCCGACCTCCCCGACGACCTCGCCGCCCAGGTCGTCGACACGCTCCTCGAAGGCCTACGCCCCGTCAGTTCCGCAGCTCACCAGCGCTAGTGTGCGCGTTTCGTCACAGACGGCGCTTACTCCGGGCCTGATCGGAACTCTCCGCGCGGGCTCGAACGTCATCGCCCCCGTACGGCCGTCGAGGGACGGCGGGAACGGAACGGATCATCCCCTAGGGTCGTAGACACGGGGGCGATGGTGTGCACGGCAGGCAGTGAGGCGACGGTATGGCGCAGCAGGCGTACATGACGGAGACGGACAACGGCGGCTCGGGGCACGAGCCCCGGGGACACCGGCTTCGGCGCCTGTTGGACCGGCTGCTCGGCGGCCGGCTGGGCGACCGGCGGGTCTGGCGGCGCGGCGTCGTCCTGGCCGGCTGCGCGGTGCTGCTGGCCGTGGTCATGCTGCTGCACTCGCGCATCCCGAACACGATCGGCAACCTGGGCAGCCTCATCGAGACCTTCCTGCCCTGGCTCGGTCTCCTCATCCCGGTGCTGCTCCTGCTGGCCGTGGTCCGCAAGTCCGCGACCGCCCTGATCGCGGTGCTGCTGCCCGCGCTGGTCTGGCTGAACCTCTTCGGCGGCCAGCTCACCGACAAGACCGCCACCGGGGGCGACCTCACCGTGGCCACGCACAACGTCAACGCGGACAACCCCGACCCGGCCGGTACCGCCCGTGACGTGGCCGCCTCCGGCGCGGACGTGCTGGCCCTGGAGGAGCTGACGGCGTCCGCGGTCCCGACGTACGAGCGGGCGCTGGACTCGGCGTACCCGTACCACTCGGTGCAGGGCACGGTCGGGGTGTGGAGCAAGTACCCGCTGACGGGCGTGCGGGCCGTCGACATCGACTTGGGCTGGACGCGGGCGATGCGCGCCACCGTGACCGCCCCGGCCGGGCAGGTCGCGGTCTACGTCGCCCATCTGCCGTCGGTGCGCGTGAAGATGGAGGCCGGGTTCACGGCCCGGCAGCGCGACCGCAGCGCCGACTTCCTGGGCGAGGCCATCGCCCATGAACCGCTGCATGACGTCGTACTGCTCGGCGACCTGAACGGCACCATGAACGACCGCGCGCTCAACGCCGTCACCTCCCAGATGCGCTCCACGCAGGGCGCCGCGGGCAACGGCTTCGGGTTCAGCTGGCCGGCGTCGTTCCCGATGGCGCGCATCGACCAGATCATGGTCAGGGGCCTGAAGCCGGAGAGCTCGTGGACCCTCCCGCAGACGGGCAGCGACCATCTGCCCATCGCGGCCCGTGTGAGTGTCACCACAGGCGACTGAGGAAAACTGCAGCTCAGAGCGTATTCGGCAGGAGTCGGCAACCGAGCCTTCACCTCTCGGCGACCTCGCGGAATAGTGGGCCTGCGAGACTTTGTTCCGTACTTGAACATACGAAGTCACGAAGTACGAACCCCCGTAAGTCTCGAAAGGCTCCCTCATGCCCCTGGCCCTGCTCGCCCTCGCCGTGGGCGCCTTCGGCATCGGTACCACCGAGTTCGTGATGATGGGGCTGCTGCCCGACGTCGCGAACGACCTGCACATCTCGATACCCAGCGCCGGTCATCTGGTGTCGGCGTACGCGCTGGGCGTCGTCATCGGCGCCCCGCTGCTGGCCGCCGTCACCGCCCGGATGTCCCGCCGCACGGTCCTGATCGCGCTGATGGGGCTGTTCGTCGCGGGCAACGCGCTGTCGGCCCTCGCTCCCGACAACGGCTGGCTGCTGGCGGCCCGCTTCCTGAGCGGTCTGCCGCACGGCGCCTTCTTCGGCGTGGGCGCCGTCGTCGCGACGAACATGGTCGCTCCCGAACGCAAGGCGCGCTCGGTCTCCCTGATGTTCCTCGGCCTGACGGTCGCGAACGTCGTGGGTGTGCCCGTCGCGACCCTCATGGGCCAGCAGCTCGGCTGGCGGGCGACCTTCCTCGGCGTCAGCGCCATCGGCCTGGCGGCGATCGCCGCGCTCGCGTTCCTGATCCCGCACGACCACGAGCACGCCACCGCGAAGGGCCTGCGCGGTGAACTGGCCGCCCTGCGCTCCGTCCCGGTCTGGCTGTCGCTCGGCACGACGGTCGCGGGCTTCGGCGCCCTCTTCGCGGCCTACAGCTACATCACGCCCATGCTCACGGACGCCGCCGGCTACGCCGACGCCAGCGTGACCCTGCTGCTGGCCCTGTTCGGCGTCGGCGCGACCGCCGGCAACCTGCTGGGCGGCCGCCTGGCCGACCACTCCCTGCGGGGCACCCTGTTCGGCGGCCTGGGCTCCCTGGTGGCGGTGCTGGCGCTGTTCCCGCTGCTGATGCGCACGGAGTTCACCGCCGCCGTCGCCGTGATCCTGCTCGGCATGGCGGCCTTCGCCACCGGCTCCCCGCTCCAGCTGATGGTCATGGACAAGGCCGCGTCGGCCCCGTCCCTGGCCTCCTCCGCCAACCAGGCGGCCTTCAACCTGGCCAACGCCGGCGGCGCCTGGATCGGCGGCCTGGCCCTGGCCGCGGGCTTCGGGGTCACCTCCCCGGCCCTGGCCGGCGCGGCCCTGGCCGTGCTCGGCCTCGGCGTGGCGTCGCTGGCGTACGCGGTGGACCGGCGCAGTGCGCCGGCCGGCGGGCGCGAGCGGGTCGTGGCGAGCCATGTCCCGCAGGAGGCGGAAGCGGTGCACTACTGAGCCGACCCGCACCAGGAGCGGCAGTTCGCAGGTGACGCACCTGCGTGCTGCCGCTCCGCGCGTCCGGTCGGCGTGCGTCCGTCAGGCCCGGCGGGCCGCGACGACCGCCGAACTGGACGGCGTCGTGAGGACTTCGGTGGCGTCCAGGTCCGAATGGGTCAGGTAGAACAGGCGCAGCTCGTCCACCCTGCCCTCGAACACCGGCGGCCACGTGGTCGACGGTGTGAAGTCGTCGAGGACGAGAATCCCGCCGGGAGCGAGCAACTCGACGACCCGCTGGGGGGCGTCCCGCTTGCCGCCGCCGTCGCAGAAGAAGACGTCGAACGGGGCGTGTCGCTCGAGCAGCCGCCAGTCGCCGGTCAGCACGCTGACGCGGTCGTCGTCCGCGAAGACACCGGCCGCCCGCCGGGCCAGCTCCTCGTCACGCTCCACGGTGACGAGACGCGCACCGGCCCCCAGGCCGCTGTGCAGCCAGGCGGTGCCCACACCCGAGCCGGTGCCGCTCTCGGCGACGACCCCACCGGGCTTGGCGGCGGCGGCCAGCCTGAGCAGCCTGCCCACTTCGGGGATGCAGCTCTTCTCGAACCCGGCCTCGGCGGCGATCCGCTCGGCGGTCACCACGCGGTCAGGAACCACACGCTCTGCCATGATCAGCCCCCTGTCGGTGTCAGCCCGACGCTACCTGACCCCTGATCAGGGAGCCGACCAGTTGGTCCAGTTCGTCGAACCGCCAGTCGAAGGCGTCGTCGCTCGCCGGAGGGTCCCCGACCGGCCGCCGCACATGGGCGGTCCGCATGCCGACCGCCTGCGCCGCGCGGAGGTCCCAGGCGTGGGCGGCCACCATGAGTACGCGTTCCGGTGGGCAACCGGCGGCGTCGAGAGCGAGCCGGTAGACCTCCGGCGCCGGCTTGTACGCCCGTGCGGCTTCGGCGGACAGGGCCTGGTGCCAGCGCAGCCCGGCGTGCGCGTTGAGGCGCAGCAGCGCCGTACGGGAGGCGTTGGAGAGCCCGACCAGGGGGAACCACCGGGCGAGCCGTTCGAGACCGGCGGCCGAGTCGGGCCAGGGCGGCAGTCGCTGACCCGCTGTGGCCAGCCGGGCGACGGCCGCGGGATCGGAGAGCCCGGCGCGCCCGGCCACGAGCCGCGCGGCCTCCGCGTCGAGGGTCTCGGTGCTGGCGTAGGCGCGGAGGCCTTGCAGGATGCGTCGCTGTTCGGCCTCGCCGTGCTGCTGCCACAAGGCGAGCAGGTGGTCGACAGCCGCCTCGTCGGACGCGGGCAGGGCTTCGTGGATCGCCGTTCGAAGCCCTCCGGGCTCGTCGACGAGTGTGCCGAGGACGTCGAAGACGACGACCTCGATGTCGCGGATCCCGGTCACGCGTCTTCCCGCCTTCGTGTCGCAGCCGTCACTACCTGAGGAGGTGACGATGCTGCCACCGCCCCCGTCACCGGTCAAGATGGTGACGGGGGCGTCGGGTTCGTGAGCGGGGAGGATGTCAGACCGACTCCCGCCACCCGTTCGTGATCGGCAGGCGGCGGTCCTTCCCGAAGCCCTTCACCGAGATCTTCGTCCCCGGCGGGTACTGGCGCCGCTTGTACTCCGCCGTGTCGACCATGCGCAGGGTCTTCGTGACCAGCTCCCGGTCGAAACCGGCCGCGACGATCTCGTCGGCGCCCCGGTCCTGGTCGACGTACAGGTCGAGGATCGCGTCCAGCACCGGGTAGTCGGGCAGCGAGTCGGTGTCGACCTGGCCCGGGCGGAGTTCCGCGCTCGGCGGCTTGGTGATGGAGTTCTCCGGGATCGGCGGGGTCTGGCCGCGTTCCCGGGCGGCCCGGTTGCGCCACTCGGCCAGGCGGAAGATCGACGTCTTGTAGACGTCCTTGATGGGGCCGTAGGCGCCCACCGAGTCGCCGTAGAGCGTGGAGTAGCCGACCGCCAGTTCCGACTTGTTGCCGGGGGCCAGCACGATGTGGCCCTCCTGGTTGGAGATCGCCATGAGCAGCGTGCCGCGCAGGCGCGACTGGAGGTTCTCCTCCGCCAGGCCGGTCAGGCCCAGCGAGCCCATGTACGCGTCGAACATCGGCTCGATCGCGACCGTGCGGTAGTTCAGGCCCGTGCGCCGGGCCATCTCCGCCGCGTCGTCCTTCGAGTGGTCCGACGAGTACTTCGACGGCATCGACACGCCGTACACGTTCTGCGCGCCCACCGCGTCGCACGCGATCGCCGCGACCAGCGACGAGTCGATGCCGCCCGACAGACCGATCAGGACGGACTTGAAGCCGTTCTTCGCGACGTATGCCCGCAGGCCCACGACCAGCGCCGAGTAGACCTCCTCGTCGTCGTCCAGGCGTTCCGCGTAGCCGCCCGTGAGCTCCGGCTCGTAGCGGGGCAGCGGGTCCTTGGAGAGCACCACCCGGTCGATGCGCAGGCCGTCGTCCACCACGCCCGTCGGCGCGTCCTCCGACGCCGCCGGCAGGTCCAGGTCCAGGACCACGCAGCCCTCGGCGAACTGCGGCGCCCGCGCCACGACCTCGCCGTCCTTGTCCACGACGATCGAGTCGCCGTCGAACACCAGCTCGTCCTGGCCGCCGATCATGGCGAGGTACGCCGTGGTGCAGCCGGCCTCCTGGGCCCGCTTGCGGACCAGCTCCAGGCGCGTGTCGTCCTTGTTGCGCTCGTAGGGCGAGGCGTTGATCGAGACCAGCAGGCCCGCCTGCGCCGAGCGCGCCGCGGGGACACGGCCGCCGTCCTGCCAGAGGTCCTCGCAGATGGCCAGGGCGACATCCACGCCGTGGACGCGCAGGACCGGCATGCTGTCGCCGGGCACGAAGTAGCGGAACTCGTCGAAGACGCCGTAGTTCGGCAGGTGGTGCTTGGCGAAGTTCAGGACCACCTCGCCGCCGTACAGCACCGCTCCCGCGTTCTGCGGCGCGCCGGCCGGCTGGCCGTACTTCGGCTGGGCGGTCGCGCAGCGGTCGAGGTAGCCGACGATCACCGGCAGCTCACCGAAGCCCTCGTCGGCCAGGCGGACGGCGAGGCTCCGCAGCGCCGCCCGGGAGGCCTCCACGAAGGACGACCTGAGGGCCAGGTCCTCGACGGGATACCCGGTCAGCGCCATCTCGGGGAACGCCACGAGATGCGCTCCCTGCTCGGCGGAGTGCCGGGTCCAGCGGACGATCGACTCGGTGTTCCCGGCGAGGTCGCCGACGCTCGAGTCGATCTGGTTCAGGGCGAGACGTAGTTGAGGCACGGGCCCAGTGTAATCGTCAGAGCGACGCAATGGGGTGGTGTGGGTCACCCCACACCACCCCATGTCCCCTTGCGGAGGTCAGCGGCGCCGGTACGACTCGACGTAACCGTTCGCGGGCGTGCCCACGCCGGTGACGTCGTCGTAGCCCTTCACGGCGGAGAGCGAGCTGTCCTTGCCCAGACTGCGCACGGACGTGGCCAGGCCGCCCGTGGCGTCGTAGCCGTTCACGAAGTCGACGCGGGCCACGGCCAGGCCGGAGCCCGTCGGGTTGTCGGTGACGTCGTGGTAGGCCTTCGTGCCGGCCTTCGCGTAGATCGCCGGGTTGGCGAAGCCGATCGGCTTGCCGCCGCGGGCCTCCTGGGCGAGGGCCTGGATGGCCGCGATGGTCGGCGCGGCGAGTGAGGTGCCGCCGATGCGGTACTCGCTGTACGCCTGCGTCTTGCCGTCGGGCAGGGTCTGCGTCTGGCCGACCAGGAAGCCGGTGTTCGGGTCGGCGATCGCCGCGATGTCCGGGACGACGCGGTTGCCGCCCGCGCTGTTGGCCTTCGCCAGCGCGTCCGGCACGACGCCCTTCTGGTACGAGGGTTCGGCGACCGTCCTGCTGGTGCCGCCGCCCGCGCCGGAGGTGAACGCGCCGGGGAAGTCCGTCCAGCTCTTGCCGTCGGCCGACAGGTTCGCCTTCTCGGTGCCCCAGCCGGTCTCCCACAGGTACGTGTCGTTCTTGCCGACGGCCAGCGAGGTGCCGCCGACGGCGGTCACCCACGCCGAGTTGGCCGGGGAGTCGACCTGCTTCGTTCCCGAGCCGGCGACTTCGTCGCCGTCGTCGCCGGAGGAGAAGTAGAAGCCGATGCCCTCGACCGCGCCCAGCTGGAAGACCTGGTCGTAGGCGGCCGCGAGGTCGGGCGTCTGCGCGGCCTCGACCTCGCCCCAGGAGTTGGAGACGATGTCGGCCAGGTGGTGGTCGACGACCTTGCCGAGCGCGTCGAGCAGATCGGCGTCGGTGCAGGACGCCGCGCCCACGTAGGTGACGTCCGCGGCCGGTGCGACCGCGTGCACGGCCTCGACGTCCAGGGTCTCCTCGCCGTACCAGCCGGCGGCCGAGCAGTCCTTGGTGTTCGTGTACTTCTTGGGCAGCACCTGGTGCAGCTGGCCGGACTTCCAGGCCGCGTCGCCGTGCTTGCCGGCGTAGGTGGCCGCGTCGTAGGCGATCGTCGGCGAGGCGTACGCGTCCGTGATGGCGACCCGGACGCCCTTGCCGGTGCGCGTGCCCGCGCCGTAGGCGGCCCGCAGCTGCTTGCCGGTGTAGCCCTTGACCGCGTACGGGATCTTCGTGCCGTACGCGTCCGGGAGTGTGGTCGCGGTCTTCGAGCCGTAGTACGAGGAGAACGGCCCGGCGTTGCGGAACACGGTGTCCGGCGGCGGCAGTTGGTCGTCGTGCGTGACCATGTGCGGCGCGTTGTCCAGGCCGGTGACGGTCAGCACGGCGTCGGCCACGCTCGCCGGCACGGAGGCGGTGCTCGCCGGGGCGCGATAGGTCTTCGAGCCCTTGGCGAAGTTGTGCAGCTGGGCACCGAACGCCTTCTCGGCGGCGGCCACGTCACCGGTGACGGAGACGTAGTGCGCCGTGACGCCGGTGGCCTTCAGGCCGGCCGCCGTCAGCCAGGCCTTCACGGCCGCCACCTGGGCCTTGGTCGCGCCGAAGCGGGCCTGGGCCTGCTTGGCGGTCAGGTACTTGCCGTACGAGGCCGACGTCGGGTCGGAGACGGCCTTGGCGTACGCCGCGAGGCCCGCCGCGTCGCGCCCCCGGAGATAGACGCGGGCCGACATCGCGGCGCCGTCGGGAGCGGCGCCCTTGTCGGCCCTGGGCGTGGCCCACGCCGGCTTGGTCCCGGCGAGCAGGTCACGGAGCGGGTGGTCGGCGGCGTGCGCCGCGGGTATGCCGAGCGCCAGCGCACCGGCGAGCATCGGCAGTGTCGCTGCCATGCTCAGCCCGGCGCGCGCCTTGGCGCGGTTGGATCTCATGGAACCCCCTGTGCGGTTCGTCGCGAGTGGATCACTCGACGGTCGCCACTCTCGCGACGAACCGTTCATGCCAGGGGAATGCGCACCCCAAGAAGCGCTCTACGGAGGCCAAGAAGAGCCCAAGAAGCAGCAAGCCAGGGCGATTTGAGGCTTACGCCCTACGAGCGCGGCGCGGCGCCCCGCTCCTTCAGCAGGTCCGCCATCAGGCCGATCTCCGACTGCTGCGCGTCCACCATGCCCTGCGCGAGCCGCTTCTCCACGCCGACCGTGCACTTCTCCACACAGCCCTCGGCCATGTGGATGCCGCCCTTGTGATGGTCCGTCATCAGCTGGAGGTAGAAGATCTCCGCCTGCTTCCCGCTGAGTTCGCCGAGCCTCTTCATCTCGGTGTTGGTCGCCATGCCCGGCATCAGCGCGCCGTCCTTGCCGGAGGCCATGCCGCCCATGTCCATCCAGGTCATCGGCGGCTCGGAGGACACCTTGGGAAGGCCCCACAGGTCGAGCCAGCCGAGCATCATGCCGCGCTGGTTGGCCTGCGTCTGCGCGATGTCGTACGCGAGGCGCCGCACCTCCTCGTCCTTGGTGCGGTCGCGCACGATGTACGACATCTCCACGGCCTGCTGGTGGTGCACCGCCATGTCCCGCGCGAACCCGGCGTCCGCGGACTCGGCGGAGGGCGTCTTGCCGCTGCCGTCGTCCCCGGCGACGGCGTAGGTGATCGCGCCGGCCGCGACGAGCGCCGTCGCCGCGGCCCCCGCGATCAGACCGACCTGCCTCACTGCGACAGCCCGTTCGTGCAGGCGGCGCCCGGCTCGGGGGTCTGCTCGCCCTGGACGAACTTCTCGAAGAACTTGTCGACGTTCGGGTCGCTCGCGCCCGTCACCGTGCGCTGGTGCCCCCACGCCGAGAGCATGATCGGGTCCTTCTGGTCGTCCATCGGGCTCATCAGCGTGTACGGCGTCTTCTTCACCTTCGCCGCGAGCGCGTCGACGTCGGCCTTCTTCGCGTCGGCGTTGTACGTCACCCACACCGCGCCGTGCTCCAGCGAGTGCACGGCGTTGGTGTTGTCGATCTCCTTGGTGTAGACGTCGCCGTTGCAGTTCATCCAGACCTGGTTGTGGTCGCCGCCGACGGGGGGCTCGGAGGCGTACTTCACGGCCTTGGTGACGTGGTTGCGGGACAGCTTGCCTTCCCAGGTCTTCACGCCGTCCTTGCCCGTGACGAACCTGCCCTTGCCCGAGGTGTCGCTCGCGGCGGTGTCGCTGCCGCCGTCGGACTGGGACCGCACGAGCACGACGCCGCCGGCGACCAGACCGCAGACGATCACGACGCTGGCCGCGATGGTGAGGATCCGGTTGCGGCGCTCACGGGCCTGCTCGGCGCGCCGCATCTCCTCTATCCGCGCCTTGCGTGCCGTGCTGCTCTTCTTGGCGGAGCCCATGGGGTGTCCTTCGTGGGAAAGGTGGGACGATCGGGTGGGCTGATCGTAATGGGGGAGAGCGGGCCCCTCGTAGGGCGGCCGCAGGAATGGGCTGAATCGATACGGCACCGACAGGTGCCCGACAGCTTCCCCGGGACGATGTGAACCCGGGCTCCCGACTCTTCGAACCCGAGCCCGGGATTATTTGAACCGCAGATACCGATTACCTACGCTGCGGGTATGCGGCTGCTGCGCTCCACCGACCTGGCCCTGCGGGTCCTGATGCGGCTCGCCGTCGCCGGCGAGTCGACTCCGACGACCCGGGACGTCGCCGCCGGCATGGACGTGCCGTACACCCACCTGGCGAAGGTCGTCGCCGAGCTCCAGCACATGGGCCTGCTGACCGCCCGTCGCGGGCGCGGCGGCGGCCTCAACCTCACCGAGCAGGGCCGCACGGCGTCGGTGGGCGCCGTGGTGCGCGCCTTCGAGGGCGACGGCGACGTCGTCGACTGCGAGGGCCCCACGCCCTGCCCCCTGAACTCCGCCTGCCGCCTGCGCGGCGCGCTGCGCCGGGCCCAGGAGGCGTTCTTCGCCTCCCTGGACCCGATCACGGTGACGGACATCGCGGCGGAACCGACCGGGGCGCTGCTGCTGGGGATCTCGCGGGCGGCCGGTACTCCCGGCCCTTAGGGGGCTTCTGATGGATCTTCGCCTTCTTCCACGGAGATCCATCAGAAGCCCCCTAAGCCTGCCCCGCCAGCCACAGGTCCGGCCCGAACACCTCGTAGTGGATGTCGGCCGGTGCCACGCCCTTGCCGATCAGCTGGGCCCGTACCGCCCGCATGAAGGGCAGCGGTCCGCACAGGTACGCGCGCGTGCCCCGCTCGACCGGAACCTCGGCGAGGTCGACCAGGCCGGAGCGGGTGCCCGCCGGGGCGTCCCGCTCGTACCAGAAGTGGACGGCCGCCGCGGGCAGCTTGGCGGCGTAGGCCTCGTGGTCGGTGCGCAGGGCGTGGGTGGCGGGTGAGCGGTCGCCGTGCACGACGGTGACCGGGGCGCGGTGCCCCGAGCCCGCCAGGTGGGCCAGCATCGCGGTCATGGGGGTCACGCCGATGCCCGCCGAGGCCAGCAGCAGCGGGGTGTCGGGGCCGGCGTCCAGGACGAGGTCGCCGTAGGGCTCGGACAGCTCCAGGACGTCACCCACCTCCACGCGCGCGTGGAGGTGGTTCGAGACCTCGCCGTCGGGGGCGCCCTCGCCGTGCACGCGCTTCACGCTGATCTGCCTCAGGTCCGGGGCGGGCGCCCCGGAGAGGCTGTACTGCCGTATCTGGCGGGCGCCGTCCGGGAGGGCCACGCGGACGGAGACGTACTGGCCCGCGAGGAAGTCCCGCACCGGACCGCCGCCCGCGGGCCGCAGCCGGAACGTGGCGACGTCGTCGGTCTCGGCGACGCGCTCGACGACCTCCCAGGCCCGCCAGGCGTGTCCGCCCCGCTCTTCCCGGAGCCGCTTCTCGACGGCGATGAGGGCGTTCGCCATCAGCCAGTAGACCTCGTCCCAGGCGGCGGCGACCTCGGGCGTGACGGCGTCGCCGAGCACGCCGGCGATGGCGGTGAACAGGTGCTCGTGGACGATGTCGTACTGCTCGGGCGTGATGCCGAGGGAGGCGTGCTTGTGGGCGATGCGGTGCAGCATCGCGTCCGGCCGCTGTTCCGGGTGGTCCAGCAGGTGCGTCGCGAAGGCGGCGACGGATCCGGCGAGCGCCTGGCGCTGCGTGCCGGCGGCCTGGTTGCCCCGGTTGAACAGGTCGTTCAGCAGCTCGGGGTGGGCCGTGAACAGCCCGGCGTAGAAGCGCTCGGTGATCGTGCCGAGGGCCGCGCCGACGGCAGGGAGGGTGGCGCGGACGGTGGCGGCGGACTGCTCGGACAGCATCGGGACTCCTCGGGACTCGACTGCCGCGCACGGTATTTAAAGTTGCATCTGAAATGCAAATTAAGAGGGTGGGGTGCCGGTGGGGACCGGCCGTTACGGATGTCGGTGCGAGCAGGCACTATGGGCGGAAGAGCAGTTCACCCGCCGTACGTGAGGCGTTCGGTCCCGGGCCGGCCGGGCGATCATGGTGCGCAACGCGTACGAAATGGTGGTGTGGTGGGATGCTCAGGTGCCCGACCGCCTCCCGTGGTACGGAAGAGAAGGCGGCCTGACCAGCAAGGATGGGGAAGCGGAAGATGGACAAGCAGCAGGAGTTCGTGCTCCGGACGTTGGAGGAGCGCGACATCCGGTTCGTACGCCTGTGGTTCACGGACGTGCTGGGCTTCCTCAAGTCCGTCGCCGTGGCCCCGGCCGAACTGGAACAGGCCTTCGACGAGGGCATCGGCTTCGACGGCTCCGCCATCGAGGGCTTCGCCCGGGTCTACGAGTCCGACATGATCGCCAAGCCGGACCCGTCGACCTTCCAGATCCTGCCCTGGCGCGCGGAGGCCCCGGGCACGGCCCGGATGTTCTGCGACATCCTCATGCCGGACGGCTCCCCGTCCTTCGCCGACCCGCGCTACGTGCTCAAGCGCGCCCTGGCCCGCGCCTCCGACCTGGGCTTCACGTTCTACACGCACCCGGAGATCGAGTTCTTCCTGCTGAAGGACCGGCCGCTGGACGGCAGCCGTCCGACGCCCGCCGACAACTCCGGCTACTTCGACCACACCCCGACCAACGTCGGCATGGACTTCCGCCGCCAGGCGATCACCATGCTGGAGTCGATGGGCATCTCCGTCGAGTTCTCGCACCACGAGGGCGCGCCGGGCCAGCAGGAGATCGACCTGCGCTACGCCGACGCGCTCTCCACGGCCGACAACGTCATGACGTTCCGCCTGGTCATGAAGCAGGTGGCGCTGGAGCAGGGCGTGCAGGCCACGTTCATGCCGAAGCCGTTCTCCGAGCACCCCGGCAGCGGCATGCACACGCACCTCTCCCTCTTCGAGGGCGACCGCAACGCCTTCTACGAGTCGGGCTCGGAGTACCAGCTCTCGAAGGTGGGCCGCTCCTTCATCGCCGGCCTGCTGCGGCACGCGGCGGAGATCTCCGCGGTCACCAACCAGTGGGTGAACTCCTACAAGCGCATCTGGGGCGGCGCGGAGCGCACGGCGGGCGCGGGCGGCGAGGCCCCGTCGTACATCTGCTGGGGCCACAACAACCGCTCGGCGCTGGTCCGCGTCCCGATGTACAAGCCCGGCAAGACGGGCTCGGCCCGCGTCGAGGTCCGCTCCCTGGACTCCGGCGCCAACCCCTACCTGTCCTACGCCGTCCTCCTGGCCGCCGGCCTGAAGGGCATCGAGGAGGGCTACGAGCTCCCGCCGGGCGCCGAGGACGACGTCTGGGCCCTCTCCGACGCGGAGCGCCGCGCGATGGGCATCGAGCCGCTCCCCCAGAACCTCGGCGAGGCCCTGACCCTGATGGAGCGCAGCGACCTGGTCGCCGAGACCCTCGGCGAGCACGTCTTCGACTTCTTCCTGCGCAACAAGCGGCAGGAGTGGGAGGAGTACCGCTCGGAGGTCACGGCGTTCGAGCTGCGGAAGAACCTGCCGGCGCTGTAAGCCCTGTCGGGTTTCCCGCTGGGGCGGGGCCGAGGCCGGCGGTCGTGGACCGTCGGCCTCGGTACACCGCGCCCCTACGCTTGCGCGGCCTCCGCCAGCACCCGCCGCAGCTCCGCCACCTCCGGTTCCAGTCGCTCGACGCACGAGTCCAGGTACTCGTTGCCGGCCGCCGTGCCTCGGGACAGCCACAACCGGTGGTAGGTGTCGATCTCGTTGAACAGCCTGCCGATGGCGAACGGCATGTCGATCATCTTCACGCCGCCCGGCCGGCTCGTCACCGCTGCCGCGTCCGCGAACAGCAGGTCGCCGTTGTCACGGATCACCTCCAGCACCGTCCGCAGGGCGGTGTCGACGACGCCCCACCGGACGGGCCCGTCGGCTCCGGGTGGGGGCGCGGCCGGGAGCATCGGCAGCAGGCGTGCGGCCAGGGTCCGTTCCCCGTCGCTCACCGACCACTCGCCCTCCAGCCCGATCTCGGGCAAGTCGACGTAGACCATGCCGGCGAGCGTAGGGGGACCGGCCGGGACCCCTCCCGGGGATCAGCCCTCCTGCTGCCGCTTCAGCTTCGCCAGCAGCTCGTGCAGCGGCTCCGTCGCCCGCCGCCGGTACTCCTGGACCGCCCAGCCGTTGCCGTCCGGGTCCTGGAAGTGCATGAACGTGGCGCCGTCGTCGGGGGCGTACTGGACCGGTTCCGAGACGTCGAGGCCGCGTTCGACGAGTTCCGCGTGGGCCGCCTTGATGTCGGCGACGCACAGCTGCAGGCCCTGGTAGGAGCCGGGGGCCGGGGTGGGGCCGGGGGTCATCTCCCAGATCGAGTCGCCCAGGGCGATCGAACAGCCGGAGCCTGGAGGCGTCAGCTGGACGATCCGCATCCCGGGCATGACCTCCTGGTCGATGTCCACGTGGAAGCCGACCTTGTCCCGGTAGAAGTCCCGGGCGCGGTCGATGTCGGTCACGGGCAGCGGGATGACTTCGAGCGTGAAGTCCATGGCGTGACTCCTTCGTCAGGCATCAGGCGAACCGCCACCTCGTCTGGCTGAACGGCTCTCCCTTACCGAAGCCGAAAACCGTCCGTGGCGCCACCGAGTAGACGGCCGCGTGTCCCGCGCCGTGGTGGAAATAGCCCTCCCGTACCTCGTAGTGCCAGAAACTGCCGTACTTCGCCTCCCACGCGGCGGCCAGTTCGCGTAGCCGCCCGTCGTCGGTCACGCGCGTCGCCTCGCCCTCGACCACCAGGTCGTAGCCCTCGTTCCAGGTGTTCGTGCCGGTGGTCAGCACGACGTGCGGATTCCCGGCGAGGTTCCTGGCCTTGCGTTCCTCCGGGCCCGTGCAGAAGTGCAGGGCGCCGTCCGACCAGACCGCCGGCAGCGGGGTGACGTGCGGGCGGCCGTCGGGGCGCACCGTCGTGATCCAGAACAGTTCGGCGGCCGTGAGCCGCGCCTCGGCCTCCGGCCAGTCGGTCGCGGTGGCCCTCTCGTCGCTGTAGCGGCGGTCCAGACGGGTTTCCTCGGGGTGCGTGGTGGTCATGAGCGTCCTCCCGGCCTTGTGGCTTCACAGGTGCAGACCCCGTCCGCCCACCGAACTCATCGGAGCTTCCCCCGGGCTCTGCGGTTAGGCTCAAGCCGTACGACCTTGATCCGATGCAGGTCCGAGGAAGAGTGTGAGGGAGGCCCGGATGACGGCGGCGCCGGGGCGCAGGAGCAGTACCTTCACGCGGCTGCTGCGGCACGGCTTCACCGACGCCTCCGCCGCCGAGCGGCTCCTGGACAGCGCCGAGCTCGCGCCCCTGCGCGACGACCCGGTGCTGCTGGACGCCCTGGGCGCGACCGCCGACCCCGATCTCGCGCTGCTCGGACTGGTCCGGCTGCTGGAGGCCCAGCCGGAGCCCGGCGCCCGCCGGGAGCTGCTCGACACGCTGATCTCGTCCAAGCCGCTGCGCGACCGCCTGCTCGGTGTGCTCGGCGCCTCCACCGCCCTCGCCGACCACCTCACCCGGCACCCGGACGACTGGCAGGCGCTCGTCATGTACGAGGCGCACGACCTGCACCCCGGGGTGGAGGAGTTCGAGGCCGGTCTCGCGGAGGCGACCGACCCCGTCTCGCTGCGCGTCGCCTACCGGCGCTGCCTGCTGTCCATCGCCGCACGGGACGTGTGCGGCACCACCGGTGTCGCCGAGTCCGCCGCCGAGCTCGCCGACCTGGCCACCGCCACGCTGCGGGCCGCCCTCCGTCTCGCCGGGGAGGCCGCGCCCGAGGACGTCGCCCTGTGCCGGCTCGCCGTCATCGCGATGGGCAAGTGCGGCGGCCACGAGCTGAACTACGTCTCCGACGTGGACGTCATCTTCGTCGGCGAGGCCGTCGAGGGAGCCGACGAGACCAAGGCCGTCCGCGCCGCGACCCGGCTCGCCTCGCACATGATGCGGATCTGCTCGGAGACGACGGTCGAGGGGTCCATCTGGCCCGTGGACGCCAACCTCCGGCCCGAGGGCAGGAACGGTCCGCTCGTGCGGACCCTCTCCAGCCACCTCGCCTACTACCAGCGCTGGGCCAAGACCTGGGAGTTCCAGGCCCTGCTCAAGGCCCGGCCGGTGGCCGGCGACCTCGACCTCGGCGAGGAGTACGTCGCCGCCGTCCAGCCCCTGGTGTGGAAGGCCGCCGAGCGCGAGAACTTCGTCCCCGACGTGCAGAAGATGCGCCGCCGGGTCGTGGAGAACATCCCCGTCGCCGAGGTCGACCGCCAGCTGAAGCTGGGCCCGGGCGGCCTCAGGGACGTCGAGTTCGCCGTGCAGCTGCTCCAGCTGGTGCACGGCCGGACCGACACCTCGCTGCGCAGCGGCACCACCCTCGACGCGCTGAAGGCCCTCGCCGCCGGCGGGTACGTCGGCCGGGCCGACGCCGCCCAGCTCGACGAGGCCTACCGCTTCCTGCGCTCCATGGAGCACCGGATCCAGCTGTTCCGGCTACGGCGCACCCACCTCGTGCCCGAGGACGAGGCCGAGCTGCGCCGCATCGGCCGCTCCCTCGGCCTGCGCACCGACCCGGTCGCCGAGCTGCTTCGCGAGTGGAAGCGGCACGCAGGCGTCGTACGCCGGCTGCACGAGAAGCTGTTCTACCGGCCGCTGCTCGACGCGGTCGCCCAACTCGCCACCGGCGAGGCCCGGTTGAGCGCCGAGGCGGCCCGGGAGCGCATGGTCGCCCTCGGTTACGCCGACCCGGCCTCCGCCCTGCGCCACCTGGAGGCACTGGCGTCGGGCGTCACCCGCAAGGCCGCCATCCAGCGCACCCTGCTGCCCGTCCTGCTGGGCTGGTTCGCCGACTCGGCCGACCCGGACGCGGGTCTGCTCAACTTCCGCAAGGTGTCGGACGCGCTCGGCAAGACGCCCTGGTACCTGCGGCTGCTGCGGGACGAGGGCGCCGCCGCGCAGAACCTCGCCCGCGTACTGTCCGCCGGCCGGCTCGCGCCCGACCTGCTGATGCGCGCTCCGGAGGCGGTGGCGCTCCTCGGCGACGGGGACGGCGGCGGCCTCGAACCGCGCTCCCGGGCCCATCTGGAGCAGGAGATACTCGCCGCCGTGAACCGGGCCGACGGCGCCGCCCAGGCGGTCACGGCCGCCCGCGGGGTGCGCCGCCGCGAGCTGTTCCGGACGGCCGCCGCCGACATCGTCGGCTCCTACGGCACCGAGGAGCAGGCCGCCGAGGCCGACCCGGGCGCCCTGGTGGACCGGGTCGGCGGCGCGGTGTCGGACCTGACGGCCGCGACCCTCGCCGGCACGCTCCGCGCGGTCGTGCGCGACGGGTGGGGGGACAGCCTGCCCACCCGGTTCGCGATCATAGGGATGGGACGCTTCGGCGGACACGAACTGGGCTACGGCTCCGACGCGGACGTGCTGTTCGTGCACGAGCCGCGCGACGGCGTCGACGAGCGGGAGGCCTCCCAGGCCGCCAACAAGGTCGTCTCCGAGATGCGCCGGCTGCTCCAGATCCCCAGCGCCGACCCGCCCCTGCTCATCGATGCGGACCTGCGCCCGGAGGGCAAGTCGGGCCCGCTCGTGCGGACCCTCACGTCGTACGAGGCGTATTACCGCCGGTGGGCCCTGACCTGGGAGTCGCACGCGCTGCTGCGGGCCGAACCCGTCGCCGGGGACGAGGACCTGGGCCGCCGGTTCATCGAGCTGATCGACCCGCTGCGCTACCCGGCGGACGGACTCGCCGACGAGGCCGTGCGCGAGATCCGGCGGCTGAAGGCCCGTATGGAGTCCGAGCGGCTGCCGCGGGGTGCCGATCCCAAGCTGCACGCCAAGCTCGGGCCGGGCGGTCTGTCCGACGTGGAGTGGACGGTGCAGCTGCTGCAACTGCGGCACGGCGCGGCCGAGCCGGGCCTGCGCACGACCCGGACGCGTCAGGCCCTGGCCGCCGCCCGTACGGCCGGTCTCATCACGGACGAGGACGCGGCGATCCTGGACGAGGCCTGGGTCCTCGCGACCCGCGTGCGCAACGCGGTCATGCTGGTGCGCGGCCGGGCGGGCGACACGTTCCCCACGGAGCCCCGTGAACTCGCCGCCGTCGGCCGCTACCTGGGCTACGGACCCGGCCATGCCGGCGACATGCTCGACGCGTACCGGCGGACGGCCCGCAGGGCCCGGGCCGTGGTGGACGAGCTGTTCTACGGGTCGGCGGAGCGCTAGGGGGCTACGGGCCCGCCCCCCGCCCCCTGGCCCCGGCCCGTACCGGCCCGCACCTCCCTCGCGTGGTTCATGAGGCCCGTCAGCCCCACCTCGAACGCCCGGTCCGCCCGGCCCTCGGTCGCCGCCGACAGTGCCTCGGCCAGCCGTGGGGTCGGTGCCGAGGCGGTCAGTTCCCACATCGTCTCGGGGGCCGCGAGGTCCAGGGCCGAGCCGAGGACCAGGTTCTCCAGGGCGGTGATCAGGGGCATCACATCGGCCGGGGCGAAGCCCGCGTCGAGCAGCAGCGTCACCGCCCGCTCGTACTGCTCCAGCACGCGCGGGGCCCGCACGGGGGACGTCATCAGCAGCGGGATCGCCTTGGGATGCGCGGCGAACGCGGCGCGGTAGGAGCGGGCCCAGGCCTCCAGGGCCGTGTCCCAGGGACGCAGATCCAGGGTCGCCGGGTCGATCGCCGCCGCCACCCGCTCGCGCAGCAACTCCACGATGCCGTCCCGGCCGTCCACGTGGTGGTACACCGAGCCGGTCTGCGCGCCCAGCCGCTTGGCCACCTGCGGCACGCTGAAGTCGCCGCGCTCGTCGACGATTTCGAGCGCCGTCGTCGCGATGCGCTCGCGGTCGAGGAGCGGTGTGCGCGGCCGTCCCATGGTCGGTGGTCCCCCTGAGGTCTTCCCGGATGCCGAGGTAGAGGCTACATTGCCAAAACCGAAAGCCTTTAGATTTACCGCGGCGATCCCGCACGCACGGACTCCCCCCACGCCCCGATTCCCTCCACGCCCGGATTCCCTCCCGTCCGCCGCTCGAAGGGCTTGCCCCATGTCCGTCACCACCTCAGGGGAGCGCACCCCGCCCGCCACGGCGACCCTGCGCTCCGGCTCCCTCGGCACCGCCGACATCGCCTTCTTCGTCGTCTCCGCCGCCGCCCCGCTCACCGTCATGGCCGGAGTCGCCCCCCTCGCGATCCTGCTGGGCGGCGTCGGCGCCCCCGTCGGCTATCTCCTGGCCGGTCTCACGCTCGCCGTCTTCGCCGTCGGCTTCACCACCATGAGCCGCCACGTCAGGAGCGGCGGCGCCTTCTACGCGTACATCACCCGCGGACTGGGCCGCCCCGTCGGCATCGGGGCCGCCCTGCTGGCCCTGGTCGGCTACAACGGCATGGAGATCGGCGTCTACGGCCTCCTCGGCTCCGCCACCCAGGACACCGCACACGCCCTGTTCGGCGCCGACCTCCCCTGGCTGCCGATCTCCCTCGCGGGCCTGCTGCTCATCGGCTACGGCGGCTACCGCTCCATCGACTTCGGCGCCAAGGTGCTCGGCGTCCTGCTCGTCGCCGAGACCGGCATCCTCGTCCTCCTCGCGGGCGGAGTCCTGATCAAGGGCGGCGCGCACGGGCTGTCCCTCGCCTCCTTCGAGCCCGGCAACGTCCTGGTCCCCGGCACGGCCGCCGTCCTCGCGTTCGCCTTCGCCGCGTTCACCGGCTTCGAGTCGACCGTCATCTACCGCCGCGAGGCCCGCGACCCGCAGCGCACCGTGCCGCGCGCGACCTACCTGGCCGTCGGATTCCTCGGGCTGTTCTACGCGTTCATCGTCTGGACCGTCATCCAGGCCTTCGGCGACGCAGAGATCGCCGGAGCCGCCGGCAAGAACCCCGGCGAGCTGTTCTTCACCGCCATCACCACCTACGTGGGCGGCTGGGCGGCCGACCTGATGCACGTCTTCATCGTCACCAGCGTCCTCGCCTCGCTGCTCGCCTTCCACAACGCCATCAACCGGTACGCCCTCGCCCTCGCCGAGGAGGGCGTGCTGCCCAAGGCGCTGGGCCGCATCCACCCGCGGCACGGCTCCCCGTACGTGGCCGGCCTCGCCCAGACGGTCCTCGGCACGGTCGTCGTCCTGGCCTTCGCGGCGGCCGGCGCCGACCCGTACGGGCAGCTGCTGCTGTGGGTCAACACCCCGGGGATGATCGGCCTGTTCCTGCTCCAGCTGCTCGCCGCGATCGCCGTGCCCTGCTACTTCCGCCGGGTGCGCCACCAGGAGGGCGTGCTGCGCACGGTCGTGGCGCCCGTGGCCGCCGCCGTACTGCTCGCGACGGCCATCGTGCTGGTGGTGAACCACATCGACCTGTTCACCGGGGCGTCCCCGACCGTGAACACCGTCCTCGTCGTCACGGCCCCCGCCGTGTTCGCCGCGGGCCTCGCCCTCGCCTGGTGCCTGCGCAGGAAGCGCCCTCGGGTCTACGCCGAGTTCGCAGCCGAGCCCGCCGAATAGTTCAGCTCTGCAAGGGAGTTCCTCACATGCCGACCGCCGATCTGGTCCTCGCCGGCGCCAAGGTCCGCACCCTCGACCCGGACCGCCCGTACGCCACGTCCGTCGCCGTGCGCGACGGGCTGATCGCGGCGGTGGGCGACGAGACGGACGTACGCGACTGGTGCGGCCCGGGCACCGAGGTCGTCCACCTGGGCGGGGCGCACCTGGTGCCCGGACTCGTCGACGCGCACAGCCACCCCGTGTGGGGGCTGGACATGGCGACCGGGACGGACCTGTCGGGCGTGACGGACCTGGCGGGGCTGCGGGCCGCCCTCGCGGACGCGGCGCGCACCGACGGGTGGGTGACCGGCTTCGGCCTCGACCACAACGCCTTCGAGGGCCGCCCCGTCCACCGGGACCTGATCGAGGACGTCCTGGACGGCACACCCGCCTTCCTGCGCCTCTACGACGGCCACTCCGCCCTCGCGACCGGCCCGGCCCTCGTCGCGGCCGGCGTGCACGGCCCCCGGGGCTTCGCCCAGCGCTCGGAGGTCGTCTGCGACGCCTCGGCCCGGCCCACCGGGCATCTCGTCGAGCACGCGGCGATGGGCCTGGTGGCCGAGGTCGCTCCCCGGCCGTCGTACGCCGCTCGCCGGGCGCGCCTGGTGGAGCTGCTGTCCGCCATGGCCGCGACCGGGCTGACCGGGGCGCACGTCATGGACGCCGGCGACCCGGAGCTGATCGGCTCCGTGGCCGCGGAGATGGTGCTGCCGGTGCGGCTGCGGTTCGCGCCCTGGTGCATGCCGGGCGCGGACCGGACCGCCCTGGACGAGCTGGTCGCCGTGCAGGGCCGGGGCGGCCGGCACTGGCGGACCGGCGGGGTCAAGTTCTTCATGGACGGCACCGTCGAGGGCGGCACGGCCTGGCTTGAGCACGCCGACTGCCACGGCCAGGGCACGGACGCGTTCTGGCCCGACCCTCAGGCGTACGCCGCCGCCGTACGGCACCTGCACGCGGCCGGTGTGCGCACGGCCACGCACGCCATCGGGGACGCGGCGGTACGGCACGTGCTGGACGTGGTGGAAGGGCTGGGGCCGGGCGGGCGGGGGGCGCACCGCGTCGAGCACATCGAGACCGTGCCGGACGAGCTGCTGCCGCGGTTCGCGAGGCTGGGAGTGGCGGCGTCCATGCAGCCGCCGCACACCGCGTACACCCGGGCCGACGGCACCGACGAGTGGTCCCGGCGGCTGGGCCCCGGGCGGGCCGGCCGGGCCTGGCGGCTGCGGGACCTGCGGGACGCCGGCGCGGTGGTGGCCCTCGGTTCGGACTGGCCGATCGCCCACTACGACGCCCGCGCCGTGCTCGCCACGGCCCGCGCACCGAGGGGCGCGGCCTCGGCACGCGCCGGGCTCACCGGCCTTGAGGCACTGGAGGGCTGCACGAGCCATGCGGCGCTGGCGGCGGGGGAGTCCGACGCGACCGGACGCATCGCTCCCGGCCTCCGGGCCGACCTGACTGCGCTGGGGCTGGACCCGGTGACCGCTCCACCGGACGAGGTGGCGCAGGCGCCGGTGCGACTGACGGTGACCGGGGGGCACGTGGTGCACCGGGAGGAGTGAGACAGGCGGCTCCGGAGCAGCCGGGCCGCCCGTCGCCTGCGGAGGCCCCACGGCCGTGCAGGCCGCCGCGGAAGCGGCCGGACGGCGGCGCCCTCGGGCACGGCTCCCGAGCAGCCGCGCCGGGCCGCCCGTCGGCGCGGGGTCCCACCGCCGCGCAGTCCGCCGTCGACGTGGCCGGGCGTGCCGCCGGTGTCGGCGGCGCCACGGTGGTGTGCTCGGGCTCGCGTGTCGGGTGGCGCTGGGGTCGGTGGGCACCACCGCTGCGGGGGTCGGTCGGTCCTTGGTGGAGGCCACCGGGTTCGTGAGGCACGGGCGGCTCCCGCAACAGCCGGGCTGGGCCGCCTTTCGTCGGCGGCGGTCCCACGGCCGTGCGGGCCGCCGCGGAAGCGGCCGGGCGGCGGCGCCCTCGGGCCCGCGCGAGGACGGGCTCCCCGGGCAGCCGGGCGGGCCGCCCGTCGGCGCTGGGGGTCCCGCCGCCGGGGCAGGCCGCCGTCGGCGCGGATGGGCGTGCCGCCGGTGCCGGCCGTGCGGACGGTGGTGCGCTCGGGCCCGCGTGTCGGGTGGCGGTGGGGTCGGTGGGCACCACCGCTGCGGGAGTGGGTCAGTCCTTGGTGGAGGCCACCCGGTTCGTGAAGCACGGCGGCTCCCCGGGCCGCCCGCCGGCGTGGCTGTCCCGCCGCCGGGCAGGCCGCCGTCGACGTGGCCGGGTGCCGCCGGTGTCGGCCGCGCGAACGGCCGCGGCCTCGGGCGCGGCGCGTCCGGTGGCGGTGCAGCCGTGGGGGGACCGCCGCCGTGGAAGTGGGTCAGGCCTTGGCGGGCGTCACCGGTTCGCGCGGCGGCCGTGACGTACCGGGGCGCTGCCTCGGCACGTCCCTCGGCAGTGCGTACGGATGCCTCCCGTACCAGACCCCCGCCACCGTGAACCCGAAGGCCAGGCAGAGCACGCCACCGACCGCATCCAGCCAGAAGTGGTTCGCCGTGGCGACGATGACGACCAGGGTCAGCGCCGGGTACAGCAGGCCCAGCACCCGCACCCAGGGGATCGTCGCCAGGGCGAAGATCGTCAGGCCGCACCACATGGACCAGCCGATGTGCATCGACGGCATCGCGGCGTACTGGTTGGACATGTGCTTCAGGTCGCCGGACGCCATCGATCCCCAGGTCTGGTGGACCATGACGGTGTCGATGAAATCGCCGCCGTTCATCAACCGCGGCGGCGCCAGCGGATACAGGTAGTAACCGACCAGGGCGACGGCGGTCGTCCCGAACAGCACCAGGCGGGTCGCCGCGTACCGGCCGGGATGGCGACGGTACAGCCACACGAGCACACCCAGCGTCACCACGAAGTGCAGCGTCGCGTAGTAGTAGTTCATGCCGATGATCAGCCAAGTCACCGAGTTCACGGCGTGGTTGACCGACTCCTCGACCGCGATGCCGAGCTGCTGCTCGGCCTGCCAGATCCAGTCGGCGTTGCGCAGCGCCTCGGTCCTCTGCTCGGGCACGGCGTTGCGGACGAGTGAGTACACCCAGTAACTCACCGCGATCAGCAGGATCTCGAACCAGAACCGGGGCCGGCGAGGGGTGCGCAGCCGGGGGAGGAGACCCTGCCCCGGATCGGCCGCGACGGGATCCGGAACGGCCGCTTCCCGGCCGTCCAGCGTCGTCACGGTGGTGTCACCCATAGGCACAAAGTCTGCCAGAAAAGCCCTGTCCCCCCGATCATCCTCCGCTGTGGTGCGGACCGCATGTTCTAGGGCGAAATCCAGCCGACCGCCTCAGGGGCGAGCACGGTCCCCGGGGGCCGAAGCGGTCGAGCCGCGCACCACCAGTTCCGGCATGAACACGAACTCGCTGTGGGGCGCGGGCGTCCCGCCGATCTCCTCCAGCAGCGTGCGGACCGCCGCCTGGCCCATCGCCGGGACCGGCTTGCGGATCGTGGTCAGCGGCGGGTCGGTGAAGGCGATCAGCGGCGAGTCGTCGAAGCCGACCACGGAGATGTCCTTCGGCACCTCCAGGCCACGCTGCCGCGCCGCCCTGATCGCGCCCAGCGCCATCATGTCGCTGGCGCACACCACGGCCGTGCAGTTCTGCTCGATCAGCGCCGTGGCCGCGGCCTGCCCGCCCTCCAGGGTGTAGAGGGAGTGCTGGACCAGCTCCCTCTCGACGGTCTCGGCGCCCAGGCCCAACTGGTCCTGCATGGTGCGCACGAACCCCTCGATCTTGCGCTGCACGGGCACGAACCGCTTGGGCCCCAGGGCCAGACCGATCCGCGTGTGCCCCAGGGACACCAGGTGCGTCACCGCGAGGTTCATCGCCGCGCGGTCGTCGGGGGAGATGAACGGCGCCTGCACCTTCGGCGAGAAGCCGTCGACCAGCACATACGGCACGCCCTGCGCGCGCAGCCGGTCGTAGCGCTGCATGTCGGCGGTGGTGTCCGCGTGCAGCCCGGAGACGTAGATGATGCCGGCGACCCCGCGGTCCACGAGCATCTCGGTCAGCTCGTCCTCGGTCGAGCCGCCCGGCGTCTGGGTGGCCAGCACCGGCGTGTAGCCCTGCCGGGTCAGGGCCTGGCCGATGACCTGGGCCAGGGCCGGGAAGATCGGGTTCTCCAGCTCCGGGGTGATCAGGCCCACCAGGCCCTCGCTGCGCTGGCGCAGCCGCACCGGGCGTTCGTAGCCCAGCACGTCGAGGGCGGCCAGCACGGACTGGCGGGTGGTGGCGGCGACGCCCGGCTTCCCGTTGAGGACGCGGCTGACGGTCGCTTCGCTCACCCCCGCCTGAGCAGCGATGTCGGCAAGCCGTGTGGTCACAGCACCGGACTGTAGCGGCCGGGGTTCTGCTTGCACACCGACGGGACGCCTGGTGCGGGCCGGCGCACGGCCCGCTGCGGGTTGCTTGGTCATCGCGGTCCCTCGAAGTCGTGGTCGGCGTCCGATCCGCAACGGATGATTCCCCCGCCGGCAACGGATGGCAAGTGCTTGCAGAGTCTTGCACAACTGTCCGACTCCCCGCCGAACAGCCGGAAATCCCGGCTCCGCAGGGGCCGGAGCGAGGTCACGGCGGGATAACCATCCGCACCGCTTGCAACTTTTTGCTGCAAGGTCTTTCGCAACTCGTTGCAGCGCGGCTAATCTCACCGACGCCCGGCCGCCAACGGCGCAGTCGGCAGCACGAACGGGCTTTCACCCTCAAGGAGAACTCATGCGGCGTGGCATAGCGGCCACCGCGCTGGTGGCGTCCCTCGCCCTGGCGGCGACGGCGTGCGGCGGAAGCGACAGCGGCGACGAGGCCGACGGCCCGGTCACCATCACCTGGTGGGACACCTCCAACGCCACCAACGAGGCGCCGACCTACCAGGCCCTGGTCAAGGAGTTCGAGGCCGCCAACAAGGACATCAAGGTCAACTACGTCAACGTCCCCTTCGACCAGGCGCAGAACAAGTTCGACACCGCCGCCGGTTCCAAGGGCGCCCCCGACGTGCTGCGCTCCGAGGTCGGCTGGACCCCCGCCTTCGCCAAGAAGGGCTTCTTCGCGCCGCTGGACGGCACCGAGGCCCTCGCCGAGCAGGACAAGTTCCAGCCCAGCCTGATCGAGCAGGCCAAGTACGAGGGCAAGACCTACGGCGTCCCCTTCACCACGGACACCCTCGCCCTCGTCTACAACAAGGCCCTGTTCGAGAAGGCCGGCGTCGAGGCCCCCAAGACCTGGGACGACCTGAAGAAGGCCGCCGCCACCATCAAGGACAAGACCGGCGTCGACGGCTACTGGGGCTCCACCCAGGCCTACTACGCCCAGTCCTTCCTCTACGGCGAGGGCACCGACACCGTCGACGTCGACGCCAAGAAGATCACCGTCACCTCGCCCGCGGCCAAGAAGGCCTACGGCACCTGGCGGAGCCTCTTCTCCGGCAAGGGCCTGCACAAGGCCGACACCACCGCCGACGCCTACGCCCACATCCAGGAGGCGTTCGTCAGCGGCAAGGTCGCCTCGATCATCCAGGGCCCGTGGGAGATCACCAACTTCTACAAGGGCTCCGCCTTCAAGGACAAGGACAACCTCGGCATCGCCACCGTCCCGGCCGGCTCCACCGGCAAGGCGGGCGCCCCGACCGGCGGCCACAACCTCTCCGTGTACGCGGGCTCGGACAAGGCCCACCAGGAGGCCTCGCTGAAGTTCGTGAAGTTCATGACCTCGGCGAAGGCGCAGGAGACCATCGCGCTGAAGAACTCCACGCTCCCCACCCGCGAGGACGCCTACACCGCGAAGGTCAAGGCCGACCCCGGCATCGCCGGCTACCAGGGCGTGCTGTCCTCCGCCCAGCCGCGCCCGGCGCTGCCCGAGTACAGCTCCCTGTGGGGTCCGCTCGACGACGAGCTGATCGAGATCGCGGGCGGCAAGGAGTCCCTGGACAAGGGCCTCGGTGACGCCGAGACCGCCATCACCAAGCTGGTGCCGGACTTCTCCAAGTGACCGCCGCGTGGCCGCCGGATCCCCCGGTCATGGGGGAGGGGGTCCGGCGGCCACCGGCCCGCGCCTGTGTCTGGGCAGCTCCCCTTGAACTCCTTGAACCTCCAGAAGGTGTCGAACCATGACCGTCGTCATCGACCGAGCGACCGGCAAGCGGCGCGGTGAGCGGGAACCGCGGCCCGGGCCGGGCAGGCGGCTGAAGAACGGCTTCCACAAGCACTGGTACGCCTACGCGATGATCGCCCCGGTGGCGATCGTCCTCGGCGTCCTCGTGCTGTACCCGCTGGCGTACGGCCTGTACCTCACCCTCACCGACGCCACCAGCCTCAACACCGCCCGTACGATCGGCGTCAACCACATCGACGCCACCTACCAGTTCATCGGCCTGGACAACTACGCCGACATCCTGTGGGGCCCGACGTCGTACGACCGCTTCTGGTCGCACGTCCTGTGGACGGTCTTCTGGACGGCGGCCTGCGTCGCCCTGCACTACGGCATCGGCCTCGGGCTGGCGCTGCTGCTGAACCAGAAGCTGCGCGGGCGCACCCTCTACCGGCTGATCCTGGTGCTGCCCTGGGCCGTGCCGACCTTCGTCACCGTGTTCGGCTGGCGGTTCATGCTCGCCGACGGCGGCATCATCAACTCCGGCCTGGACTTCCTGCACCTGCCGACGCCGCTGTGGCTGGAGGACACCTTCTGGCAGCGGTTCGCCGCGATCATGGTCAACACCTGGTGCGGTGTGCCGTTCATGATGGTCTCGCTGCTCGGCGGACTCCAGTCGATCGACGCGAGCCTGTACGAGGCGTCCGAGATGGACGGCGCGAACGCCTGGCAGCGGTTCCGGTACGTCACCCTGCCCGGCCTGCGGTCCGTCAGCACCACGGTCGTGCTCCTCGGCGTGATCTGGACCTTCAACCAGTTCGCCATCATCTTCCTGCTGTTCGGCAACACCGCCCCGGACGCCCAGATCCTCGTGACCTGGGCCTACCAGCTGGGCTTCGGGCAGCAGCCGCGCGACTACGCCCAGTCCGCCGCCTACGGAATCCTGCTCCTGTCCCTCCTGATCGTCTTCACGTCCTTCTACCGCCGCTGGCTGAACCGCAACGAGCAGCAGCTCGCGATCTGAGGCAGGAGTCCGAAATGAGTACGACCACCGCCGAGACCTCCGCCGCGGACACCGGGCGGCGACCCGTCGGCGCACCCCGCAAGGTCCGCCGCCGCGACGAGCGCAGCCGGGCGGCCTCCCTCGTCTCGCACGCCGTCCTGATCGGCGCGAGCCTGACCGCGCTCTTCCCGATCGCCTGGCTGGTCTTCCTGTCCCTCGGCCCGGACAAGGACGACTACCTCCACCCCGGGCGCATCTGGGGCAAGATGGCGCTCGACAACTACGCGTTCGTCCTCCAGGACACCAATTTCTTCCACTGGCTGAAGAGCACGCTGATCGTGGGGCTCGGCACGACGCTGATCGGCGTCGTCGTCGCCGCGTCCACCGGGTACGCGGTCTCCCGCATGCGGTTCCCCGGCTACCGGAAGCTGATGTGGGTGCTGCTCGTCACCCAGATGTTCCCGATCGCGGTACTGATCGTGCCGATGTACCAGATCCTCTCGGATCTGCAGCTCATCGACAGCTACCTTGGTCTCATCCTTGTCAACTGCACCACGATCGTTCCGTACTGCGCCTGGCTGATGAAGGGCTACTTCGACACCATCCCGTTCGAGATCGACGAGGCCGGCCGCGTCGACGGGCTGACCCCCTTCGGCACGTTCGCGCGGCTGATCCTGCCGCTGGCCAAGCCGGGCCTCGCGGTCGCGGCGTTCTACAGCTTCCTCACGGCCTTCGGTGAGGTGGCGTTCGCTTCGACGTTCCTGCTGAGCGACGACAAGTACACGTTCGCCGTCGGTCTCCAGACGTTCGTGAGCGAGCACGACGCGCAGCGGAACCTGATGGCCGCGACCGCGGTTCTGATCGCCATACCGGCCGCCGCGTTCTTCTACCTCGTGCAGAAGAACCTGGTGACCGGGCTCACCGCAGGCGGCACGAAGGGGTGACCCAGCGCCCCTCGGGGCACTGCCGAACCGCACTTCACAAGCCCGAGGCGGCCGCGGCGCCCATCCGACCCCGCTGTGCCGCGGCCGCCTCGTCACCCACCCCGACGCCTCACATGACCACACCTCTGTTACGCATCAAGGACGACATGAGCCAGCACTCAGCTGCACCTGCCCCCACCCCCACGTCCGCCGTGGCCGTCGCCAAGCGTCGCGACTGGTGGCGGGACGCGGTGATCTACCAGGTGTACCCGCGCAGCTTCGCCGACAGCAACGGCGACGGCATGGGCGACCTGGAAGGTGTCCGCACCCGTCTGCCGTACCTGCGCGACCTCGGCGTGGACGCCGTGTGGCTCAGCCCCTTCTACGCCTCGCCGCAGGCCGACGCCGGCTACGACGTCGCCGACTACCGGGCCGTCGACCCGATGTTCGGCAACCTGCTGGACGCCGACGCGCTGATCCGCGACGCCCACGAGCTGGGCCTGAGGATCATCGTCGACCTCGTGCCCAACCACTCCTCCGACCAGCACGAGTGGTTCAAGCGGGCCGTCGCTGAGGGCCCGGGCTCCCCCCTGCGGGACCGCTACCACTTCCGCCCCGGCAAGGGGAAGAACGGCGAACTCCCGCCCAACGACTGGGAGTCGATCTTCGGCGGCCCGGCGTGGACACGGGTCCCGGACGGTGAGTGGTACCTGCACCTCTTCGCCCCCGAGCAGCCCGACTTCAACTGGGAGCACCCCGCGGTCGGCGACGAGTTCCGTTCCATCCTGCGCTTCTGGCTGGACATGGGCGTCGACGGCTTCCGGATCGATGTCGCCCATGGTCTGGTGAAGGCGGAGGGGCTTCCCGACCTTGGATCCCACGACCAGGTGAAGCTGCTGGGCAACGATGTCATGCCGTTCTTCGACCAGGACGGGGTGCACGAGATCTACCGGCAGTGGCGCCTGATCCTCGACGAGTACGCGGGGGAGCGGATCTTCGTCGCAGAGGCGTGGACCCCGACCATCGAGCGGACCGCGAACTACGTCCGCCCGGACGAGCTGCACCAGGCCTTCAACTTCCAGTACCTCAGCACCCACTGGGACGCGGCGCAGATGCGCGAGGTCATCGACCGCACCCTGGACGCCATGCGTCCGGTCGGCGCCCCCGCCACCTGGGTGCTGTCCAACCACGACGTGACCCGGCACGCCACCCGCTTCGCCAACCCGCCCGGCCTCGGCACCCAGATCCGCCTGGCCGGCGACCGGGAACTGGGCCTGCGCAGGGCCCGGGCCGCGACCCTGCTGATGCTCGCGCTGCCCGGCTCCGCCTACATCTACCAGGGCGAGGAGCTGGGTCTTCCGGACGTCGTGGACCTGCCGGACGAGGTGCGCCAGGACCCGGCGTACTTCCGGGGCGCGGGCCAGGACGGCTTCCGTGACGGCTGCCGGGTGCCGATCCCGTGGACCCGGACCGGGTCGTCGTACGGCTTCGGGGACGGGGGCAGCTGGCTGCCTCAGCCGGACGGCTGGGGCGAGCTGAGCGTCGAGGCGCAGACCGGCGAGCCCGGCTCCACCCTGGAGCTGTACCGGGCCGCGCTCGCCGTGCGCCGCGAGCAGCCCGACCTCGGCGCCGGCTCCTGCGTGGAGTGGCTGCGGGCGCCCGAGGGGGTGCTCGCCTTCCGGCGCGGGGAGTTCGTGTGCGTCGCGAACACCACCGGCGAGTCGGTGGCGATGCCGGCGTACGGCCGGGTGCTGGTCGCGAGTCGGGAGATCGTCCAGGTCGACGACGAGGCGAAGCTGCCGGCCGACACGACGGTGTGGTGGACCACCGCCTGATCGCTCCCTGATTTTCCGTTGAATTTCGCACGGCCCGCTGCCCTTTCGGGCGGCGGGCCTTTAACATCTGCGTCACCGCAAGGTTTCTGAACCTTGCAGCAAGAACCTTCAACGAAGAAGGAAACCCCACATGGCACGCAGACACCTCTCCGCCGCCGTCGCGCTCGCCGCGGCTGCGGTTGTCATGAACCCGTCCAGTGCACAGGCCTCCCCACCTGGCACCAAGGACGTCACCGCCGTCCTCTTCGAGTGGAAGTACGCTTCCGTCGCCCGCGAGTGCACCGGCACCCTCGGCCCCGCCGGATACGGCTACGTCCAGGTCTCCCCGCCCGCCGAGCACATACAGGGCCCGCAGTGGTGGACGTCGTACCAGCCGGTCAGCTACAAGATCGCCGGCCGGCTCGGTGACCGCGCGGCCTTCCAGAGCATGGTGAACACCTGCCACGCGGCCGGTGTGAAGGTCGTCGTCGACACGGTCGTCAACCACATGTCCGCGGGCAGCGGCACCGGCACCGGCGGCTCGTCGTACACCAAGTACAACTACCCCGGCCTCTACTCCGCGCCCGACTTCGACGACTGCACGAGCCAGATCGGCAACTACCAGGACCGCTGGAACGTCCAGCACTGCGAACTGGTGAACCTCGCCGACCTCGACACCGGCGAGAACTACGTCCGCGGGGCCGTCGCCGGGTACATGAACGACCTGCTCTCCCTCGGCGTGGACGGCTTCCGCATCGACGCGGCCAAGCACATGGACGCCGCCGACCTGGCGAACATCAAGTCCCGGCTGAGCAATCCGTCGGCGTACTGGAAGCAGGAGGTCATCTACGGCGCCGGCGAGGCCGTCCAGCCCACCGAGTACACCGGAAACGGCGACGTCCAGGAGTTCCGCTACGCCTACGACCTCAAGCGGGTCTTCAACAACGAGAACCTCGCCTACCTGAAGAACTACGGCGAGGGCTGGGGCTATATGAGCAGCGGCGTCTCCGGTGTCTTCGTCGACAACCACGACACCGAGCGCAACGGCTCCACCCTCAGCTACAAGGACGGCGCCAACTACACCCTCGCCAACGTCTTCATGCTGGCCTGGCCCTACGGCGCGCCCGACATCAACTCCGGCTACGAGTTCACCGACCACGACGCCGGCCCACCGAACGGCGGTCAGGTGAACGCGTGCTGGCAGGACGGCTGGAAGTGCCAGCACAACTGGCCGGAGATCAGGTCGATGGTCGCCTTCCGCAACGCCACGCGCGGTGAGGCCGTGACCAACTGGTGGGACAACGGCAACGACGCCATCGCGTTCGGGCGGGGCGGCAAGGGCTTCGTGGCCATCAACCACGAGTCGGGATCGCTGAGCCGTACGTACCAGACGTCGCTGCCCGCGGGGACGTACTGCAACGTGCAGAACAACACCACCGTGACGGTGAACTCCAGCGGTCAGTTCACCGCCACCCTCGGCTCCGACACCGCCCTGGCGATCTACGCCGGCAAGTCCAGCTGCTAAGCGCACCAGCGGGGAACGTGGGACCGACGCTCATCGAGTGCCGGCCTGCGTTCCCCGGGGGCTGACGAGGTGGTTGAAATTTCTTTCCAGCGGTTTCAAGACTCTTGCTGTAAGTGTTTCGGCGGCGATACGGTCGCGCGGGGTCGGACCCGAGAGAGCCGCAATCGCAAGGAGTCCACGTCAGTGATACCGAGATGGCGTGCGCCCTCAAGGCGCCGAACCTCCCGTGCCGGACGGATCGCCGCGGTCACTGCCACCGCGCTGGCCGCAGCACTCGTCCAGCCGCTCGCCGCCGGGGCGGCCACCCCACCGGCGCCCCCGTCCGACGCGAAGCTCGCCGCCGAGCCCGCCCGCCACGACGCCACCCGCGAGCAGTTCTACTTCGTCCTGCCGGACCGCTACGCCAACGGCGACCCGCGCAACGACAAGGGCGGCCTGACCGGCTCCCGCCTCGCCACCGGCTACGACCCCACCGACAAGGGCTTCTACCAGGGCGGCGACCTCAAGGGCCTGACCAAGAAGCTCGACTACATCAAGGGCCTCGGCACCACCGCCCTCTGGATGGCCCCGATCTTCAAGAACCAGCCCGTGCAGGGCACCGGGGCCAACGCGTCCGCCGGCTACCACGGCTACTGGATCACCGACTTCACTCAGGTCGACCCGCACTTCGGCACCAACGAGGACCTCGAAACCCTCATCGACAAGGCCCACGCCAAGGGCATGAAGGTCTTCTTCGACGTCATCACCAACCACACGGCGGACGTCGTCGACTACGAGGAGAAGTCCTACGACTACCTGTCCAAGGGGGCGTTCCCGTACCTGACGAAGGACGGCAAGCCCTTCGACGACGCGGACTACGCGGACGGGCGACGGGACTTCCCGGAGGTCGACAGCGGCTCCTTCCCGCGCACTCCGACCGTCCCTGCGGCGAAGAAGAACGTCAAGGTCCCGTCCTGGCTCAACGACCCGACGATGTACCACAACCGCGGCGACTCCACCTTCGCCGGTGAGAGCTCCACCCACGGCGACTTCAGCGGCCTCGACGACCTGTGGACCGAGCGGCCCGAGGTCGTGCGGGGCATGGAGCGGATCTACCAGCGCTGGGTGCGGGACTTCGGCGTCGACGGCTTCCGGATCGACACCGTGAAGCACGTCAACATGGAGTTCTGGACGCAGTGGGCCACGGCCCTCGACGCCTACGCGGCCAAGAAGGGCCGGGACGACTTCTTCATGTTCGGCGAGGTGTACTCGGCCGACACGGACGTCACCTCCCCGTACGTCACCCGGGGCCGCCTCGACGCCACGCTCGACTTCCCCTTCCAGGAGGCGGCCCGCCAGTACGCCTCCCAGGGCGGCAGCGCGCAGAAGCTCGCGAGCGTCTTCGGCGACGACTACAAGTACACGACCGACAAGGCCAACGCGTACGAGCAGGTCACCTTCCTCGGCAACCACGACATGGGCCGGATCGGCCACTTCCTGAAGCAGGACGACCCGAAGGCCACCGACGCCGAGCTGCTCAAGAAGGACAAGCTCGCCAACGAGCTGATGTTCCTCAGCCGCGGCAACCCCGTCGTCTACTACGGCGACGAGCAGGGCTTCACCGGCGCGGGCGGCGACAAGGACGCCCGGCAGAGCATGTTCGCCTCCCGCACCGCCGACTACCTCGACGACGACCGGATCGGCACCGACCGCACCCACGCCGACGACGCCTACGACACGAGAGCACCGCTCTACCGCCAGATCAGTGCTCTCGCGGCGCTCCGCAAGGCCCACCCCGCCCTGGCCGACGGCGTCCAGCAGCAGCGGTACGCGGCCGACGGCCCTGGTGTGTACGCCTTCTCCCGCACGGACGCCAAGAGCGGCATCGAGTACGTCGTCGCCTTCAACAACGCGGACGAGGCGAGGACGGCGACCTTCGCGACCGGTTCGGCCGGCATGGTCTTCAAGGGCATCCACGGCACCGACGCCGCCCCGAAGAGCGACGGCGACAGGAAGCTCACCGTCACCGTCCCGCCCGGCTCGGCGATCGTCCTCAAGGCGGCCGGCAGGCTCGCCGCGCCCGCCACCGGGCCGACGATCAGCCTGCAGGCCCCGGCGGCCGGCGCCACCGGCACGGTCGAGGTCACCGCGGACGATGGGGGCACCTCCCGCTCGAGCGAAGCCGAGAGCGGGGGAGGCGGGCAGCTCAACCGGGTCGTCTTCGCCGCGCAGACCGGCAACGGAAAGTGGCAGGTCCTCGGCTCCGCCGACCACGCCCCCTACAAGGTCACCCACACCATCGGCAAGGACGTGGCACCGGGTACGGCCCTGCGCTACAAGGCCGTCGTGGTCGACTCGGCCGGCCGCACCGCGAGCGCCCTGGCCGGCTCCACCACCGGCACCCCGCCCGCCCCTCAGCCGCCCACCGCCTCCGCCCGCGACTACGCGATCGTCCACTACAAGCGTGCGGACGGCGACTACGCCGACTGGGGCCTGTACGCCTGGGGCGACCTCGCCGAGGGCGAGGCCACCGAGTGGCCCGAGAGCCACCCCTTCACCGGCCGGGACGCCTACGGCGCCTTCGCCTGGGTCAAGCTCAAGCCCGGCGCCTCGAACGTCGGCTTCCTCGTCATCGACAAGGACGGCGACAAGGACGTCTCCACCGACCGCACGATCGACGTCACCAAGACCGGTGAAGTCTGGATCGAGCAGGGCAAGGACACCGTCACCACCGAGCGGCCCGAGTACCCGGCGCCCGACCAGGGCAAGGCCGTCCTGCACTACCACCGGGCCGACGGGAACTACGACGGCTGGGGACTGCACGTCTGGACCGGCGCCGCGAACCCCACCGACTGGTCGAACCCCCTGAAGCCGGTGAAGACTGACTCCTATGGCGCTGTCTTCGAGGTGCCGCTCACCGAGGGTGCCACCAGTCTCAGCTACATCATCCACAAGGGCGACGAGAAGGACCTGCCCACCGACCAGTCGCTCGACCTCAAGGCCGACGGCCACGAGGTGTGGCTGGTGAACGGCCAGGAGAAGTACCTGCTCCCGCAGCCCGCGGGCAGTTCCGCCGCCCTCGACCTGACCACCTCCAAGGCGGTCTGGATCGACCGGAACACCCTCGCCTGGAACAGCTCCGAGGCCGCCGCCTCCACGCAGCTGCTGTACAGCCTGGACGGCTCGATCGCGGTGAAGGACGGCACGCTGACCGGGGACGCCAAGTGGCTGCGCCTGTCGAAGAGCGAGCTCACCGACGCCCAGAAGGCCAGGTTCCCGCACCTGAAGGACCACGCCGCCTGGACCGTCGACCCGCGCGACCGGGACCGGGTCCGCGAGGCCCTGCGCGGCCAGGTCGTCGCCACCCGGCACGCGGCGAACGGAGCCGTGCTCGCGGCCACCGGCGTCCAGACCGCCGGTGTCCTCGACGACCTGTACTCCGGCGCCACAAGGGCGGACCTCGGACCGACGTTCGCCAAGGGCCGCCCCACCCTGTCGGTGTGGGCGCCGACCGCGCAGTCCGTCGCCCTGGAACTCGACGGCAGGACCGTCGCCATGCGCCGCGACAGCGCCACCGGCGTCTGGTCCGTCACCGGCCCGAAGTCCTGGAAGGGCAAGCCGTACCGGTACGCCGTGAAGGTCTGGGCGCCCAGCGCCGGCAAGGTCGTCACCAACAAGGTCACCGACCCCTACTCGGTCGCCCTCACCGCGGACTCCGAGCGCAGCCTGGTCGTCGACCTCGGCGACAAGTCCCTGGCGCCGAGCGGCTGGTCGACGTACACCAAGCCCAGGGCCGTACCGCTGAGGGACGCCCAGATCCAGGAGCTGCACGTCCGGGACTTCTCCGTCGAGGACCGGACGGCGAAGCACCCGGGCACCTACCTCGCCTTCACCGACAAGGCGAGCGACGGCTCCAAGCACCTGCGCGAGCTGGCGAAGGCGGGCACCTCGTACGTCCACCTCCTGCCCGCCTTCGACATCGCCACGATCCCGGAGCGCAAGGCCGACCAGGCGGGCGTCGACTGTGACCTGGCCTCCTACCCGGCCGACTCGGACAAGCAGCAGGAGTGCGTCGGGAAGATCGCCGCGAAGGACGCCTACAACTGGGGCTACGACCCGTACCACTACACGGTCCCCGAGGGCTCCTACGCCACCGACCCGGACGGCACGGCCCGCACGGTCGAGTTCCGCAGGATGGTCAAGGCGCTGAACGACGACGGCCTGCGGGTCGTGATGGACATCGTCTACAACCACACCGCGGCCGCCGGCCAGGAGCGGACCAGCGTCCTCGACCGGATCGTGCCCGGCTACTACCAGCGGCTCCTCGCCGACGGCTCGGTGGCGAACAGCACCTGCTGCGCCAACACAGCCCCCGAGAACGCCATGATGGGCAAGCTGGTCGTCGACTCGATCGTCACCTGGGCCAAGGAGTACAAGGTCGACGGCTTCCGCTTCGACCTCATGGGCCACCACCCGAAGGCCAACATCCTCGCGGTCCGCGAGGCCCTCGACGCGCTCACCCCGGAGAAGGACGGCGTCGACGGCAAGAAGATCATCCTGTACGGGGAGGGCTGGAACTTCGGTGAGGTCGCCGACGACGCCCGGTTCGTCCAGGCCACGCAGAAGAACATGGCCGGAACCGGCATCGCCACCTTCTCCGACCGGGCCCGTGACGCCGTGCGCGGCGGTGGCCCCTTCGACGAGGACCCCGGCGTGCAGGGCTTCGCGTCCGGCCTCTACACCGACCCCAACTCCTCGGAGCACAACGGCACTCCGGCCGAGCAGAAGGCCCGCCTGCTGCACTACCAGGACCTGATCAAGGTCGGGCTGTCCGGCAACCTCGCCTCCTACCGGTTCACCGACACCGGCGGCAAGGAGGTCAAGGGCGCCGAGGTCGACTACAACGGCTCACCCGCCGGCTACGCGGACGCCCCCGGCGACGCCCTCGCCTACGCCGACGCGCACGACAACGAGTCCCTCTTCGACGCGCTCGCCTTCAAGCTGCCCGCCACGACGAGTGCGTCCGACCGGGCCCGGATGCAGGTCCTCGCCATGGCGACGGCCACCCTGTCCCAGGGCCCGGCCCTCTCCCAGGCCGGCACCGACCTGCTCCGTTCCAAGTCCCTGGACCGCAACTCCTACGACAGCGGCGACTGGTTCAACGCCGTCCACTGGAACTGCGCCGACGGCAACGGCTTCGGCCGCGGACTGCCCATGGCGGCCGACAACGCCGCCAAGTGGCCGTACGCCAAGCCCCTGTTGAGCAAGGTCAGGGTGGGCTGCGAGCAGATCGACAGCGCCTCGGCGGCCTACCGCGACCTGCTGCGGATCCGCACCACCGAGCAGGACTTCTCCCTCGGCACGGCCGAGCGGGTGCAGTCCCGGCTCTCCTTCCCGCTGTCCGGCCAGGACGAGACACCCGGCGTGATCACCATGCGGCTCGGTGACCTCGTCGTGGTCTTCAACGCCACGCCCGAGCGGCAGGAACAGCGCGTCCCCGCACTCGCCGGGACCGGCTACCGGCTGCACCCCGTGCAGGCGGCGGGGGCGGACTCTACCGTCAAGTCGTCCTCCTACGCGGCGGAATCGGGCACGTTCGCCGTTCCGGGGCGCACGGTCGCCGTCTTCACCCGGGCCGCCGGATAACCGCACTACGTTGGGTGGGGCAGACCGCGACCGACGGTCTGCCCCACCCACGTACGCCCCGAGGGGCAGTCGAGATGGACGGCAACGGCACACAGCACACCCCCGGCACCACCGTGCTGGTCGTCGACGACGTCGCGGCCAGCCGGTACGCCATGGGCGCGGTGCTGACCCGGGCCGGCCACCAGGTCGTGCCGGTCGCCAGCGGCGGCGAGGCGCTCGTCGAACTCGACGTCCGGCTGCGGGACGGCACCCTGCCCGACGTGGCCCTCGTCGACGTGGGCCTGCCGGACATGAGCGGCTTCGAACTGTGCCGCCGGGTCCGGGCCCGGCCGCCCATGGGCGCCCTGCCCGTCGTGCACTTCTCCGCCGCCGCGACCGCGCCCGGCGACCGGTGCCGGGGACTGGACGCGGGCGGCGACGCCTATCTGACCGTGCCCGCCGAGCCGCAGGAGATCCAGGCCGTCGTTCGGGCCGCCGTGCGCGGGGCCCGCCGCAGCACGGGGGCCGAGACCGCCGTCCACCGTCTGACGCTGCTGTCCGAGGCCATCGTCACCGTGCAGACCGCCCGCTGTCCGCGGGAACTCGCCGCCGCGGCCGCCGACGGCGCCGCCCGCCTCACCGCCTCGCCCGCCGTGGTGTTCGTGATCGGCCCGGACGGCGAGCCGTACCGGGGCACGGCCCGCTGCCGTCCCGCGCCCGCGGACAGCGGCACCCACCAGGCGGCGGCACGGCTGGTCACCCGGCTCGCGGAGGGCCGCACGGGCGTCCACGGCACCGTCGTCCCCGCGCCGCTGTGGCCGGCCGGGATGTTCCGTCCGGGCGTCGAGGAGGACGCCCGCCTGACCGTGGCGACCGCCCAGGACGGCCGGACGGCGGTCTGTCTCGCCACCCCCGTACGACGGACCGCGATCACCGACCCCGCGGCCGACGGGCTGCTCGCCCGCCTCGCCCAGGCCTGCGCGCTGGCCGCCGAGCCGCTGCTGCTGTACCGGGTGGAGCGGCACGTCGCGCTCACCCTCCAGCACAGCTTCCTGCCCCAGCCGCACAAGCTGCCGCACCTGCCCGGCGTCGACATCGTCGTCCGCTACGTGCCCGCCTCCCGGCAGACCGAGATCGGCGGCGACTTCTACGCCGCCCTGCGCACCGGCGAGGGCGTGCTCATCGCCGTCGGGGACGTCGTCGGTCACTCGCTGGACGCGGCCACCGTCATGGTCGAGATCCGGCACGCGCTGCGCGCCTACTGCGTGACCGAGAGCGACCCGGTGGTCCTGGCCGAGCAGCTCGACCGGATGCTCCAGCAGTACCACCCCGACATCACGGCCACCGTGTGCCTGGCCCTGGTCGACCCGGGCAGCGGGCGGGTGCGGATCTCCAACGCCGGGCACATCCCGCCGCTGATCCTGCGTGAGGGAGGCGGCGCCGAGTACGTCGACGCTTGCGGTCCGCTGCTCGGGCTGGGCCTGGAACGGCCCGCGCCCACCGAGCGGCACCTGGAGCCCACCGACCGCCTCCTGATGGTCACCGACGGCCTCATCGAAACCCGGGGCACCCCCCTGGAGACCTCCCTGGAACAGCTCCGCACGGCCGCCGCCGACGCCCCGGCCGGCCTCGACACCCTCTGCGACGTGCTGCTCGGCTGCTTCGGCCGGGACCGGGAGGACGACATCGCGATGCTGGCCCTGCGGTTGGGGTCTGTCTAAGGTGAGCCCGTTGACCGCCCAGAACTGGAGTGCTCATGCCGCAGATCACCGTCGACTATTCCGCCGACCTCGCCGACGGCTTCGACCGGCCCGGGTTCGCGAGGGCGCTGCACGAGGCGACCGTCGAGATCGCGGCCGCCAAGCCGCCGGCGTGCAAGACCCGGTTCCGCCGGACCGAGGACGTCGTGGTCGGCCCCGAGACCGGGGGACACGCCCATGTGCACGTCCACATCGCGCTGCTCCCCGGCCGCACCGAGGAGACGAAGGCCCGGCTCACCGAGGCCACCCTGGAGTTGCTGCGCACCCATGTGAAGGCCGCCGAGGGACGCGTGCTGCACGCCTCCGCCGAGGTGCGGGAACTGGACGCGTCGTACCGGAAGTTCGAATGCTGAGCGGTCTCAGGTCGCCAGCGCCGGCAGACGGCCGGCCAGCCGGGCGAACGGTCCGTCGGCCGGCTCCTCCTGGGCGATGCGGCGCATCAGGGCGCCCATCTCGGCGTCCTGGGCGGCGCTGACTGCGGTGAGCGCGGCGAAGTCGTGGACGAGCTGGACCTCCAGCTCGGCCCGCGGGATGCGCCGGCCGTCCAGCCAGATCAGCGCCGTCGACTCGGCGAGCGAGATCCAGGAACGCACGACCAGCTCCAGCCGCGCGGGCGGATCGGTCACGCCCAGATGCGAAAGGATCTGGACATACGCGGCCTGCCGTACGGAGTCGATGAGCGCGTTGGTCGTCGAGGAGCCGACCGCCGGGCCGCCGCGCATGAGGGCGGAGAAACCCGGGCCGTGCTCGTCCACGAAGTCGAAGAAGCGGCGCATCACCCGCAGCAGCCGCGCCCCCAGCGGCCCCTCGTGCGGTTCCACGAAACGGGCCGCGAGATCGTCCGAGGCCCGCTTCAACGCGGCCTCGTACAGGCTGAGTTTGCCGGGGAAGTAGTGGTAGACCAACGGGCGTGAAATGCCCGCGGCCGACGCTATCTCGTCGATGGAGACCTCGTCGGGCGAGCGGCGGCTGAACAGTTCGAGGGCGACGCCGATCAACTGCTGCCGCCGCTCCTCGACTCCCATTCTGCGGCGAACCCCGGTAGTCATGCGAACACCTTACCGATCGATTCCGGCCTTGAACGGATCGGATCGATCAGGGATGTTCACCCGGATGGGCCGGGGCGGGCGCCCGGGGCCGTCGGTCAGCGCAGGCCGCCGAGCGAACGCCCGTCCCGCAGCGTGCCCTTCAGCTCGGCCCGCGCCCCCTGCTCGGCCGGCACGGTCAGCAGACTGGTCCGCGACGACCCGCCGACCCCGCCCGTCGCCCGGATCGACGCGGTCTCCCGGCTGCCGGCGGCCAGCAGATACCAGTCGCCCGCCTTCGACTTCCACAGCACTCCGGCCAGTACGTGCGGGTCGCGCGCCCCGCACGCCGGAACGTTCTCGGCCTTCGCCGCCACCGCCCCGTACCGCCCGCCCGGCGTGTGGAACTGGGCGAGCACCCGCGCCCCGCCGCCCCGCCAGGTCTCGGCCCGGGTGCACACCCACGCCGCCGAACCGCTCGCGTCCGGCAGCGGCTGCTCGTTGAACGCCCAGGCGTTGACGCTCCGCACGCCCGCGGAGCGCACCGTGCCCAGCGAGCAGGCGAACGGCGCCCAGGTGCGCAGCGCCGCGGCGCCGGCCGCCTCGCGCGGGGACCCGGGCCGGCCGGCCGTGAGCCGGGCCGGAACCAGTTCGCCGAGGTCGGTCAGCAACCGCGTCCGCGTGCCGTCGGTCAGCTGCAGCACGTTCCACGACGTGCACGCGTCCGACCGCAGGACCGGGCTGGCCAGCGGCGCGGTCACACCGTCGGTGAGGGACAGGTCCATCGCGCCGGAGCCCGGCTTCATCAGGTCCCGCTCGCCCGCCTTCTCCACCCAAGGGGCGGTCAGATAACGGACGTTGCCGTCGGCCCGGCCCAGGACCACCGCGCCCGCCTCGGCCCGGCCCGCGCCGTCGACCCGGGCGAAGTCGAGGGCGGCGCCCTGCGTGCCCTCCTTCGGCTCGGCGTACCGGGCGATGCGCAGACCGTCGTAGAGGATCACCACGCGCGCCGCGTCGACCGTCCCCGCGTACAGCAGCTGGGGCGGTCCGGCCGGGCCGCCGGACGCGGTGCCGGGCGTCGCGGAGACCCGGACCGTCTCGCCGGGGCGGGCCCAGACGGCCAGGGCGCGGCGCAGCAGGGCCGAGTCGCCGGTGAGGTCGCCGCGGGCCGGCCACACCGAGAAGTCGGTGCGCGCCGAGCCGCGCCACGCGGTGGGGGAGACCCGGGTCAGCTTCGCGGGGTCCAGGGCGGCCTGGGCGGCCGGATTGCGCGCGTACGGCGGCGCGGCGGCGCCGTCGGGGCCCCAGCCCTCGCCGGGCAGACCCAGCAGCGCCCCGCACACCAGCAGGGCCGCCCCGGCGGCCAGCGCGGCCTTCAGGTGCTGGCGGCGCCGCATCAGGTCGGTGGGGCGGGCCTGCAGCGAGCAGGGGTCGAACTCGGGGGAGTCGAGCAGCCCGTACTGCGCGGGGATCCCGTCGGCCTCCAGCAGCGCACCGTCCGCGTCGGCGACGCTCGCAGCCGTGAGCACCTTGCGTACGCCGTCGTCCGTCAGCCGCTCCAGGCCGCGCAGGGCGTAGGCGGCCCGGGCCGGGCCGGACAGGGTGGACAGCCGCTGGTCCAGGGCGAGTTCGTCGGCGCCGCCGGAGCGCGGGAACAGCTTCAAGCCCCACACCTGCGGCAGCAGCGGCGGCAGCTGGGACCTCTTGGGCCATGCCTTGCGCTTCAAGGGCAGCCCCGCCTCCAGAGCCGTACGCAGCACCTGGAGACGGACCAGGGCGTAGCCCGGGTCGCCGTCCCGGCCGGTGGACTGCGCCGGGATCACCGGGGCCGGGGTGCGGTTGCGGGGGAGGGCCCGCTGGGTGAGGGCGTGCGCGGTGAGGACGCGGCGGCTGCGGCCCAGCCCGGCTGGCAGCACCAGATAGGCGAGCCGCACGAGCCTCGGGTAGTGCTCGACGAGCGCGGCCTCGGCCTGCTCGACATCGACGACCTGGCCGGCGGGGGAAGGGGGCGCGGGGCGCTGGGCGACATCCTGTGACTGCACGTTCAGCAGAACGAGCGAATCGGTGGATGGTCACCTGACAGCGGAGCGTCATGCCCCAGGCGACTCCCCGGGCTCCACGAGCAGCCGGGCGTAGTTCGCCATCGAGCGTTGGTAGCGCGGCAGATGCGGGGCCAGGGCGCCGAGGGCCAGGGACAACGCCTCGCGATCGCGGCCCAGGCTGGACAGGCACAGCGCGAGCGTCGCGCGTACGGGGTCGTCCAGCTCGTCGGAGGGAGCGTCCAGCTCGGGTGTCAGCAGCGCGACACCCTCCTCCGCCTGCCCGATGTTCCGCAGCGAGCTGGCCAGCTGGATCTTCGTCCGGCGGGTCCTGTAGGGGCTGACCTCGGCGAGACCGCGGGCCAGCGCCTCCCGGTAGAGCGGGACCGCCTTGTCCGAGTGGCCCGTGGAGTCCCAGGCGCAGGCCTGCTCGAACGGCCCGAGCGGGCTGCCCTCCGGCAGTTCGGCGACGAGGGCGTCGACGTCGGCACGGAAGCGGGCCTCGTCCTCCTCGGTCTCGGCGTAGCCGTCGAACCGGTCCCACAGGGCGGCCGTGCGATCTTCCCAGTCCTGGTTCACCGGGACACACTCGCACAGGAGTGCCCACGCCGGACACCGGGTTTTGAGCACCACGGGCTCCGCAGCCGTATCGAAGGCGAGAGAGCCTTAGCCGGGGCTCCGTGCGGCATGCGTCCGGATTGTGCCGTGACAAGGACCGGAGGAACAGATGAGGGTGACCCGACCGATGCTCGCGCTGAGCGGCGCGGTGGCGATACTGGCGCTGGCCGGCTGCGGATCCGGCGGCAAGGACGAGGCGGCCGTGCCGGAGGCGGTGACCGGCAGCCTGGAGCACATCGCGGCAGAGGCCAAGTGCAAGCCCGACATGCAGACCGACGCGGACGAGATCCGCCAGGCCCTCTGCAAGAAGGGCAAGGAGAAATACGTCCTCGCGACCTTCGCCACCGACCGCGGTCAGCGCGAATGGCTGAACAGCGCCAAGGACTACGGCGGCTACTACCTCGTCGGCCGCAAGTGGGTCGCCATCGGCCAGGAGAAGACGGTCACGGCGCTCCAGGGCACCCTCGGCGGAACCATGGAGGAGGGCTCCGAGCACATGAACCCCGGCGGCAGCCACAACAAGGGCGGTCACGACGGCGGCAGCCATCACGGCTGACCGCGCGGGCCGGGGCGAGCGAAAGCCGGCGGTGGGAAATCCCACCGCCGGCTTTCCGCTGCTTTACCGAGTGAGGACTACTGGCAGTCCTCGCCGTTGTTGATGCACTGGACCATCTCGTTCATCACGTTCTCGTCGAAGAAGTTGATGAAGTCGTTGTGGTCGGTGATCGCCTTGTGCAGCTGCTCCGGGAAGGAGTCCACCGCGAACGCGTTCTGGATCTGCCCGTTGTTGATCTGCGGCGCCGGGACGTCGTAGACCAGGCGGACCTGGAGCTGGGGGATCGCCTTGAAGCCGTTCGAGCAGCTGCCGTCCGCCTCCACGAAGTCCACGTGGGTGCGGTGGTTGGCGCTGTCGATGTTCTGGCCGTCCCAGCAGCTCTGGAAGTTGGACGTCCGCACCACGGAGCTGCCCTCGGGGCAGATCGGGTACTTGTCCGTCACCTGCCGGTCCTCGAAGCCGGTGCAGCTCCAGGAGGTGTTGGCGTTGTTCAGGCCGTTGGTGAAGGACTTGGCGTCACCGGTGATGATGCGCAGGGCCTTCGGCATCGCGACGACGTCGCTCGTCCGGTTGCCGACGAACTTCAGCTGGGCCTCGGCGGGCTCGACGATCTTGCCGACGTTGCCGTCCTGACCGCCACCGGGCTGGCCCTGGTCGATGTCCTGAGTACCGTCCTGGATACGGATGACCGGCCAGAAGTACGACGACTTGTCGCCCTGGTTCTGGCAGGACGTCTCGGCGTTCGCCAGGTCCTCGTCGCTCGCGAAGGCGTTGTTGCTCTGGTTGCCGACGTAGTCGTGCTGGTGCTGCGCGCCGTTGGAGACGCCGGGCGCCACGATCACGTTGTCCGAGTTGCGGTTCTCGTTCTCGTTGGTGCCGCAGTTCGTGGTGAACGAGCCCGTGGAACCACCGTCGCCGTTCGCGGCGAGGCCGTTCGGCAGGTTGCGGGAGTTCGGCTGGACATCCTCGATGTTGATGAAGTCGTCGGCCACCGGGCCGTTGCCGGCCTGACCGCCGTTGCCGCCCTGACCCTGGTCCTGGCCGTTGTCACCGCCCTGGTCCTGACCGCCGTTGTTCTGGCCCTGGTCCTGACCGTCGTTGTTCTGGCCGTCGTTGTTCTGGCCGCCCCCGGCGTTGCCGTCGTTGGTGTTCGCGTCGGCGGCCATGCCCTTGCACTCGGCCATCTGGGCGAGGTTGTCCGGGGCCTGTCCGCCCACCCGCCGGATGTTGATGCCGATCCGGTCGATGGCCGCGGTCCGCTTCGACTTCAGCGGGCCGAGGATGGCGTTGTTGACGAAGCCCGGGTCACCGGCCTGAGCCTGGCGCGTGGAGGCGAGCCGGGTGTAGGCCTCGCTGATCTGCTTGTCGAGGTTCGCCAGCTCCTTGTCCACCCCCTGGCGGGCACCGTCCGGCACATCGGTCAGTTGCTGTCCGACGTCCGGGCACTGGATCGTGGCGATCTGCGCGCCCGCGGACTTCGTCTGGTTCGCCGAGTTCTCCTCATGCGCCGAGGCATAGAAGTTTGCCCAGATCAGCCCGCCCCCACCGAGCGCTAGGGCCGCCGATGCGGCTATGGCCTTGGTGGCCAGCGGCGTCCGGCGTTTTCTTGTGTTGCGTCCCATGGAACTCCTCTGACTTCCTTTTTCGGGGGCATCGAGGCGCCCGACAGGAGTGAAGCGGCTCCCTTCCATACGGAGGCCGTCCCAGGGGTGTTCAGATGTCTCGGAAATTGATGCGAGATTCGTGAGGGAGCTGTGTTCTCAACAGCCCCTGTCACACCGGGAGTTGTTGATCCCCGACCGTGGGTGAAAAGCCGGTCCGATATCACCGGCCGTGGTCGAGATACGCGAGAACCGCCAGCACGCGCCGGTTGTCGTCGTCCGAGACCTCCAGTCCCAGTTTGGCGAAGATGTTCGCGGTGTGCTTGGCGATCGCCCGTTCCGTCACGACCAGCCTGCCCGCGATCGCCGCGTTGGACCGGCCCTGCGCCATCAGCTCCAGCACCTCCCGCTCCCGGGGCGTCAGCCGGGCCAGCGGTCGGTCGTCGCCGGACTGCCGCGCCAGCAGCTGCTGGATGACCTGCGGATCCATCGCCGTACCACCGGCGGCGACCCGCCGCACCGCGTCCACGAACTGCTCGGCGTCGAACACCCGGTCCTTCAGCAGGTATCCGACGCCGCCGCTGCCGTCGGCGAGCAGCTCCCGCGCGTACAGCTGCTCCACGTGCTGGGAGAGCACCAGCACCGGCAGCCCGGGCCGCTTCCTGCGGGCGTCGAGCGCGCACTGCAGCCCCTCGTCGGTGTGCGTGGGCGGCAGGCGGACGTCGACCACGGCGACGTCCGGCTCCAGCTCGGCCAGCGCGGCGGCCAGTTCGGGCCCGGACTCGACGGCCGCCGCGATCTCGAAGTCGTGCGCCTGGAGCAGCCGGACGAGTCCGTCGCGCAGCAGGAAGAGGTCTTCGGCTAGGACAACGCGCAAGGGATCTCCATGGTGACCATGGTGGGACCGCCCGCGGGGCTGCCGACGGCCAGGACGCCGTCGAATGTACCCAGTCGCCGCTCGACCCCGGCCAGCCCCGAACCGGCCCCGATCACCGCACCGCCCTTGCCGTTGTCGGTGACGGTCGCCCGCAGACGGCCGTCCGCGTGGTGCAGGTCGATCCAGATCCGGTCGGCGCCGGAGTGCTTCACGGCGTTGGTGAGCACCTCGCTCACGGCGAAGTACGCGGCCGACTCCACGGGCGCCTCCGCCCGCCCGGGCAGGTCCACGTTCACCTCGGTGACCACCGGCAACCGCAGCGCCAGCGCCCGTACGGCGTCGCCCAGTCCGCGCTCGGCCAGGACCGGCGGATGGATGCCGCGCACCAGCTCGCGTAGCTCGGACAGCGCCTCGACCGAGGACCTGCGGGCCTGCGCGATCAGCTCCTTGGCCTTGGCCGGGTCCTTGTCGAGGAGCGCCTCGATGGTGCCCAGGTCCATGCCGACCGCGACCAGCCGGGCCTGGGCACCGTCGTGCAGGTCCCGTTCGATGCGCCGCAGTTCGGCGGCGGAGGTGTCGACGGCATCGCGCCGCGTCTCGGTCAGGACCCGCACCCGCTCGGCCAGTGCGCGCTGGCCCGAGCCCAGCACGGCCTGGGTGAGCCGGAAGTGGACGTCCAGCAGCAGCGGGGTGAGGAAGTGCGCGAAGAAGAGGACGACCAGACCCAGGGCGGCGGCACCGAACGCCGACAGCTGCCCGGTGACCTCGACGAAGCCGTACCAGTACCCCTCGGGGAAGACCCGCCACAGCCCGGCCGCGAGGGCGAACCCCTCCAACGGGTACAGCCACAGCGCGGCCGGCAGCAGCGCGGTGAGGAACCCCGCCGTCATGTCGACCGGCAGCCACATCTGGTCCCGCCAGGTCGCCGGGTCGCGCAGCATCCCGAACGTGCGCGACCACGGATTGGCGTCCCTCGGCAGCGGCCGGTACGCCGGAGGTATCCGCACCCCGCCCCACTCCGCCGCGAGCACCCGCCGCCAGTTCGCGAACGCCCGCACCCCCTTCAGTACGTACGGCGTCGTGACGAGCCCGATCCCGATCGGGATGAGCGCCATGGACACCAGGGACAGGGTGAAGCACAGCACCGCCCCCGGCAGGGAGACCAGGGCGACCCCCAGCCCCCGCATCGCCGCGAGTACGAGGCCCCGCCCCTTCGTGCGCCCGTTGCCGCTCTTCATGTCGGTGGTCATGGCGTCAGTCTCGCCGAGCGGGGGTGCGGGGTCACTGGGCCGGAACACCCGCTCCAGGGGTGGTGCTACGTACACCTCGCACGCCTCAGCCCGTCCCCAGCACCTTCGCCTCCACCTCCGGGTCGAGGCCCGAGCTCGGCCGGTCCGGGCGCTGGGGCGCCACCCCGCCGACGTCCTGGAGCCACCGCCACGTGTCGGCCACGGTCTCTTCCACGGGCCGGCAGCTCAGCCCCGCCGCGACCGCCCGGGAGACGTCCCTGTTGTGCAGGGCGTCGTGCAGGTCACTGCCCGGCGGCACCCACACCGGCAGCTCGGTCCACGGCTGGATGCCCGCCCGGAGGATCACCTCCGGCTCGGTCCAGCGGAGTTCGGCCGCGCCGCCGGTGACCCGTGCGCAGGTGTCCAGCAGCTCGCCCATCGTGGTGTGCCCCTGCGGACTGACCAGGTTGTACGGCCCGCTCAGCTCCCGCTCCGACGCGTGCAGGACCCACTCGGCCAGGTCACGGACGTCCACGTACTGGAGGGCCAGCTCGCGCGGGCCCGGGGCCAGCACCGGGCCGCCGCGCGCCATCCGGCCCAGCCACCAGGGCAGCCGGCCGATGTTCTCGTACGGGCCGAGGATCAGCCCGGCCCGGACGAGCACCGACCGGTCCTCGCCGAAGGCGTCCAGCACGGCCAGTTCACCACCGCGCTTGTCCTGTGCGTACGCGGTCTGCTCCGCGTCGGCCGAGGCGCCCTCCACCAGCGGCGCGTCCTCGCCGTGCCCGGCGCTCCGGGGCCACGCGTACACCGAGCAGCTCGACACGTACACGTACCGACGGGCGCGGCCCCGCAGCAGCCGCGCCGCGTCCCGCACCGCCCGGGGCGCCGCTGACCAGGTGTCGACCACGACGTCCCACTCGCCCGGGTCCTCGGCGAGGGCGGCCGGACCGCCGGGCGTGCTGCGGTCGCCGAGCAGCGACCGCACGCCCGGCGGTGCCTCGTGCCGCCCCCGGTGGAAGACGGTCACCTCCCAGCCCCGCCCCAGGGCCGCCTCCACGACGGCCCGGCCCACGAACTCCGTACCACCCAGCATCAGAAGTCTCATGCCGTCGACCCTGCCCGCCGGGGCGGCGGGACGGAACGCGTGTCTGCCGTCAGCAGACGGGCGGGTACCGGCGGCTCAGCCACCCACGGGGGGCACGTACTTGTAGCCGACCCGGCGCACCGTGCGGATCGTGTCGCGGTGTTCGGCCCCCAGCTTGCGGCGCAGGCGGGCGATGTGGACGTCGACCGTACGGCCGTCGCCCACGTGCCCGTAGCCCCACACCGTGCCGACCAGCTGGTCGCGGGTGTGCACCCGGCCCGGATGCGCCACCAGGTGGGCCAGCAGCTCGAACTCCAGATACGTGAGATCGAGCGGCCGCCCGGCCACCTCGGCGGTGCGCTGCACGGTGTCGACCCGGATCGGCGGCTCGCCGCCCGGCTCGGGCCCCGCGGGGCCCGCGGTGTCGTGAAGGCCCGCGGGGCCTCCGGGACGGGCGGCCTGCGGCCGGTCCGGCACCGCCACCGGGAACGGCGGCTGCTGGTCGGCCGGGACGAGCACCAAAAAGCCGATCATCGGCGGCTGCCCGGGGAGCGTGGGCAGGGTGTGCTGCGGCGCCGGCAGCCAAGTGGCGCCCGGGGGCAGCAGATCCGCGACCGTCACCACCTCGTCCCGGTCGACGGCACGCAGCCGGTGCCGGGGCCCGGTGGCCGACGGGGAGTTGACGGGGGCGGCGGTGGACAGGGAACGAGTGGTCGCCATGAGAGGTCAGCTCTTTCGCGCGAGGAGTTCGTCGGGAGGATCGACGGCCGCGAGTTCGTGGTCGGGCTCGCCGAGGACGTACGCGGTTCGCGCTGGCCGAAGGCCGGGGTGTACGGCTTTAGAGGGCCGGCGCGTTCGTCGCGCGGCAACACACCCGGTCGAAGTCGTGGTCCTGACGGGACGGCCAGAAGGGCTCGAGGTCATGGCGACCCGTCGCGGTGTGCTTCTGGTAGCTGGCCATGGGGCCATTGAAGCAGACCGGTACCGGGTGCCGGGACCCTCCTCTCACACCTTGGACACCGACCGGGAGAGCGGACGGCCGGCCGGACGGAGGCCCACCCGGCCAACGCGAAGGGGCGCCCACCGCGAACGGTGGGCGCCCCTCGGGAGCCTTGTGGCGTCGGTCAGACCTGGCCGGCCTTCTCCAGCGCCGAGCAGCAGGTGTCGACGAGCAGGCGGGTCACCACGTACGGGTCGACGTTGGCGTTCGGACGGCGGTCCTCGATGTAGCCCTTGCCGTCCTTCTCGACCTGCCACGGGATACGGACCGAGGCGCCGCGGTTGGACACGCCGTAGGAGTACTCGTTCCACGGGGCGGTCTCGTGCAGACCGGTCAGGCGGTCGTCGATGCCGGCGCCGTAGTTCTTGACGTGGTCGAGGGGCTTGGAGCCCTCACCGAGCGACTCGCACGCGGTGATGATCGCGTCGTAGCCCTCGCGCATCGCCTTGGTGGAGAAGTTGGTGTGCGCACCGGCGCCGTTCCAGTCGCCCTTCACCGGCTTCGGGTCAAGCGTCGCCGCGACGTCGAAGTCCTCGGCGGTGCGGTAGAGCAGCCAGCGGGCCACCCACAGCTGGTCGGAGACCTCCAGCGGGGCGAGCGGGCCGACCTGGAACTCCCACTGGCCGGGCATGACCTCGGCGTTGATGCCGGAGATGCCCAGACCCGCCTTCAGGCAGTTCTCCAGGTGGGCCTCGACGACGTCACGGCCGAAGATCTCGTCGGCGCCGACACCGCAGTAGTAGCCGCCCTGCGGGGCCGGGAAGCCGCCCTTGGGGAAGCCGAGCGGGTAACCGTCCTTGAAGAAGGTGTACTCCTGCTCGATGCCGAAGATCGGCTCCTGGGCCGCGAACTTCTCGGCGACCTCGGCCAGCGCGGCACGGGTGTTGCTGGCGTGCGGGGTGAGGTCGATGTTCAGGACCTCGCACAGCACCAGGACGTCGTCGCCGCCGCGGATCGGGTCCGGGCAGGTGAAGACCGGCTTGAGCACGCAGTCCGAGGCGTGGCCCTCGGCCTGGTTGGTGGAGGACCCGTCGAAACCCCAGATGGGCAGCGCGTCGAGACCGGCGGGGGAGCCCGAGATGATCTTGGTCTTGGAACGCAGCTTGGCCGTCGGCTCGGTGCCGTCGATCCAGATGTACTCAGCCTTGAAGGTCACGGGCCACATCCTTCGGGGGTGTGTCTGGGCGCGTATCGCGGGTGCTTGCGGCGCTGCGGCACTGGGGCGCCGCGTCAATGCCCGGCAGCCTGTCAACAGGCGATTTCCCGGCCATTGCTCGAATGTGAACCCCGTGTTACCTGGTGTCGTTGTGCCCTACCTCACGTTGTGAGGGCGTTTGCCCCCGAGGGACGGGCTGGTCACCGGCTCCCCTCCGTCAAGCCGGTGACCAGAACCCGATGACCGGTGCCGCGTGGCCCGGACACGCCGGTCCTGCCGCTCCTGGCCGGGAGCGGCAGGACCGCTGACACGTACGAGGAGGCGGCCGAAAGGCGGGCCGCCGCCTCAGTGACTCACTCGTCCTCGTTCGCCCGGCGTCACCCCACCTTCTCGATCACGGCCCGGCGGATCAGGAACTTGCCGGGCTCACGGACCTGTTCGAAAGCCGCGTTGTTGAGCAGCACACAGCTGCCGGAGACCGAAGTGACCTCCACCGTCGTGGACTTGTCGTTGTCCAGGTTGGTGACCTTCAGCTTCGTGCCGGCCGGGAACTGGTTGCTGGACGCGGCGGGCGCACCACCCTCGCCGGAGAGCGTGACGGTGGAGCCGTTGCACACCTGCTGCCCGGAGGCCGCGGCGCCACCGCCGGGGTTCTCCGCGGGAGCGGACTGCGCGGGCTGCCCGGGGTTCTCCGCGGGGGCGGACTGGGCGGGCTGCGCGGGCGGGGTGGCCTGGGAGTCCTGAGCCGACTCCCCGGCCACGCAGCCCGACGCCTCCTGCTTCCGCTCGATCTCCGCGACGACCGCCTCGCGGTTGGCGATCCGCGCCTCGGACTGCGCGTCCGGGTTGGCCCGCTGGTCCGCGATGAACTTCTGGTTGTTGCCGAGGGCGGTGGCGAGACCCAGGCATACCGTCGACTCCGCCGCCGACTTGGGGGTCTGTGCGGCGTTCGACGTGCTCGCCATGACGAAGGCCCCGCCGCCCGCCACGGTCGCCGCGCTCACCAGCAGCGCGATCTTCTTCTTCGTACCGAGAGTTCTCCTGCGCGACATGCGCGCCTCCTGAGAGGTAGGGGAGCGTACGTCGCTATGTACGAGATACCGAACGAGGTTACTCAGCGGTTACAGGAGTCACTGACGTAACGTGCGTCACACGGAAACGAGATCTCTACCGGGAGAGGGCGCCCCGGACGGCCTCGTCGGTGCGCGCGACCACCGCCGTACCGTCGTCCGCGGTGATGATCGGCCGCTGGATCAGCTTGGGATGCTCGGCGAGGGCCTTGATCCACTGCTCCCGCGAACCGGCGTCCCTGGGCCACTCCTTGACGCCGAGTTCCTTGGCGGCGTCCTCCTGGGTGCGGGTGATGTCCCAGGGCTCCAGTCCGAGCCGGTCCAGCACGCCCCGGATCTCGTCCTCGCTCGGCACGTCCTCCAGGTAGCGGCGGACGGTGTAGTCGGCGCCCTCGGCGTCGAGCAGCTTCACGGCACTGCGGCACTTCGAACAGGCCGGGTTGATCCAGATCTCCATGGGCCTACGGTACGCCCTCCTGACGCCGGGGAGCGTGGGCCCGAAACCCGTTCTCCACTTGCGTCACGCCACCCCCGAAAGCCCTTGTGGCCAGGGCCTTTTGTCAGTGGTGGGCAGTAGAATAGAAGCAGTGTTCGAGGGTGGCGCCGGGATCGCCGAGGACTCCGGTGTGCCGCCCTGACCGCGACAGGAGGATGCCTGTGCCCGCTGCCGCACTCAAGCCGAAGCCGCTGCCCACCCAGTCCACCGCGAAGCGCCCCGTCCTGCTCGACCTGCCGTACGCGCCCCTGGAGAAGCGGCCGCTGCCGCCGGGCCGGCCGCGCGAGTGGTACGTCACGCACAACCGTCGCCTCAAGGCGATGCGCCTCGCCATCGCCCTGCTCGACTCCGGCGTCCACACGCCGAACCAGGCCCGCAACGAGACGATCCGCGACACGGCGGAACTGATCGGCGTACACCCGCCGTCGGACACGACGTGCCACATGGTGAGGGCGTTCATGCGCTACTCGCGCTGAGCTGACTGACCTGACCTGAGCTCAGCTGGGCCGGAGCGCCGGGTGCCCTTCTCCAGGGTGCCCGGCGCTCGTGTTCGACCCCCTTCAGCCCGCCGCCAGCTCCTTCTCCAGCGGCGTCCGGAAGCGTGGCGTGATCCTGGTCGTCCCCACCCACCCGCTCAGCCGCTCCGCTTCCTCCCCGATCGCCGCGAGCGCCTCCCGGCCCACCCCCTCCTCGTCGAGGATCCGCCAGACGATCTCCCCGCCGGGCCGCTGGGCCCACCCGCCGACCACGCGTCCGTTCCACCACACCGTCGGCCCGACGTTCCCGCTGCGGTCGAACAGCCGGGGCCGCAGCTCCGGCGCGAGATACCAGTCGCGCTGCTGCCACCCCATCGCCGTCGGGTCGAGGCCGGGCAGCAGCGCCGCCCAGGGCTCGCCGGGCGCGGCCACCTCGCCGAGGTCGCCGTCGGTCACCCATCCCGTGCCCCCGTCCAGCGACACCTGCTGCGCCCCGATCGCGGCCAGCGCCGCGCGGACCTCCGTCACGCGCCACCCCGTCCACCACTTCAGATCGGCCTCGGTCGCCGGACCGCACGCGGCGAGCCACCGTCTCAGCAACTCCGCCTGCGCCTGCGCCGGGTCCAGTTCGGGATGCTCGGGCGCGACGGCCCAGCGGAACTGGCTGGACGTCCAGGAGCCGAGCGGCCGGCCCCGTACGACCTTCCCCTCGACGCCCAGTACTCGCAGCAGCCGGGTCGAGACCGTGTGCAGGCCCTCGTAGCCCTTGCCGGCCGCGTACACGAACTGCTCCCGCAGACGCGGCTCGTCCTGGGCGAGTTCGGCCGCCGTGGCCTGCCCGCGCCGGGCGAGTGCCGCCAGCGCCGAATCCTCGACCTCCTTCAGCCAGGCCGCGTCCGGCGCCCCGGCCGCCGCCATGTCCTTGAGCAGCGCGGCCCGCTCCCGGGCGGCTACCGCCAGGCCGGTCGAGGCGTGCACGACGGCGGTCAGGGCGGTGGGGAACACGAACACCGTGTGCCGCATGCCGTGCATCCGCACCAGGGAACGGTCGTCGTACAGCGCGCGCCCGGTCTCCGTCACCGTCTCCGAGGGATCCGTGAGCCGCGCGCCCACGGCCAGGTACACCGTCGCCGGGTCCGTGCCGTGCAGGGCCACGAGCGAACCGGCGACCTCCTCGGGAGTCCCCGCCCGGGCCCGCCCCGCCAGCCGCTGCCGCAGCGCGAGCCGGGCCCGCCGCTCCGCCACCCCGATGTACCGCTGCGCCCTGCCCATGCGGCTTCCCTCCGTCACGTCCCTCCGACCCGACCAGCATCATCGCGAACCCCACTGACAATCGGGCCGTCACCCGCAACCGGACGTGCCGACCACGGCGGTGACGAACTCCCGCCGGTCACCGGGATGGTCACGGAACCACAGCCCCAACCGGTGCTCCGCCCCGGGAAGTTCCCAGTGGGTGAACCGGGCGCGCCGGGCCAGCGCCTCCGCGACGGCCCGCGTCACCGCAGGCGGGATGACCGCGTCCGTGCCCGGCACCGCGAGCACCGCCCGCCCCTCGTACCCCCGCAGGACGTCGAGCGCGGGCGACCCGCGCCAGCTTCCGGGCCGCCGGATGATCTCGCTGAACCGCCCGTCACCCGCACCGAACGGCACGTCCCACGCCTGCGCCGCGTACACCGCCGGCGCGCACAGCCCGAGTGCCGCCACGCGCTCCCCGTAGTGACGGGCGAGATCGGCCACCGTCTGGCCGCTCATGCTGAAGCCGACCAGGACCAGCGGCCCGTCCGCGCCCGCGCGGGCGTCGATGACGGACACGGCCTGCTCGAAGCGGCGGCGCAGGCTCAGCTCCCGCAGCAGGCCGGTGCTCTCCCCGTGCCCGGAGAAGTCGAAGGAGAGGGCGCGGCAGCCCTGGGCGGCGAACTCCTCCAGCAGCGGAACCAGCCGGTCCTTGCTGCCGTTGCCCGCGCCGTGCAGCAGGACGGCGGTCGCCCTGGCCGGCTCGCCCGGGCCGGTGCCACCGGACAGCCCGCTGAGTCGTTCACCGTCGACGGCATGCGTGAAGGGGATCAGCTCACTCATACGGCCATTCACTCACGCGCCCGGGGGCTGCTGACAGGCGGTCACACCGGGGCGATCACAGACCCGGCGCTCCCCACACCGGGAACCAGCGGCCCAGGTCCTGCTCGATCGGCAGGTCGTCGGCGAGCGCCGCCCGCACCTGGAGTTCCAGCGCGTGGTCACGCCGCTGTGCCTTTCCGGGCAGGGGCGCGAACGGGTAGAAGGTGCCGCGCTTGTAGAGGTAGACCAGCCCGAGCCGCCGGCCCGACCGGTCCCGGAACCCGGCCAGTGAGCACAGGAGTTGGGGGCCGAAGCCGTTGACCTCCATCTGGCTGTTCACGGCGTGCAGGTCCGTCACGAGCGGGGCCAGCTGGTCGGGGGCGCGGTGCGAGACCAGCCAGGAGTAGCCGTAGTCGTCCTGCCGCAGTTCCACCGGCGGGCCGTCGCGGTCGGTGTCCGCGTCCAGCAGTGCCTGCACCTCGCGGTGGGTCTGCTCGAAGGCCGCGCCCTCGACCGTGGCGAAGCACACCGCGCCCTGCCCGGTCGGGGTGAGGCCCGCCGCGGCCTCCAGGGTCACGGCCGCCGACGGCAGCGCGAAGAGCCGGTCGAGATCCGGCGCGACCGGCTTCGTGCGGCCGAGCAGAATGTCCAGCAGCCCCATGCCCCGCTCACACTCCTCCGGGTGCCGTCGCCTCGCCCAGCTCGGCGGAGATCCGGCCCAGCTGGTCGAGCCGCTGCTCCAGGCTCGGGTGGGTCGAGAAGAGCCGCGCGACACCGGGCTCACGGCCCAGCGCCGGCGTGAAGTAGAAGGCGTTGAAGGCCTGGGCCGTGCGCAGGTCCTTCGTCGGGATGCGCGCGATGTCCCCGGACACCTTGGTGAGGGCGGAGGCCAGCGCCGAGGGCCGGCCGGTGAGCAGCGCCGCCGCACGGTCCGCGGCCAGCTCCCGGTACCGGGACAGGGAGCGGATCAGCAGGAAGCTCAGCGCGTACACGGCCGCCGACACGCCCATCACCGCGGCGAAGACCACCGCCGTGTTCTGGTCCCGCCGGCCCCCGCCGAACAGCTGCGAGTAGAAGGCGAACCGCACGATCAGCCCGGCGAGCACCCCGAGGAACGAGGCGACCGTGATCACGGCGACGTCCTTGTGCGCCACATGCGACAGCTCGTGCGCGAGCACGCCCTCCAGCTCGGCCGGGTCCAGCCGCCTGAGCAGCCCGGTCGTCACACAGACCACGGCATGGTCGGGATTCCGCCCCGTAGCGAACGCGTTGGGCATGTCCATACGGGACACGGCCACCACCGGCTTGGGCATGTCCGCGATGGCGCACAGCCGGTCCACGACCCCGTGCAGCTCGGGATATTCCTCCCGCTCCACGACCCGCCCGTGCATCGCGAACAGCGCGACCCGGTCCGAGAACCAGTACTGCGCCCCGAGCACCGCCGCCGCGACCAGCACGACCAGCACCCACGACTTCAGCAGCACGATCAATGCCGCGACGAACCCCACGTACACCATCCCAAGCAGGAACAGCGTGATCCCCATACGGGTGGTCAACCGCCGGTCGCTCCGGAAGCGGCTGTGCATCTGCATCACCCCGCAGTCAGGCACTCGTCCCACTGCCAGTGTGCACCCGCCCCGGCCCATGAACGGGTCGCGATCACCCCCAGGCCGGGCAAAGGCGTCAGCCGTCCCGGGCCACCGCGTACCCGGGCACGGACGGCCACCGAACCGTCAGCACGACCGACTCCTCCTCGGCGAACCAGGAGTGATCGACCCCGCGCCCCCACACCACGTAGTCGCCCTGCCGCTCCAGCAGGACGCTGCGACCGGGAAGGTCCACCCGGAAGCGCCCGCTGATGAGAACCAGCAGTGCGGTCCGCTCCTCGCCCCGCACCCACCGCGACCGCTCGTCGCCGGCCGGGTGGACACCCCACTTGATCTCGACGGCCTCGCTGTGACGCGGATCGCCGACGTCCTTGAAGTGCCCGAGGAGCCACCCCCGGTCCAGCGCCGCGTCCTTGCCCGCGTTGCCCACGTACACACCGTCGTCCACGCGGCCGGACGCTAGCAGCTGCCTTGATCGGCCCGCGCTCTAGTACGGCGCCCGGAAGTTGATGTACCCGAGCAGCACGATCACCGCGGCCACGCAGCCGAGCACCACGGCCGTCGACACCCATGACGAGCGGGACCCGCGGCCGGACGACCGGTGGTCGGGCTCGGGGCGGAAGGGCACGGGCCCGGGCGGGTTGTGCTTCCAGCGCGCGGCGAGCATACGGGCCCGCGCCGAGGGCTCCTTGTGCTCGGCGCTGTCCGCCCATCCGAGGTCGAACTCGCGCTCCTGGCCGTCCTGTCCGTGCTCGGGCATCTCCCGCTCCACCCCCGTGTGGTCCTGCCAGCAGAATAGAACAGACGACCGCGCCTCCGCTGCCCGTACGGACGGCGGAGGCGCGGTCGTGATGCCTCGATCAGGCGTCGATCACACGTCGAAGTACAGCTCGAACTCGTGCGGGTGCGGACGCAGCTGCAGCGGCGCGATCTCGTTCGTGCGCTTGTAGTCGATCCACGTCTCGATCAGGTCCGGCGTGAACACGTCGCCCTGGAGGAGGAACTCGTGGTCGGCCTCGAGGGAGTCGAGGACGGCCGGGAGCGAGGTCGGGACCTGCGGGACGCCCGCGTGCTCCTCGGGGGCGAGCTCGTAGAGGTCCTTGTCGATCGGCTCGGCCGGCTCGATCTTGTTCTTGATGCCGTCCAGGCCGGCGAGCAGCAGCGCCGAGAACGCCAGGTACGGGTTGCCGGAGGAGTCGGGCGCGCGGAACTCGACGCGCTTGGCCTTCGGGTTGGAGCCCGTGATCGGGATACGCATGGCCGCGGAGCGGTTGCGCTGCGAGTAGACCAGGTTCACCGGCGCCTCGAAGCCCGGGACCAGGCGGTGGTACGAGTTCACCGTCGGGTTGGTGAAGGCCAGCAGCGACGGGGCGTGCTTGAGGATGCCGCCGATGTAGTAGCGGGCGGTGTCCGACAGGCCCGCGTAGCCGGCCTCGTCGTAGAAGAGCGGGGAGCCGCCCTGCCACAGCGACTGGTGGACGTGCATGCCCGAGCCGTTGTCACCGAAGATCGGCTTCGGCATGAAGGTCGCGGTCTTGCCGTTCTGCCACGCCACGTTCTTCACGATGTACTTGAAGAGCTGGAGGTCGTCGGCGGCGGCGAGCAGCGTGTTGAACTTGTAGTTGATCTCGGCCTGGCCGGCGGTGCCCACCTCGTGGTGCTGGCGCTCGACCTTCAGACCGGCCCGGTCCAGCTCCAGGGAGATCTGGGCACGCAGGTCGGCGAAGTGGTCGACCGGCGGGACCGGGAAGTAGCCGCCCTTGTAGCGGACCTTGTAACCACGGTTGTCCTCGACGGCACCGGTGTTCCAGGCGCCGGCCTCGGAGTCGATGTGGTAGAAGGACTCGTTCGCGCTGGTCGCGAAGCGGACGGAGTCGAAGACGTAGAACTCGGCCTCGGGACCGAAGTACGCGGTGTCGGCGATCCCGGTGGACGCGAGGTAGGCCTCGGCCTTCTTCGCCACGTTCCGCGGGTCACGGGAGTACTGCTCGCCCGTGATCGGGTCGTGGATGAAGAAGTTGATGTTCAGCGTCTTGTCACGGCGGAACGGGTCGACACGGGCGGTCGACAGGTCCGCGCGCAGCGCCATGTCGGACTCGTGGATGGCCTGGAAGCCGCGGATGGACGAGCCGTCGAAGGCCAGCTCCTCGTCCGCGTCGAACGCCTCAGCAGGCACCGTGAAGTGCTGCATCACGCCCGGCAGGTCGCAGAAGCGGACGTCGATGAACTTGACGTCCTCGTCCGCGATGAACTTCTTGGCCTCGTCGGCGTTCTGGAACATCCAGCTCCTCCTACTCCCGACCGTCCCGCCGGGGTGGTAGTTCGTTCGTGCGGCCAGTGCGGGTGGCACACGCTGACCTCGACCCTAGGGACGGGTGGTTTCTCGGGCGTGACTCATTTGTTTCGCACAAGTTAACCGGCTCGGCTTCCACCGTAGCCCCGACGCACCCCGCCGTGCCCTGGTCATTTCCGGGCGCAGTACCGTGGACGGGTGGACAACAGGCAAGCACTCGGATCGTGGCTTTCCGGGCCCCGCGCGGCGGCGGAAGAGGCCGGTGTCGACTTCGGATACCGGGGTGAGCAGCTCGGTCTGCCCGAGGAGGGGCCCGGCTCGATCGCCCGCCCGGGGCGGCGGCTCGGCGCCCTCGCCGTGGACTGGGGCCTGAGCCTCCTGATCGCATACGGTCTCATCACCCAGAGCTACAACGAAGCGGCCCAGATCTGGGCGCCGCTCATCATGTTCGCTCTGATGGTCCTCACGGTCGGTACGGTCGGCTTCACGCCGGGCAAGCGGCTCCTCGGCCTGCGGGTGCTCGCCCTGGACACCGGCCGGGTCAGCCCCTGGCGCGCCGTCCTGCGCACGGTCCTGCTCTTCCTCGCGATCCCCGCCCTGATCTGGGACCGCGACGGCCGGGGCCTCCACGACCGGCTGGCGGGCACGGTCGAGGTCCGCATCTGATCGAGCCGAGGACGCCGAGAGCCGAAGGCGAACGAAGAACCGAGGACGAACGGAAGGGGCGCCCGGAGTGGTCCGGGCGCCCCTTCGTGTATGTGGTGAGCGGGCTGTCAGCGCGCCTTCGGCCCGCCGCCCTTCGGCATCCGCATGCCCTTCGGCATCGGCCCCTTCGGCAGCGGCATGTTGCTCATCAGGTCGCCCAGGGCACGCAGCCGGTCGTTGGTGGCGGTGACCTGCGGGCCGGTCAGCACGCGCGGCAGCTTCAGCATGGTCGTGCGCAGCTTCTTCAGCTCGACCTGGCCCTCGCCCGTGCCCACGACCAGGTCGTGCACCGGGACGTCCGCGACGATGCGGTTCATCTTCTTCTTCTCGGCGGCGAGCAGGGACTTCACCCGGTTCGGGTTGCCCTCGGCGACCAGGACGATGCCGGCCTTGCCGACCGCGCGGTGCACCACGTCCTGGTTGCGGTTCATCGCCACCGCGGGGGTCGTCGTCCACCCCCGGCCGACGTTGTCGAGCACCGCCGCCGCGGCACCGGGCTGGCCCTCCATCTGCCCGAAGGCGGCCCGCTCGGCCCGGCGCCCGAACACGATCGCCGACGCGAGGAAGGCGAGCAGGAGGCCCAGGATGCCGAGATAGATGGGGTGACCGATCAAGAAGCCGATCGCGAGGAAGACACCGAAGGTGACGATTCCGACTGCCGCGAGTACAAGACCGATCTTCTTGTCGGCCTTGCGGGTCATCTTGTAGGTCAGGGCGATCTGCTTCAGTCGCCCGGGGTTCGCAGCGTCCGCTGCAGGTTCCTTCCTCGCCATGCCACGAAGTCTACGTGGCCCCACAAGCGCCTACGACGGCAGTGTCCGCGGGGAGACTCGCGGGGGAGGGGAGCGGGCTCAGGGGTGGACGGAGAGGGACCGGGAGACGGACTGCTCGAGGACGCGCTGCGCCTCGACCCGGTCCTTGGCGCGACGGCGGTCCTCCAGCACGGAGGTCCAGGCGTTGCGGCGGGCGGTGCGCTGACCGCTGCTCAGCAGCAGCGACTCGACGGCACGCAGGGCGGTGGTGAAGGACGGAATCGCGGTGGCGCGAACGGGCGCGGCCTGCATGGGTCAGGTCCCCCCTCGGGAGCGGTGTACGTGCTGTGAGTTCAGCGTCACTGATTGGTGTTACCAGGGCGTGTCCGACCGGTCAAACACCCATGAAGCCCCGGCGGGGATCCGTGGAACGCCGACGCGGCCCTGACATACGCCCTCATCTGCGAGGACGGTCAGGACCGCGTCATATCGGCCGCTACCGGCGGGTAGTCTCTTGTGCGCGAATTCACACGCTTGGCTCGCCCTGTGGCGGGAAGGGCGGTGATGGTTCGTCAGACGGCCTGGGCCGCGATGCCCGCGTCCCGCTGCTCCATGGCCATCCGGTAGAGCCGCCCGGCACGGTACGAGGACCGCACCAGCGGGCCCGACATCACACCGGAGAAGCCGATCTGCTCGGCCTCCTCCTGCAGCTCCACGAACTCCTGCGGCTTGACCCAGCGCTCCACCGGGTGGTGGCGCACGGAGGGCCGCAGGTACTGCGTGATGGTGACCAGCTCGCAGCCCGCGTCGTGCAACTGCTTCAGCGCCTCGCTGACCTCCTCGCGGGTCTCGCCCATGCCGAGGATGAGGTTCGACTTGGTGACCAGGCCGTAGTCGCGGGCCTCGGTGATGACCTTCAGGGAGCGCTCGTAGCGGAAGCCGGGGCGGATCCGCTTGAAGATCCGCGGGACCGTCTCGACGTTGTGCGCGAAGACCTCGGGGCGGGAGGAGAAGACCTCCTCGAGCTGCTCCGGGACGGCGTTGAAGTCGGGCGCGAGCAGCTCGACCTTCGTCCGGCCGGCCTCGCGGCCCGCCGTCTGCTGGTGGATCTGGCGGACCGTCTCCGCGTACAGCCAGGCGCCGCCGTCCTCCAGGTCGTCGCGGGCGACGCCGGTGATCGTGGCGTAGTTCAGGTCCATGGTGACCACGGACTCACCCACGCGGCGCGGCTCGTCGCGGTCGAGCGCCTCGGGCTTGCCGGTGTCGATCTGGCAGAAGTCGCAGCGCCGGGTGCACTGGTCGCCGCCGATGAGGAAGGTGGCCTCGCGGTCCTCCCAGCACTCGTAGATGTTGGGGCAGCCGGCTTCCTGGCAGACCGTGTGCAGGCCCTCGCTCTTCACGAGGTTCTGCATCTTGGTGTACTCGGGACCCATTTTCGCCCGGGTCTTGATCCACTCGGGCTTGCGCTCGATGGGGGTCTGGCTGTTGCGGACCTCCAGGCGCAGCATCTTGCGTCCGTCGGGTGCGACTGCGGACACGACCGGCTCCCTAGCGATTGATTCTTCGGCGCCCTCAAGGGTACGCCCGTTGATTTGAATGCCTGTGTGGGTGCCAGCCCCTCCACAGCCCGTTTTATGCCGCCGGGGTCTTCTCGATCTCCCGCGGCTTCAGTTCCGCGTTCTCCAGGACGTCCCGCAGGTGGCGCTCGACGACCGGCAGAACCTCCTCGATCGTCACGTCGCGGCCCAGTTCGTTCGCCAGCGAGGCGACACCCGCGTCGCGGATGCCGCACGGGATGATCCGGTCGAACCACTTGTTGTCGGGGTTCACGTTGAGCGCGAAGCCGTGCATGGTGACGCCCTTGGCCACGCGGATGCCGATCGCGGCGATCTTGCGGTCCTCCCGGCGCTGGCCCGCGTTGGACGGCGCGTACTCCGGGCCGTTCATCCGCGGGTCGAACTCCTCGTCGTGCAGACGCGGGTCGAAGTCCAGGGCCAGCCCGCCGAGCGCGGGGCGCTGCGCGACCGGGTCGCCGAGCACCCACACCCCGCTGCGGCCCTCGACCCGGGTGGTCTCCAGGCCGAACTCCGCGCAGGTGCGGATCAGGGCCTCTTCGAGGCGGCGTACGTGGGCCACGACGTCCACGGGGCGCGGAAGCTTCTGGATCGGGTAGCCCACCAGCTGGCCGGGCCCGTGCCAGGTGATCTTGCCGCCGCGGTCCACGTCGATGACCGGCGTGCCGTCGAGGGGCCGCTCGTCGTCCGCCGTGCGCCGACCCGCCGTGTAGACCGGGGGGTGCTCCAGGAGCAGCACGGTGTCGGGGACCTCGTCCGCGAAGCGCGCCGCGTGCACCCGGCGCTGTTCGTCCCACGCCTCCTGGTACTCGACGGCCTCGTCACCGAACCCCATGCGGACGAACCGCAACTCACTCACGGCAAGCGCCTCCCTAGGACGGGTGTGTCAGGCACGTATCGCGCCCAAGCCACTGTACGTCCGGCCCGGACACGTCAGTCCTGGGGTCAATCCTCACACGATCGGATGAATGTCCGCGAAAATGTGTGATGGGGTGTTTACTCTCCGCTACATTCGCGCCGTCCAGCAAGCCATAAGGCCTGCTCACAGGCAATCCGGAAGATCACCCACACCGGAAGGCAGGAGACCGCACCGCACCATGACGGAACGACCCGCGCAGCGCACCCCCAACCGACAGCTCGCCGCGCTCATCGCAGAAGCGGGGTTCTCCAACGCGGGTCTCGCCCGTCGCGTGGACCAGCTCGGTCTCGAACACGGGCTCGATCTGAGATACGACAAGACATCCGTCACCCGGTGGCTGCGCGGCCAGCAGCCCAGGGGCACCACGCCCGCGCTGATCGCCGAGGTCTTCACCCGGCGCCTGGGCCGCCGTCTCACCGCCCAGGACCTCGGCCTGGACGCCTGCGCGCCCGTGTACGCGGGGCTGGAGTTCGCCGCCACCCCCGAGGAGGCCGTCGACATCGTCAGCGGGCTGTGGCGCAAGGACTCCGGCAGCCACGCCGAGCTGCGCAAGATCGCCTTCACCCCGGCCGGGCTCGTCGTGCCGAGCCGGGACTGGCTGATCGGCCGCGCGGACGAGAAGGTGGCCCGGGGCGAGCCGCCCGCCGCCCGCATCCCGGCGCAGGGCCGCGCCGCCCTCCGCCCGGCGGCCGACCAGGGCGTGCCGTCCCTGCCCCGCCAGCGCGGGCAGGCCGACCGCGGCCCCGGCCAGAAGGTGACCGCCGGCGACATCGCCGCCCTGCGCTCGGTCGGCGAGCTGTTCCGCACCCTCGACGACGCCTACGGCGGCGGGCACGCCCGCCAGGCCCTCGTGCGCTATCTGGAGCACGAGTGCGAGCCCATGCTGCGCGGCACCTACGGCGAGCAGACCGGCCGCCGGCTGTTCGCCGCGGCCGCCGACCTGACCCGGCTCGCGGGCTGGACGTCGTACGACATCGCCGCGCACGGACTCGCCCAGCGCTACTTCGTGCAGGCGCTCCGGCTCGCCCAGGCGGCCGGGGACCGGACGTACGGGGCGTACGTGCTGGTCACGATGAGCCGGCAGGCCGTCTACCTCGGGCACGGGCGGGAGGCGGTGCAGCTCGCGCGCGTGGCCCAGCAGGGCGTCGGCACCTCGGCCCCGCCGGTCGTGCAGGCGCTGCTGCACGCCTCCGAGGCCCGCGGGCACGGCGTCCTCGGCGAGGTACGGGCCTGCACGGCGGCACTGGTGCGCGCCGAGCGCGCCCTGGAGACGGCCCGGATCGGGGACGACGTCCCGCACTGGGCCAAGTTCTTCGACGAGGCGCAGCTGGCCGACGAGTTCGGGCACTGCCACCGCGACCTTCAGCAGTTCCGCGCCGCCGCCCAGCACGCGGAACGCTCACTCCAGCTCCGCGCCCCGTCCTACGCCCGCAGCCGCCTGTTCTGCCGCGTCGTCCTCGCCACCGCACGCCTGGGCCTCGGCGAACTCGACCAGGCCTGCCAGCTCGCCGCGGAGGCGGCGGGCCAGGCGGCGGAGATGCGCTCGGTGCGGGCGGTGGAGTACGTGAGGGACTTCGAGCGACGACTGGAGCCGTACAAGGACGCGGCACCGGTGCGCACTTACCGCGACAAGGTAGCGGCCTTGGGGTGAGGTTCCTGGGGCGCGGGGCTGTGTCGATGTGCGGCTCCGCCGCGTGGGCGCGAACAACCCCCACGCACCCGCACCCGACAAACCACCTACGCAGCCCGGGGCACAGTCGGCACAGGATCGGCAACATGCATCGACCGCCCCGCCCCCAAGTCCGCCAGAATCGCCGCCGACGCCCGATGCCCGGAGTGCAAGGCGCCCTGGACCGTACTGGTGTCCCGGTGATCCCCACACACGTACAGCCCCGCGAGCAACCGCACCGGCCGCCGCAGATCATGCGGCGGCCGCATCGCCGGCACCGCCTCCGCCGTGTGATGCACGGCCAACGTCTCCCACCGCGCCGTCGACACCCCGTACAGCCGCGCCAGATGCATCCGCACGGCCGTGTCGACGTCCCCCGGCGGACGCCCCAGCACCGTCGAGGACACCAGCGCCCGCCCCGCCGGAGCACGGGACGGATCGACCCGGCTGACCACGGCCGTGTGCGCGACCGGCCCACCCAGGTCCGCGTCGAGCAACAGCGACGCCCCCGTCCCCGGCGGCTCGTCGGTCGTGTGGTGCACCACCGTCACCGGATGGAAATCCGGCACCCGCAACCCGGGCAACAGCTCGGCCGCGGCCCTGGCGTCCGTCGCCACCAGCACCGCCCGGCAGCGGATCTCACCGTGCTCGGCGGTGGTCACCGAGGTCGTGGAGACGGAGGTGACGCGCACGCCGGTGCGCACGGTGCCCGGCGGCAGCGTGCTCGCGAGCAGCTGCGGCAGGGCCTCGGCGCCGCCCTCCGGCAGACACAGCCGGCCACCCGCGAAGGCGCGCAGCGCGAGGTCCGCGCACCGGCTGGACGTCGTCAGGTCCGGGTCGCACAGCAGGGCGGCGAGCAGCGGACGCAGGAAGCCGTCGATCGTACGGGCCGGCAGCCCGCGGGCCGCCAGGGCCTCACCGGCGGGCAGCTCCGGGCGGGCCAGCAGCCGTTCGGCCGGTGTGCCCGCCAGCCGCGTCAGGGCGGCACCCAGGCGGGCCTGGTCGACGGCCGTGCCCAGCGGCGCACCGGACCGGCTCCGGGGCACGGAGACCTGCCGGCCGGGCACCGCCACCGGCCTCCTGGGCGGCCTCGGCGCGGACGTCGACCGGGGAGCACTCGCCAGGGCGCGCACCGCGTGCAGTGCGCCCCGTGCGCCCCCTGCGCCCGTCTGGACGCCCGCGCGATGGTGGCGGCCGTCGCCGTGCAGCAGGACACCGGGCGCGAAGGGGCGCAGCACGAGGGCACCGAGGCCGGGTGTCAGCCGTAGTTCGGGGTATGCCGTGGACAGCAACTGGCCGACTCTGTCGAGCCGGAAGCCGTCGACCTTCTCCGTCGCCATGCGGCCGCCGATCGCGTGGGCGGCCTCCAGGACCATGGTCGTCACTCCTGCGCTGGTCAGCCGGTGCGCGGCCGAGAGTCCGGCGACCCCGGCCCCCACGACGACCACGTCCGCCTGGTAAGCGGGCTCAAGCACGTGCCCCTCCTCGAGGTTGCGCGGGCGCTGGAGACGTCATGCCCTCAACAGGCCCCAGGGATACGCGAGTTCTGGTCGAGGGTAGGGCCGTGATCGGTCATGGGGAGTCGCGCATCGACAGGGCACGGTCGCACAGTGGTCGCATATGGAGACCTTGTGGGCATGAAGTGGTCACACGGGGCTGGTGTGCGGCGCGAAGGGCTGTCTCGGAACGATCGGTGGGCGCTCTCCAGGTCCCTCACAACGCCGCCCGGATCGCCTCCTCGATCTCCGGGAAGGCGAACCGGAACCCCGACTCCAGCAGTCGCGTCGGCAGGACCCGGGCGCTGCCGAGCACATCCCCGGCCATCTCGCCGAGCACGGCCCGCAGTACGGGCGCGGGCACCGCGAACAGCGTCGGGCGGTGCAGCACGCGCCCCATCGCCGCCGTGATCTCACGGTTCGTCAGGGGGTTCGGGGCGGTGATGTTGAACGGCCCGGACAGGCCGTCGGTGTCGATGAGATGCCGGATCGCGGCGACCTCGTCGTGCAGCGCGACGAACGACCAGTACTGCCGCCCGTCGCCCATCCGCCCGCCGAGCCCGGCCCGGAACAGCGGGAACAGCCGCCCCCACGCACCGCCCTCGCGGGACACGACCAGCCCGGTCCGGGTGAACACCGTCCGGACACCGGCCTGCTGGGCGGGGGCTGTCGCGGCCTCCCACTCCACGCACAGTTCGGGCAGGAACCCCTCGCCCGCCGGCGCGCTCTCGTCCACGGTCCGGTCCCCGGTCTCGCCGTAGTAGCCCATGGCGCTGCCGTTCACGAAGACCCGCGGCCGGTCCTTCTCGTCCAGCGAGGCGACCGCGCGGGCGAGCGCCGCCGTGCCGTTCACCCTGCTGTCGCGGATCCGCTGTTTGTAGGCGTCCGTCCAGCGGCGGTTGCCGACCCCCGCACCGGCCAGGTTCACCACCGCGTCGCACCCCGCGAGCCCGGCCGCGTCCACGCGCCCGCCCTCGGGGTCCCAGCGGACCTCGTCCGCGGCCCGGGGCGTACGGCGCACCAGGCGCACCACTTCGTGCCCGTCCGCGGTCAGGGAGCGCACCAGGGCGCCGCCGATGAGACCGGACGCACCGGCCACTGCGATTCGTGAGCCTTCCATGGGCCCATCCTGCCCGCCGGTGACGTAAATCCGCCGTACGGCCACCGGCCCTCACCGTAAGGTGGCGCCATGTCCGAGCCCCGCCGACTCCGTATCCGCGTCGCCGTGCCCGATGACGACGAAGGGCTGGCTCTGCTGGACCGCCTCGCCTGGTCGCACCTGCACGCGGTGATGCCCCGGCCGCAGCCGCCGTACCCGCCGTTCTTCACCGACCGGCACGCCCCCGAGGACTGCCTGGTCGCCGAACTCGGTGACCGCTTGGCGGGCTACCTGCGTACCGGCTTCCCGACGCCGGTCGAAGCGAACAGGCACGTGCGGCAGGTGCAGGGCCTCGCCGTCGCGCAGGAGGCACGCGGCCGGGGTGTCGGGCGGGCGCTGGTCCGGGCCGCCGTCGACGAGGCCCGCCGGCGCGGTGCCCGCCGCCTCACCCTGCGCGTCCTCGCCCACAACACCCCGGCCCGCAAGCTCTACGAGGCGGAGGGATTCGTGGTGGAGGGGGTCCTGCCCGAGGAGTTCCTGCTCGACGGGCAGTACGTGGACGACGTACTGATGGGACGCTCCCTCTGAGCGGGAGCTACGACTCGGCCAGCTCGCCCGTGTCCACCGGTGCCGTCGCGTTCGCCGCGCGCTCGGCGTCGGAGGAGACCTCGGCCGCCGTCAGCACGTAGCCCGTCTCGGCGTCCGAGGTGGAGCGGGCGAAGACCACGCCGAAGACCCGGCCGTCCGTGGTGAGGAGCGGGCCGCCGGAGTTGCCGGGGCGGACCGTGGAGCGGATCGAGTAGATCTCGCGGGTGACGGTGTCGTCGTTGTAGATGTTCTGGCCCGTCGCCCGGACCCGGTTCGCGACCGTCGCCGCCTGGAGGTTCAGGTCGCCGTCCTGCGGATAGCCCGCGACGACCGCCGAGTCGCCGCGCTCGGCGTTGTCGTCGAACCGCAGCACGGGCGCCTTGAGCCCCGGCACGTACAGCACGGCCACGTCCTTCTGCGGGTCGAAGAGCACCACCCGTGCCTCGTACGTCCGGCCGACCCCGCCGATCTGCACGGTCGGCTCGTCGATGCCGGCCACCACGTGGGCGTTGGTCATCACGTGCTCCCGCGCGTACACGAACCCGCTGCCCTCGCGGCCCTGGGTGCCCGCGACGCCCTCGACCTTGACCGTGCTCAGCTTGGCCGCGTTCGTGGCGGCCGCCGTGACGCTGTCGCCGGAGGGCTCGGCCACCTCGGCGGTCGACTCGTTCTCGAACGGGTTGAAGACCTGCGGGAATCCCGCCTGGGTCAGCGCGGACGTGGCCTCCGAGAACCAGGCAGGGGTGGTGTCCGGCATCGTCCGCTGCACGGCGCCGAGCAGTCGGGAGTCCCGGATCGCCGAGGTGACCAGCGGCGACGAGGACGCGCCCAGGACGCTCGCGGCCACCCACGCCACGATCAGGACCGCGACCGAGTTGGCCACGGCCCCGCCGATCCCGTCCGCCACCCTGAGCGGCCCGCGGTCCAGCTCCCGCCGCAGCCTGAGCGCGAGGCGCCCCGCCAGTTCGTGCCCCACCACCGCCGGGAGCAGCACCGTGAACACCGCCGTCACCGTCGCGCGCGTCGTACCCGGCGGCACCAGGTCCATCACCCACGGCAGGATCCACACGCCGACGACCGCACCGCCCACGAAACCCGCCAGCGACACACAGCCGGCCACCAGCCCGCGCCGGTAGCCGGATGCCGCGTAGGCCAGGACGACCAGCAACAGCAGGATGTCGAGCAGGTCCACGCACGCCTTCTTTCTCTCGGAACCTCTTAATACGTGGGGGAAGGGCCCGGTGATCAGTCACACGCGCGTGGATGATCAGAACCGGCCACGCGCGCGTGCACTCGGAAAAACGTCGCGGACCGTGACGATGGTTCCACCGGGTGGCACATCACACATCGCGGACGGACCGGATCAGGCCGACAGTGGGTCCATGCGTGTCTTCCGGAGGCGGCGGGGTGCGCGTAGGCACCGCGCCGCCGGGACACCCGGCATAGCCGGCATGCCGCGCACGGCCCGGGTGCTGCTCGGCTGCCTGCCGGGCGTCGCCGTCGTCGTGGCGCTGGTGCTGTGCGCCCACGGCGTGGAGAACGCCGCCGAGACCAGCGCCCGCCCGGCCACGCACCGCCCCGCCACGCCCACGCGCTACGCCGCTCCGCGCCCGCACATCGTGCCGAGATCACAATGGCTGGGCGACGCCGCCCGCAAGCAGCCCCGCCCGCGCTACGACGACCGGGTCGCCGCCGTCTTCATCCACCACACCGACTCGCCCAACGGCTACGACTGCGCCGACGCGCCCCGCATCCTCCGGGACCTGTACACCGGCCAGACCGGCACCCGCGACTGGGACGACATCGGCTACAACTTCGTCGTCGACCGCTGCGGCACCATCTACGAGGGCCGCGCCGGCGGCGTCGAGCGGGCCGTCACCGGCGCCCACACCCAGGGCTTCAACCACCGCACCACCGGCATCGCCGCCCTCGGCACCTTCACCGCGGGCATGCCCGTGCCCCGGGCGATGATCCACGCCATCGCCGCGCTGTCCGCCTGGAAGCTGGGCCTGACCGGCACCGACCCGCGGGCGACCGTCCGCCTGGTCTCCAGCAACGGCCTGAGCCGGTACGCGGCCGGCACCGCCGCCGAGCTGCCCGCCCTGGCCGGCCACAACGACGGCTACATGACCAGCTGCCCGGGCGCCGCCCTGCACGCCAGGCTGCCGCAGATCAGGCAGCTGGCCGCCCGGTTGCAGGGCCGGCCGGCCGGACCACAGGAAGGCCACAGCCGGCGCGCAGCGTCCTCGGATCCCGGCGCCCTACCGTCGTCCCCACAGCCAGCCGACCGGAGGTGGGGATCATGAACAGCAGCCGCTCGAAGGACCCGGCGGCGCGCGCCCGGACCGGGGTGTCGCGCGGCCCCTGGGCGGTGCTCTGCGCGGTCGCGACCGTCGTCCTGGGCCCGGCCGCGGCCACCGCGTCCACCCTCGACCAGGCCAACGCCGCCCCGCTGTACCACGCGGTCGAGGCGGACCGGACGCACGCGTACCTGCCGTCCGAGACGAGCCGCCGCCGGGCCGCCTGACTCAGCCCCTGAAGCGCTCCCACAGCTTGGGATAGCGCTCGGCGAGCAGGTCCTCGTTCTCGAAGTCGAGCGGGGTGCCCTCCGGTTCCGGGGGCGCGGGCGGGATCTCCAGGTCGGGGGCGACCATGCCGGTGAGCTGCTCGTAGGCCTCGTCCGCCGCGTAGCCGAGTTCCTCGCCGTCGCCGTCGATCTCCTCGTCGAAGTCGTCCAGCAGATCGGCGAGCGAGTCCGGGTCGTGCACGGCGCCCTCGAAGACATGGCGGCCCTGGCCGATCAGCCAGCACCGGAAGAAGTCGAAGGCGTCGTCGCTCGCCCCGTCGAGCAGCACCCAGGCGGCGCCCCACAGGTCCCAGCGGTAGGCGCGGTTGTAGCGGGACTCGAAGTGCCGGGCGAAGTCCAGGACCGAGTCCGGGTCCAGCTGCGCGAGCCGCTCCACGAGCAGGTCGGCCTGCTCTTCCGGGTCGCCCTCGGCGGCCTCCCGGGCGTCGTCCACCAGCTCCCAGAACTCCGTCTCGTCCATCACGGGTCCAGCATCGGCCCTGGGGCACAGGGGCGCACCCGGAGTGCGCGGGATCGTTATACGCCGTCCCGGGGGTGGTACAGCCCGGCCAGCCGCAGCGCGTCCCCGGCGAACCGCTCGCGCAGGCTCTCCGGCGCCAGTACCTCCACCTCCGGTCCCAGCGCCGTCAGCTGGGTGTGGGCGACCTCCTCGGACTCCACCGGCAGTGCCACCGTCACCCAGCCGTCGCCGTCCGGGCCCTCCGCGTCCGCCAGGGCCTCACGGGCGGACAGCGAGTCGAGGGCGTGCGGCAGTCTGCGCACACCCTCCGGGGACAGTCGCACCACGACCCGCGCCCGCAGGATGGACCGCGCGAACTGCTCCGCCCGTTCCTCCCAGAAGGCCGGCAGGTCGAACTCCGGCTCCCGCTCGAAACGCTCCTCGCCCGTGTCCACCGCCGTGAACCGGTCGATCCGGTACACCCGGAAGGACCCGCCCCCGGCCACTCGTGCGCACAGGTACCAGACGCCCGCCTTCAGCACGAGCCCGTACGGTTCCAGCTCCCGGTCGACCTCGTCCGCACCGCGCCGGTAGCGCGCGGTGATCCGCCGGTCGTCCCACACCGCGTCGGCGACCGCCGGCAGCAGCACGGGCGTCTCCGGCTCCTTGAACCAGTTCGGCGCGTCCAGATGGAACCGCTGCGCCGCCGTCCTCGACGCGTCCCGCAGGGAGGGCAGCAGCGCCGCCGACACCTTCAGCTGAGCGGCCGAGGCGGCGTCCTCCAGGCCCATCTCGCGCAGCGCCCCCGGCACCCCGGACAGGAACAGCGCCTCCGCCTCGCTGCGGTGCAGCCCGGTCAGCCGCGTACGGTACCCGCCGACCAGCCGGTACCCGCCGACCCGGCCCCGGTCCGCGTACACCGGCACACCCGCCTCCGACAGCGCCTGGGCGTCCCGGGTGACCGTCCGCTCCGAGACCTCCAGCTCCCGGGCGAGCTCGGCGGCCGTCATGGAGGGCCGGGACTGGAGCAGCAGCACCATCTTGATGAGCCGGGCAGCGCGCATGGAGCACATCATGCAGCAGGAGGCCCCCGCAGACAGCGGGAGCCTCCTGCCGAACAGCCCTTACAGGCCGTGCAGGCCTTACAGGCCGTACTTCGCGCGTGCTTCCTTCACGGCCGTCGCCTTGACCTCGCCGCGCCGGGCGAGCTGGGCCAGGGCCGCGACGACGATCGACTCCGCGTCCACCCCGAAGTGGCGGCGGGCCGCCTCACGGGTGTCCGAGAGGCCGAAGCCGTCGGCACCCAGCGAGGACCAGTCCTGCTCGACCCACTGCGCGATCTGGTCCGGGACCTGGCGCATGTAGTCGGAGACCGCCAGCACCGGGCCCTCGGCGCCCTGCAGCGCCTGCCGGACGAAGGGGATCCGCTCCTCGCCGCGCAGCAGCGCCTCGTCCGCCTCCAGCGCGTCCCGGCGCAGCTCGCTCCAGGACGTCGCCGACCACACGTCGGCCGCCACGCCCCACTCCTCGGCGAGCAGCCGCTGCGCCTCGATCGCCCAGTGGATCGCCGTACCGGAGCCGAGCAGCTGGATCCGCGGTGCGTTGGCCGGGGGCGTGATGCCCGCCGACTCCGCCGTGTTGAAGCGGTACAGGCCCTTGACGATGCCCTCGTCGATGCCGTCGACGGACGGCTTCGCGGGCTGCGGCAGCGGCTCGTTGTAGACGGTCAGGTAGTAGAAGACGTTCTGGTCCTCGCCCGGGGCCGCCTCGCCGTACATCCGGCGCAGACCGTCCTTGACGATGGCCGCGACCTCGTACGCGAACGCCGGGTCGTACGTCAGCGCCGCCGGGTTGGTCGCGGCGATGACGGGGGAGTGGCCGTCGGCGTGCTGCAGGCCCTCGCCCGTCAGGGTCGTGCGGCCCGCCGTGGCGCCGACGAGGAAGCCGCGGCCGAGCTGGTCGCCGAGCTGCCACATCTGGTCGGCCGTGCGCTGCCAGCCGAACATCGAGTAGAAGATGTAGAACGGGATCATCGTCTCGCCGTGCGTCGCGTACGACGTCGAAGCGGCGATGAAGTCGGCCATCGAACCGGCCTCGGTGATCCCCTCGTTGAGGATCTGGCCGTTCTGGGCCTCCTTGTAGTACATCAGCTGGTCGCGGTCGACCGGCTCGTACGTCTGGCCCTTCGGCGAGTAGATGCCGAGCGAGGGGAAGAGCGACTCCATACCGAAGGTGCGCGCCTCGTCCGGGACGATCGGCACCCAGCGCTTGCCCGTTTCCTTGTCGCGGACCAGGTCCTTGACCAGGCGGACGAACGCCATGGTGGTGGCCACGTTCTGGGAGCCGGAGCCCTTGTCGAAGGAGGCGAACGCCTTCTCCGCCGGGGCGGGCAGCGGCGCGACCGGGTGCACACGCCGGGCCGGGGCCGGACCGCCGAGGGCGGCACGCCGCTCCTGGAGGTAGCGGACCTCGGGGGAGTCGGCGCCCGGGTGGCCGTAGGGCACCACGCCGTCGACGAAGTCGCTGTCCTTGATCGGCAGGCCGAGCAGGTCGCGCATGTTCTTGAACTCGTCCACCGTCAGCTTCTTCATCTGGTGGTTGGCGTTCTTCGACGCGAAGCCCTCGCCCAGGGTGTGGCCCTTGACCGTCTGGGCCAGGATCACGGTCGGCGCGCCCTTGTGCTCGACGGCCGCCTTGTACGCGGCGTACACCTTGCGGGCCTCGTGACCACCGCGCGAGAGGTGGAAACACTCGAGGATCTTGTCGTCGCTCAGCAGCTTCGCCATCTCCGCCAGCGCCGGGTCGGCGCCGAAGAAGTCCTGGCGGATGTAGGCCGCGTCACGGGTCTGGTACGTCTGGATCTGCGCGTCCGGTACCTGGCGCAGACGGCGCACCAGCGCGCCCGTGGTGTCGAGCTGGAACAGCTCGTCCCAGGCCGTGCCCCACAGCGTCTTGACGACGTTCCAGCCGGCGCCGCGGAACTGGGCCTCCAGCTCCTGCACGATCTTGAAGTTGGCGCGGACCGGGCCGTCGAGGCGCTGCAGGTTGCAGTTGATGACGAACGTGAGGTTGTCCAGTTCCTCACGGGCCGCCAGCGCGAGTGCCGCCGTCGACTCGGGCTCGTCCATCTCGCCGTCGCCGAGGAACGCCCACACGTGCGAGGCGGAGGTGTCCTTGATGCCGCGGTTGGTGAGGTAGCGGTTGAAGCGCGCCTGGTAGATGGCGGAGAGCGGGCCCAGACCCATGGAGACGGTCGGGAACTCCCACAGCCAGGGCAGGCGGCGCGGGTGCGGGTAGGAGGGCAGGCCGTTGCCGCCCGCCTCGCGGCGGAAGTTGTCGAGCTGCTGCTCGTTCAGCCGGCCGTCGAGGAACGCGCGGGCGTAGATGCCGGGGGAGGCGTGGCCCTGGATGTAGAGCTGGTCGCCGGAGCCGTCGGCCTCTTTGCCCTTGAAGAAGTGGTTGAAGCCGGTCTCGTACAGCCAGGCCGCGGAGGCGAAGGTGGCGATGTGGCCGCCGACGCCGTACTTGCTGCCGCGGGTGACCATCGCGGCCGCGTTCCAGCGGTTCCACGCGGTGATCCGCTGCTCCATCGCCTCGTCACCGGGCACGGCGGGCTCGGCGGCCGTGGGGATGGAGTTGACGTAGTCGGTCTCCAGGAGCTTCGGCAGCGCGATACCGGCGCCCTCGGCGCGCTCCAGCGTGCGGCGCATCAGGTAAGCGGCACGATGCGGCCCGGCCGCCTCGGCGACGGCGTCCAGGGAGGCCTGCCACTCGGCGGTCTCCTCCGGGTCCCGGTCCGGGAGCTGGTCGAGCTCGCTCGGCTGGATGGCGTTGGGGTCGGTCATGTCGCCGCCTTCCTCAGTCGAAGGGGGTTCCCTCATCGGTAAGGGTTCGGGGGTGCCCTTTGTCTTTGGCAGGACAGGGCGCGGGGCTCGGGTGCAAGCCCGTCGGCGACTGTAACTCGCTGATCGATGATCGATCAAAGGGTTGAGGGGCAAAACCTCTTGATCACGAGAAAGTAGGCACGGGGTGCCTCCGGCGGTGGCACGCGGTGACGGCTTTCCGGCGGGTTTTCGCAGGTCGGAGGCGTTTGAGCGGGGGCGTGCTCGGGTGTCACGCCCGGGGCGCGCAGCCCAGGACGTGGGCCTTCACCAGCTCGGCGATCCGGGGGTCGCGGCGCTTGAAGGCGGCGACCAGCTCCTCGTGCTCCTCGGCGTACGACTGCTGGCGGGTGCCCAGCCAGCGGATCGACAGGGCCGTGAACACCTCGATGCCGAGGCCCTCCCAGGTGTGCAGCAGGACGGAGTTGTTCGCGGCGCGGACCAGTTCGCGGTGGAAGGCGACGGTGTGGCGGACCTGGGCCGTGCCGTCGGAGACGCGGTCGGCCTCGTACAGGGCGCTGACGTGGGGTTCCAGTGCCGAGCAGTCCTCAGCGAGGCCCTGGGCGGCCAGCTCCGCGGCGATGGCCTCCAGGCCGGCCCGGACCGGGTAGCTCTCCTCCAGGTCGGCGGCGGTCAGGTTCCGCACCCGCACGCCCTTGTTCGGAGCCGACTCGATCAGGCGCAGGGACTCCAGCTCGCGCAGGGCCTCGCGGACCGGGGTCTGGCTGACCTCCAGCTCGGTGGCGATCCGGCGCTCGACGATCCGCTCGCCCGGCTGCCAGCGTCCGCTGATGATCCCCTCCAGGATGTGCTCGCGGATCTGCTCGCGCAGCGAGTGGATGACGGGCGCGGTCATGAGGGCTCCTCAGTCGGGATTGACGTTTAGACAATACGGCCGGTTCGCTCCGCGGGTGGGGCAGGTGGGGGCGTCTTGGTGCAGGTGAGACGAGACTTACACGGGGGGTGTGGCCTGTCGTTCGGGTGCGGGTCCGTTGTGGCTGGTCGCGCAGTTCCCCGCGCCCCTGAAAAACGGGCGGTGCCCCCGCCCGGAGATTTCCGGACAGGGGCACCGTTCAGCCGTAGAAGAAGGTCAGAGGCCCAGCTCGACCTCGAACTCGCCCGCTTCCAGGATGGCCTTGACCGCCGTCAGGTAACGGGCCGCGTCGGCGCCGTCCACCAGGCGGTGGTCGTAGGACAGGGTCAGGTACGTCATGTCGCGGACGCCGATGACCGTGCCCTCCTCCGTCTCGATGACGGCGGGGCGCTTGACCGTGGCGCCGATGCCGAGGATCGCGACCTGGCCCGGCGGCACGATGATCGTGTCGAAGAGCGCGCCGCGCGACCCGGTGTTGCTGATGGTGAAGGTCGCGCCGGACAGCTCGTCCGGGGTGATCTTGTTGGCGCGGACCTTGCCCGCGAGCTCCGCCGTGGCCTTGGCGATACCGGCGAGGTTGAGGTCACCGGCGTTCTTGATGACCGGGGTCATCAGGCCCTTCTCGGAGTCCACCGCGATACCGATGTTCTCGGTGTCGAAGTAGGTGATGGTCCCCTCGGCCTCGTTGATTTTGGCGTTGATGGCCGGGTGGGCCTTCAGCGCCTGGGCCGCGGCCTTGACGAAGAACGGCATCGGGGAGAGCTTGACGCCCTCACGGGCGGCGAAGGAGTCCTTCGCCCGGCCGCGCAGCTTCATCAGGCGGGTGACGTCGACCTCGACGACCGAGGACAGCTGGGCCTGCTCGTGCAGGGCCTTGACCATGTTGTCGCCGATGACCTTGCGGATCCGCGGCATCTTGATGGTCTGGCCGCGCAGCGGGGACGCCTCCAGCACCGGGGCCTTCTTGGCGGCCGACGGAGCGGCGGCGGCCGGGGCCGGGGCAGCGGCGGCGGCCTTGGCGGCCTCGGCGGCTGCCATGACGTCCTGCTTGCGGATGCGGCCGCCGACGCCGGTGCCCTTGACGGTGGACAGGTCGACGCCGTTCTCGGCGGCGAGCTTGCGCACCAGCGGGGTGACGTAGGCGCCGTCGTCGGCCGGCTTGGCGGCGGCCGGAGCGGCCGGTGCCTGGGCCGGAGCCGGGGCGGGAGCAGGAGCGGCCGGGGCCGGCTCGGGAGCCGGGGTGACCTGCTGCTGCGGAGCCGGGGCCGACGGAGCCTGCGGGGCCGGGGCCTGCGGGGCCGGGGCGGGCTGCGCCGGAGCCGGAGCCGGGGTGGGCTCGGGCTGGGCCGGGGCGGCCGGGGCCTCCTGCGCCGGGGCGGCGGCCGGAGCGGCGCCCGGGGCGCCGATGACGGCGAGCTTGGCGCCGACCTCGGCGGTCTCGTCCTCGCCGACCACGATCTCCAGCAGCGTGCCCGAGGCGGGCGCCGGGATCTCGGTGTCGACCTTGTCGGTGGAGACCTCGAGCAGCGGCTCGTCGGCCTCGACGCTGTCACCGACCGACTTCAGCCAGCGGGTGACGGTGCCCTCGGTGACGGACTCGCCGAGCGCGGGCAGGACCACGTCCGTGCCCTCGGCGGAGCCGCCGCCGGCGGCGGCGTCGGCGGTGGGAGCGGGCGCCGGGGCGGCCTGCTCGGTGGACGGGGCGGCCGGGGCCGGCTCGGGAGCGGGCTCGGCGACCTGCTCGGCGGCCGGGGCCGGGGCGGCAGCGGGCGCGCCCGTGCCGTCGTCGATCAGGGCCAGCTCGGCGCCGACCTCGACCGTCTCGTCCTCGGCGACCTTGATGGAGGCCAGGACACCGGCGGCGGGCGAGGGGATCTCGGTGTCGACCTTGTCGGTCGACACCTCGAGCAGCGGCTCGTCGGCCTCGACGCGCTCACCCTCGGCCTTCAGCCAGCGGGTGACAGTGCCCTCGGTGACGCTCTCGCCGAGCGCCGGAAGGGTTACGGAAACCGCCATGGTTTCGGTTGCTCCTTACGGAAAGTGCGGAAGTCTGTCGTCGCGTTCGTCGACCGAGGGGTCAGTCGTGCGCGTGGAGGGGCTTGCCGGCCAGGGCCAGGTGGGCCTCGCCGAGCGCCTCGTTCTGCGTCGGGTGGGCGTGGATGAGCTGCGCGACCTCGGCCGGCAGCGCCTCCCAGTTGTAGATCAGCTGGGCTTCGCCGACCTGCTCGCCCATGCGGTCGCCGACCATGTGGACGCCGACGACGGCACCGTCCTTGACCTGGACGAGCTTGATCTCGCCCGCGGTGTTCAGGATCTTGCTCCTGCCGTTGCCCGCGAGGTTGTACTTCAGAGCGACGACCTTGTCCGCGCCGTAGATCTCCTTGGCCTTGGCCTCGGTGATGCCGACGGAGGCGACCTCCGGGTGGCAGTACGTCACCCGCGGGACACCGTCGTAGTCGATCGGAACGGTCTTCAGACCGGCCAGCCGCTCCGCCACCAGGATGCCCTCGGCGAAGCCGACGTGCGCGAGCTGGAGGGTCGGGACGAGGTCACCGACGGCGGAGATGGTCGGGACGTTCGTGCGCATGTACTCGTCGACCAGGACGTAGCCGCGGTCCATCGCGACGCCCTGCTCCTCGTAGCCCAGGCCCTGGGAGACCGGGCCGCGGCCGACCGCCACCAGCAGGACCTCGGCCTCGAACTCCTTGCCGTCGGCGAGGGTGACCTTGACACCGTCCTGGGTGTACTCGGCCTTCTCGAAGAAGGTGCCCAGGTTGAACTTGATGCCGCGCTTGCGGAAGGCGCGCTCCAGCAGCTTGGAGGAGTTCTCGTCCTCGACCGGGACGAGGTGCTTCAGGCCCTCGATCACGGTGACGTCCGAGCCGAAGGACTTCCACGCCGAGGCGAATTCGACGCCGATGACACCGCCGCCGAGGATGATCGCGGACTTCGGCACACGGTCCAGGACGAGGGCGTGGTCCGAGGAGATGATCCGGTCGCCGTCGATCTCCAGGCCGGGCAGCGACTTCGGCACGGAGCCGGTCGCGAGGAGCACGTGGCGGCCCTGGACGCGCCGGCCGTTCACGTCGACGGAGGTCGGGGAGGACAGCCGTCCCTCACCCTCGATGTAGGTCACCTTGCGGGAGGCGACAAGACCCTGCAGACCCTTGTACAGGCCCGCGACCACGCCGTCCTTGTACTTGTGGACGCCGGCGATGTCGATGCCCTCGAGCGTGGCCTTCACACCGAACTGCTCGCTCTCGCGGGCCTGGTCGGCGATCTCACCCGCGTGCAGCAGGGCCTTGGTGGGAATGCATCCCCGGTGCAGGCAGGTGCCGCCGACCTTGTCCTTCTCGATCAGGGCGACGTCCAGGCCCAGCTGCGCCCCGCGCAGGGCCGCGGCGTAACCACCGCTGCCACCGCCGAGGATCACTAGGTCGAAAACGGTGCTGGCGTCGTTCGCCACGTCACGTCCTCCATGCATGTGCGCCGTACGCCGGTCTTCAGTGACCGGCAGGCGGCTGGTGTCCGGCCGCTCGTTCTTCGGCCCTTCGGTGGGGCCCTGTCCTGCCGAGCCCCATCTTCGCACTTGTCAGCACAGAAGGAGACGCCGGGCTGCTGTGTGAGACGCCCCACGTTCACATGAGCCGCGCCCACGGGGCGCGGGGAACTGCGCGACCAGCCCCCACGCCCCCGCACTCGCCGCGCAACCGGCGAGAGGCGAGCTGAGAGGCGAACTCAGCCGAGGTCCCCCGCGGCCGTCAGTTCGGCCAGCCGCACCAGCGTCCGCACACCGCTGCCCGTGCCGCCCTTCGGCGTGTACCCGAACGGTCCGCCCTCATTGAAGGCCGGCCCGGCGATGTCGAGGTGCGCCCAGGCGATCCCCTCGCCCACGAACTCGCGCAGGAAAAGCCCGGCGACCAGCCCGCCGCCCATCCGCTCACCCATGTTCGCGATGTCGGCCGTGGGCGAGTCCATCCCCTTGCGCAGGTGCTCAGGCAGCGGCATCGGCCACGCCGGCTCCCCGACCTCCTCCGCCGCCTCGTACAGCGCCGTACGGAAGGAGTCGTCGTTGCCCATGATCCCGAACGTCCGGTTCCCCAGCGCCAGCACCATCGCCCCGGTCAGCGTCGCGACGTCCACGATCGCGTCCGGCTTCTCCTGGGACGCCGCCCACAGGGCGTCGGCCAGCACCAGCCGGCCCTCCGCGTCGGTGTTGAGCACCTCCACCGTCTTGCCGCTGTACATCCGCAGCACGTCACCCGGACGGGTCGCGGACCCGGAGGGCATGTTCTCGGCCAGCGCCAGCCAGCCGGTGACGTTGACCTCCAGGCCGAGGCGCGCGGCGGCGACGACCGCGGCGAACACCGCGGCCGCGCCGCTCATGTCGCACTTCATCGTCTCGTTGTGACCGGCCGGCTTCAGCGAGATGCCGCCCGAGTCGTACGTGATGCCCTTGCCGACGAAGGCGAGGTGCTTCTTCGCCTTCGAGGAGGTGTACGACAGCTTCACCAGGCGCGGTCCCGCCGCCGAGCCGGCCCCGACGCCGAGGATGCCGCCGTAGCCGCCCTTCTCCAGGGCCTTCACGTCGAGCACCTGCACCTTGATGCCGTGCTCCTTGGCCGCCGCCTGCGCGATCGCGGCGAACGCCTCGGGGTTCAGGTCGTTCGGCGGCGTGTTGACCAGGTCGCGGGCGCGGTTGAGCTCCTCGGACACGGCGACGGCACGCTCGACGGCGGCCTTGTACGCCTTGTCGCGGGGCTTGCCGCCGAGCAGGGCCACCTCGGCGAGGGGGGCCTTGCCGTTCTTCGCCTTGGGGTCCTTGCCGTTGCCCTTGTAGGCGTCGAAGGAGTACGCGCCGAGCAGCGCGCCCTCCCCGATCGCGCCGGCGTCGGCGGCGTCCGTCAGGGGCAGGGCGAAGGCGGCTTTCTTGGACCCGGTCAGGGCGCGGGCGGCGACACCGGCGGCCTTGCGCAGGGCCTCGGTGTCGTAGGCGGCGTCCTTCTCGGGCACCGCGCCCAGGCCCACCGCCAGCACGAGCGGTGCCTTGAAGCCGGACGGGGCCGGCAGCTTCGTCACCTCGCCCTCGGCACCGGAGGCGCCGAGAGTCTCCAGAACGCCGGCGAGCCTGCCGTCGTACGCCTTGTCCACGGCCTCGGCGCCCGGTGCGACGACCGGCCCCTTGGCACCCTTGGCGACACCGATCACGATGGCGTCGGCCCGCAGACCGGGCGCCGCGGCGGTGCTGAGAGTGAGAGCAGTCACGGTGGTGAAATCTCGCTTCCGATGTGAAGTTGCTGTGGTCGAACGGTGTGGGTCGACCGGGCCCGACAGCCGACCCTATTCCGACCTCAGGGTTCGGGTGTCACGGGGCCTTCCCCGGTGCGGCGAACACTCGACGACGAGACTACGCGCGTGGCCGTGTTCGCTCATTCCTGCGGGCGTTCACCTGTCGGTGGCGTAGTGGCCATTTCTTGATCCTCCATGTCGGTGAACTGAGTCACACTCGTCGAGATCCGGTGAGCGCCCTGCTCACCGCTTTGCATGATTTCCACGGATCCTCCTCTGTGCGACCGCAAGGGGATCTCGGGGATCTTCTGGGGGAGGAACCATGGCGCAGCGTGCGCGCAGGTGGAGAAGCACGGCCGCCGCGGTGACGGCGGCGGGCGTGATCACGGCCGGGGCGGTGGCGCCGGGGGCGTCGGCCGCGGAGGAAGCCCGCATCGATCTGAAGGTGCTGGTGGTGGACAACGGCGACAGCCCCGTCCGGGCCGTCACCGCCCAGCTGAGGAGCACGGGCGTCCCGTACACGACCATCGACCTGAACGACACCGGCCGCCCGAAGATCACCGAGTCGTTCCTGAGCGACACGGTGAACGGCAGCCCCCGCGCCAAGTACCAGGGCGTCGTCCTGCCGAACGAGTCCCCGTTCGGCGCGGGCTCCGCCGAACAGGCCGCCCTGGAGACGTACGAGCGGACGTACGGCATCCCACAGGTCGACGCCTACACCTGGGCGCACCCGGAGGTCGGCCTCGACTACACCAGCGAGGGTGGCTGGGCGGGCACTCTTGACGGGCGCGAGGCATCCGTCACCGTGGCGGGGAAGGCGGGCTGGTTCGGCTACCTCGACAGCGCGTTCCGGTTCGAGGACAACGCGCCCGCCGTCCAGGAGAGTTACGGCTATGTGGCCCGGCCCCGCGCCGGCTTCACCAGCTACGTCGACATCCCCGTGCCCGGCGGATCCGGCCGCGGCAGCCTCGTCGGCGAGTACGCCCACGACGGCCGCCGCGAACTCGTCGTGACCTTCGCCTACAACGGCAATCAGCAGCAGTTCCGGCTGCTGGCCCGGGGCATCGTCGAGTGGCTCACCCAGGGCGTGCACCTCGGGCAGATCCGCAACTCCTTCGCCGTGCACGTCGACGACGTGTTCGCCCCGGACAGCCGCTGGGACACCGTGCGCAACTGCACCCCGGGCGACTTCGACTGCGCGGGCGGCGACGGCGAGGGCACCACCCCGATCCGCATGACCGCGGACGACGCCGCCTACGCCGCCCAGTGGCAGCGCGAGCACGGCTTCACCATGGACATGGTCTACAACGCCGGCTCCGGCGAGGAGTGGAAGACCGAGCACGGCGGGACCGACGCCCTGACCGACCGGCTGCTCGCCGACAAGGCGCAGTACCGCTGGGTCAACCACACCTACACGCACCCCTTCCTGGGCTGCGTCCAGGACACCTCCGCCGTCCCGTGGAGCTGCGCGAAGAACGCCGACGGCTCGACGAAGTACATGAGCCGCGCCGAGATCGCCGCGCAGATCCGCGACAACCACGACTGGGCGGTGAACAAGGGCCTGCCCGTCGACCGCACCGAGCTGGTCACCGGTGAGCACTCGGGCCTGAAGACACTGCCCCAGCAGCCCGACGACAACCCCAACCTGGCCGGCGCGCTGGCCGACACCGGCGTCAGGTGGATCGCCTCGGACAACTCCCGCGAGCCCGAGCAGCGCGCGGTCGGCAACGCGCTGACCGTGCCCCGCCACCCGATGAACGTGTACTACAACGTGGGTACGGCGGCCGAGATGGCCGACGAGTACAACTGGGTCTACACCTCGCGGGCCGACGGCGGCAGCGGCGTCTGCGAGGACAACCCCACCTCGACCTGCCTCGACGAGCCCCTCGACACCGCCACCGGCTACGCCGGGCACATCGTTCCGCAGGAGGCGCGCACCGCCCTCGGGCACGTCCTCGCGGGCGACCCCCGGCCGCACTACGCGCACCAGTCCAACCTGGCCGAGGACCGGCTGCTCTACCCGGTCATGGAGAAGGTGCTGGACGACTACCGGGCGATGTTCGCCGACAACACCCCGCTGGAGAACCCCCGGCACAGCGCCATCGGCACCGAGGTGCAGCGCCGCGCCGCCTGGCAGACCGCCCTGGCGAACGGGCGCGTGACCGCGTACCGCATCGGCGACACGGTCACGGTCACCGCCCCGTCCGGGACGCAGATCCCGGTGACGGCGCCGGAGGGAACGAAGCAGCAACTCCTGCTCAGCACGACCGCCTTCGGCACCCCGTACGCGGGAGCCCGCTCGGCCTGGACCACCCCGGCAGCACTCCAGTCGGCTCTCACCTTGAAGTTGCCGTAGAGGGAAACGCCCTTCTTCTCAGGGGCGCGGGGCCGCATGTGATGTGCGGCTCCGCCACGGGGGCGCGACCAGCCCACCACGATCCCGCACTCGGCATCCGGGCAAGCAGTTCCCCGCACATCATCCGCACCACAGGGGGAAACACCGCATGAGGCGAACAGGCCGTCATGTCACCATGCTCACGGAAGGCACCTACCCGCACGTCCACGGCGGCGTCAGCACCTGGTGCGACCAGCTCGTCAAGGGCATGCCCGAGGTCGACTTCCACCTCGTCTCGCTCACCGGCAACGGCCGCGAACCCATCACCTGGGAACTGCCGCCCAACGTCTGCCGGCACACCACCGTCCCGACCTGGGGCCCGCGCCCCGGCCGCCCGAGACCGCCGTACGGCAGAGCCCGTCGCCGCTTCACCGAGACCTACGAGCGCTTCCTGCTCTCCTTCCTCGACCCCGGCTCGCACGCCGACTTCGGCGAGTCCCTGAACGAGCTGGCCGGACTCGCCCGCGACGGACGCCTGTCGGCCGCGCTGCGCACCGAGTCGGCGCTGCGGTCCCTCATGTGGATCTGGACGATGCCGCATCTGCCGACGGCCGCCGCCCGCCCCACCGTGCACGACGCGCTGACCGCGACCGACCTGCTGGAACACGCCCTGCGCCCGCTCGGCGTCCGTATCCCGGAGGACTCCGTCGCGCACGCCGTCAGCAGCGGCCTCGCGACCCTGCCCGCGCTCGCCGCCCGCCATTTGGACGGTGTGCCGTTCCTGCTCACCGAGCACGGCATCTACCTGCGCGAGCGCTACCTCGGCTACCGCCGTGACGCCCAGCGCTGGCCCGTGAAGGCCTTCATGCTGGGCTTCTACCGGGAGCTCAACTCCTACGGCTACCGCGCCGCCGACCTGATCACGCCGTGCAACCAGTACAACCGCCGGTGGGAGGAGCGCGGCGGCGCCGACGCCGACAAGATCCGCACGGTCTACAACGGCGTCGACCCGGCCGCCTTCCCGCACGCCGGACCCGAGCCCGAGGTCCCCACCCTGTCCTGGTGCGGCCGGATCGACCCCATCAAGGACCTGGAGACCCTCATCCGGGCCTACGCGATGGTGCGCGCCGAGATCCCGGCGACCCGGCTGAGGCTCTTCGGCCCGGTCCCGCCCGGCGGCGAGGCCTACGGCACCCGGCTGGAGAAGCTCGCGGCCGAACTGGGCGTGACCGACGGCCTGACCTTCGAGGGCCGCATCACCGAGGTCTGGCGGGCCTATGCGGCCGGGCACCTGGTCATGCTGTCGTCGATCTCCGAGGGCTTCCCCTTCTCCATCATCGAGGCCATGTCGTGCGGCCGTACGACGGTGTCGACGGACGTCGGGGGAGTGCGCGAGGCGGTCGGCGACACGGGTCTGGTCGTGCCGCCGCGCGAGCCGGAGAAGATGGCCGCCGCCGCGCTGGCCCTGCTCAAGGACGACCGACGGCGCATCGAACTGGGGCAGTTGTCGCGGCAGCGCGTCATCGACCGGTTCACGCTGCGCCGCTCGGTGGACGCCTTCCGCACCATCTACAAGGAACTCGCGGGCGAGGACGAGGTGTACGAGCCGACGGTGGAGACCGTGGCCGACTGGACCCTGGAGCTGCGCGATCCCTGGTACGCGTCCACGGCGGTATCGGGGTCCCCCCGGACGGAGTCCGGGGGAGGGGCGGGCTGGTGAGCGGAAGCGTCTGGCTGCCCCCGGGTTCCCGCCCGGACACCCTCCCGGGTATTCCCCGGCAGCGCACTCCCAGCTGGGCCCAGCCCGACCCGGTCGACGAACTCGCCGTCCGCCTGGAGGACTTCATAGCCGCGGCCGTCCACCCGGACGAGATAGCCGCCCTGCTGGAGTCCGACGGCCTCTCCGACGACCAGATACGCAGGCGGTACGGCGTGAAGAACTCCTTCGCGCTCGCCGAGACCCTCTACGAACGCGTCGAGCGCCGCTACCCCGAGCCCGACGGCCCGGTCCACGACCCCTGGCGGATCGGCTTGCTCGGTTGTCTGCTGCGCGGTGTCGTCTTCGCCCTGCCCGGCCTCGCCTACGTCCTCGGCGCACCCCTGTTCACCGGCCCGGGCGACTTCGGCCTCCCCGCGGGCACGGTCCCGCTCCTGGCCGGGGCTCTGTGCGGCTGGACGTGGAACCAGGGGCTCGCCCACCGGGCGTACGCCTGGCTGGGGCTGGGCGACCGGATGGCCGCCCGGCGCGCCCTGCTGGTCGGCGCCCCGGCCGGCGCGCTGCTCGGCTCCCTGGTCGCCCTGGCGTGCGCGGGCGGCGCCGCCCCGGCCGTGGTCGCCTTCGCCGCCGGGCAGTCCTGCTACCTGGCGGCGGCGACCGTCCTGCTGGTGATGGGCCGCGAACGGCTTCTGCTCATCGCGCTGGCGCCCATGGCGATGGGCGCGGTCCTGTCCCTGGTCGACCCGCTGCCCGAGGCCGCGAGCCTGGCCCTGCTGCTGGGCTCCCTGGCGGCGGTGGCGGTGCTCGGGCTGCGCGAAGTGGCGCCCGCCCTCAGGGAACCGGGCGAGGACGGCTGGAGCGCCGGCCTCGTCGCCCTGCTGCCCTTCGGCGGGTTCGGCACGACCCCCGCGCACCGGCGCCCCGCCGGACCCCGGCTCACGGGCTCCCTGCCGTACGCGCTGTTCGGGCTCGGCACCGGCGTCCTCGTGCTGTACGCGGCGCTCGGCGACGCCCTCGCCGGCGAGGAGCACAGCGCGGTCGCCGCGCCCGCCGCCGTGGCACTCACCCTCAGCATGGGCCCCGCCGAGTGGCTGCTGTACCGCTTCCGCAGCGACAGCCTCGCCGGACTGCGCTCCAGCGGCACCGCCCGGGACTTCCGGCGGACCACCGCCTCGACGGTCGTCCAGTGCCTGGCCGCCTATCTCGCCGCGCTGCTCGCGCTGAGCCTGGCCGTCTCCGCCCTGTGGCCGCACTCCCCGGTCCCGGGCGGCGTCCGGCTGGCCGGACTGCTCCTGCTGGGCGTGGTCCTGTGGACGGGCCTGCTGCTCCAGTCGTTCGGCGCGGTGACCGGCGCTACGGCGGTGTGCTGCGCCGCGGCGCTCGCCCAGACCCTGCTCCTCGCCACCCGCACCGGCGATCCGCACCTGGCCGGTGCGGCCGTCTACGGCACGGCGGCCATCGTCCAGGCAGCCCTGGTGTGCGCCCTGCTGGGAAGGGCAACCGCCCACCGATGAACACTCTCCTGGTCCCCTACTACGAGCACCCGTCCGCCCGCCCCGCCGAATGGGACGCGATCGTCGCGGCAGCGCCCCGCCTCTACGGGGTCGTCCTCAACCCGGCCAGCGGCCCCGGCGACCGCCCCGACGAGGCCTTCGCCGGGGTCGCCGCCCGGTTGAAGGCGGCGGGTGTCCGGGTGCTCGGGTACACCGACACCGACTACGGCCGCCGCGCCGCCCCGGACGTCCTCCGTGACCTCACCCGGCACCGCGACTGGTACGGCACCGACGGCGCCTTCCTCGACCAGGTCCCCTCCGGGCCCGAGCAGTTCGAGCACTACCAGAAGCTGGCCGTCGCCGCCTGGGGCGTCGGCTGCGGCACCCTCGTCCTCAACCACGGCACGGCACCGCACCCCTGCTACGCCCGCATCGCCGACGTCCTCGTCACCTTCGAGGGCACCTGGGCGTCCTACCGCGCCCTGCCTCCCCAGCCCCGGCCCGGCGACAGCGGGGTACGGCTGTGCCACCTGGTGTACGGCGTGCCGCCCGGCGCAGACCCCGAGGTCCTGGCGCGGGAGAGGGGCGCGGCGGTGCACTGCGCGGTGCCCGGAACCGGAGATCATCCCTGGGGCACACTGCCGTACACCCTGCACAACCCGGAGAACGCCCCGTGAGAAGCCCCCTGCTCGCCGCCCTGCTCGTCCTGCTGCTCGCGGGCTGTACCCAGGGCCCCGACGACAAGCCCGGCCCCCGCTGGCAGCCGCGCCCCGGCACCGCCTGGCAGTGGCAGCTCAGCGGCCGGCTGGACACCTCCGTCGACGTGCCGGTCTACGACATCGACGGCTTCGACCACTCCGAGGCCACCGTCGCCCGGCTGCACCGTGAGGACCGCAAGGTCATCTGCTACCTGTCCACCGGCGCCTGGGAGGAGTTCCGCCCGGACGCGAAGAAGTTCCCGAAGCCGGTCCTCGGCCGGGGCAACGGCTGGGAGGGCGAACGCTGGCTCGACATCCGCCGCACCGACGTCCTGGAGCCGATCATGGCGGCCCGTCTGGACATGTGCCGCGACAAGGGCTTCGACGCGGTGGAGCCCGACAACATGGACGGCTACCGCAACGACACGGGCTTCCCGCTGACCGCCGCCGACCAGCTCCGCTACAACCGCCTGATCGCCCGACTGGCCCACGACCGGGGTCTGGCCGTCGGCCTGAAGAACGACCTGGACCAGATCCCGGAGCTGGTCGGTGACTTCGACTTCGCGGTCAACGAACAGTGCGCCCAGTACGGCGAGTGCGGGGCCCTGAAGCCCTTCGTCGAGGCGGGCAAGGCGGTCTTCCACGTCGAGTACGAGGTGCCCACCGGCCGCTTCTGCGCCGAGTCCCGCCGCCTGCGCTTGAGCTCACTGCTCAAGAAGTACGAACTAGGGGCGTGGCGGCGGGCGTGCTGAGCCCGAGCCCGGTGACCGCCGTGCCCGCCACCGGGTCGGCGAGGGAACGCCGGCTGGGGGCCAGGACCGGCAGCGCGTTCAGCACAGCACAAAGGCCACGGCGTACACGGCGACGTCCGCCGCGGTGGTGACGGCGGCCCGCCGCGCGGCCCTGACCCCGCGCGGCAGGTTCGGGGTGACCTTCAGCCCGACCAGGGCCTTGCCGATCGTCCTCCCGGCCAGGGCCGGACACACCCACTGGTAGAGGAACACGGAGCGCGGCGAGCGCCGTGGCGGCACGGCGCAGCTTCGGCATGAACGTCCCCCGATCACTTGTGTGTTCCGGGGCAGGAAGCCAGCGGCTGGGCGGTCCGGGCAGGAGGGGGACGAGGAGATCGTTTCCGCCCGGTGACAGAAGTCCGGCTCAGCCCAGCGCCAGGACGACCAGCGCCGTGGTCGCCGCCGTCTCGGCGAGGCCGCCGAACACGTCCCCGGTGATCCCGCCGAAGCGGCGCGTACAGTGCCGCAGGAGCGCTTCGGCGGCGGCCAGCGAGAGCAGGACCGCGAGCACGGTACGGGCGACGTCGTACGGCCCGAAGACGGCGGCGACCGCTGCCGCCGCGCCCGTGACGGCGACGCCGGCGAGCAGCGCTCCGCGCACCGGCACCACACCCGCCACCGCCGCGCCCAGCCCCTCCGGCCGCGCCGCGGGCACCCGGGCCCGGGCCGCGAGGGTCAGGGCCAGCCGGGCGACCGTCGCGGAGACGACGGCGGCGCACGCGCCCCGGGCCCAGGAGGCGTCGTAGGCCTGGGCGAGCGCGGCGACCTGCGCGAGCAGGGCGAGGACGAGGGTGAGGACCCCGAACGGCCCGATGTCCGACTGCTTCATGATCCGCAGGGCGTCCTCGGCGGGCTTGCCGCTGCCCAGGCCGTCGGCGGTGTCCGCGAGCCCGTCGAGGTGCAGCCCCCGGGTCAGGACGGCGGGGACGGCGACGGTGGCCACGGCGGCGAGCGGTCCCCCCGCACCGAGGAACAGCAGCCCCAGCCCGACGGCGGCGGCAGCGGCACCGACCGCGAGCCCGGCCAGCGGAGCGCACAGCATGCCGCCGCGCGCGGCCTCCCGGTCCCACCGGGTCACCCGGACCGGGAACACCGTGAGGGTGCCGAAGGAGAAGCGGAGAGCGTCGAGCGGCGAGGTTCTGGGCACCGGCGCAGGCTACCCGCCGGTCAGAAGAGCGGATGCGGTGGCCGAGGATAAAGTTCACATATGGGATGGCTGGAGCGGAACATCATCGAACCCGGCAAGCTGCCGCTGCTCCTCGCCCTCGTCTCCTTCGTGCTGACCTTCCTGATCACCCGGGGCATCACCCGCCTCATCCGCGCGGGCAAGGGCCCCTTCCGCAACGTCAGCAGCAGCAGCGGAGTCCACGTCCACCACGTGGTCCCCGGGGTCATCCTGACGATCGCCGGCGGCTTCGGCGCGGTCGCCGGTGGCCAGCACGGCTTCGGCTCGGGGCTGAGCGCGGTGATCTTCGGCATCGGGGCGGGCCTCGTCCTCGACGAGTTCGCCCTGGTCCTGCACCTGGCCGACGTCTACTGGACCGAGGCCGGCCGCAAGAGCGTCGAGATGGTCGTCCTCACCGCCTCCCTCGTCGGACTGCTCCTGATCGGCTTCTCGCCCCTGGGTGTCAACGACCTCTCGGACGACCAGCAGCAGAACCGCGCCGCCGTGATCGTGAACATCGTGGTGAACTTCGTCTTCGCCCTCATCGCCCTGTTCAAGGGCAAGACCCGCCTCGCGGTCTTCGGCGTGATCGTCCCCGTCATCGCCCTGATCGGCGCCGTACGGCTGGCCCGCCCCGGCTCCTACTGGGCCAAGCGCTTCTACCGGCGCCGGCCCCGCGCCCGCGCCAAGTCCGGCCTGCGGGCCTACCACCACGACCGGCGCTGGCTGGGCCCCCGGCGCGCGTTCCAGGACTGGATCGGCGGCGCGCCCGATCCCCAGCCGACCCGGTCCCTCGAACACCACTGACCCGCCGCCGGCGCACCGCGCCGACCGCGCACACCACCAGCACGGCCGCGATCGCCGCCAGGTGCTCCTTGCCCGCCAGGTTCTCCTTCACGGCGACCTCGGCCACCATCGCCACGATCACCGCCCCCGCCGTGACGTACGCGCGGTAGCGGCATCCCAGGTAGACGGCCAGTCCCACCACGGCCGCCGACGGCCCGGTGTCCACGACCAGCGCGTCCGAGGCGGGCAGGCCGAGCGGGGCGTCCGGGCCCAGCCAGATGCCCAGACGGGCGTACAGCGTGCCCGCGAGCGTCGCGACGTACGCGATGAACAGCGCCCGCCGCCGGCCCAGGCAGAGCTCCGCGACGCCGAACACCAGCAGGATCTGCACCAGCGCGCCCCACACCGGCAGGTCCAGCGCGGGCACGAACAGCGACAGCGGCGTCCGCAGGAGCGCGAGCCACAGCGGGTCCTCGGCCCGTACCGCCCCGATGTCCTGCACGAACCGGTAGCCCCACGCCTCGTTGTGCACCAAGTGCAGCGCGGCCGTGAGACACACGGCCGCCACCGCCATCGGCACGGCCCGCAGGCGCCGCTCCCGCAGCGGCCCGCGCACGGCCGTGTACAGCGGCCCCCATTCGGCACGAGCCCAGCGGGCGAGCGTGGTCATCGGGTCGTCCTCGTCCGGATGTCGGTACGTCAGCGGGTGTGCGCGGTGCCTGTGGCTCAGTCAAACCGGCACCACACGCGAAGACCGACCGGAACGGGACGAAGTTGAGCCAGGTGTGCGTGACCTGGATCTCCCGGAACGCTACTGCTCGGTGGGAACCCCGGAGGCCCCGGACGCCTCGGGGCTCTCCGGCTCCTCGGACTCCTTCGGCTTCTCGGGCAGCTCCGCCGCCAGCGCGGCCGCCGCCTGCACCAGGGGCAGTGCGAGCAGGCCGCCCGCGCCCTCGCCGACGGTCACGCCCTGGGTCAGCAGCGGCTCCAGGGCCATCCGGTCCAGCGCCTTGGCCTGCCCGGGCTCGCCGCTGTCGTGCGCGGCCAGCCACCAGTCCGGTGCCCGGAACGCGATCCGCTGCCCGACCAGCGCGCACGCGGCCGTCACGACCCCGTCGAGCACCACCGGCAGCTTCCGCACCGCGCTCTGGAGCAGGAAGCCCGTCATGGCGGCGAGGTCGGCCCCGCCCACCGCCGCCAGCAGTTGCAACTGGTCCCCGAGCACCGGCCGGGCGCGGCGCAGCGCGTCGCGGATCGCCGCGCACTTGCGCATCCACGCCAGGTCGTCGATCGCCAGCCCGCCCCGGCCGGTGACGACCGACGCGTCGACCCCGCACAGCGCCGCGACCAGCACGCCGGCCGCCGTGGTCCCGCCGACGCTCACATCGCCGAGCACCACCAGATCCGTACCGGAGTCGGCCTCCTCGTCGGCCACCGCGACCCCGGCCCGGAACGCCGCCTCGGCCTCCTCCAGGGTCAGCGCGTCCTCGATGTCGATGCGCCCGCTGCCACGCCGCACCCGGTGCCGTACGACGTCCTCGGGCAGGGACTCGGGGTCGCAGTCCAGGGCCATGTCGACGATCCGCACCGGCACGCCCAGCCGCCGCGCCAGCACCGACACGGGCCGGCCGCCCTCCAGCACCTCGCGCACCAGCTGCCCGGCGCCGCCCGCCGGCCGCGCGGAGACGCCCAGTTCGGCGACGCCGTGGTCACCGGCGAAGAGCACCACCCGCGGCCGTTCGATCGGCCGCACCGGCACGGCGGACTGCGCCGCCGCCAGCCACTCACCCAGGTCGTCCAGGCGGCCCAGCGACCCGGGCGGCACGATCTGCCGTTCCCGGCGCGCCTCGGCGTCACGGCGCACCCCGCCGTCCGGACGCTCGATCAGATCGGTGAAGTCGTCGAGATTAAGCGAGCTCATTCGCCGAACAGTACCGGCACCGGTCGAACGGCACGGCGCCACATCGCGACTCCGCGGCGGCGACGTCGTTGCACCCGAGATGGGCATCCCATACGTTCCGTTTTGCAGCGGATTGTCATACGTGGTTCGACGGACGTCCCTGCGTACGCCCTCGCGCCCGGGAGCCGCCCATGCCCGCACGTCCCGCCCCCTCGGCACCCCTCACCTCCCAAGCGACCACTCGGGTCCACGAGCCGCGCCGCGCGGACTGCCCCTGGTGCGGCTCCACCCGGCTGCGGAACCGGCTGCGCACCGGTGACCTGCGGCAGTACAAGCCGGGCAGCTTCACCGTCGACGAGTGCCGCGACTGCCGCCACACCTTCCAGAACCCCCGCCTCACCTCCGAAGGCCTCGCGCTCTACCACCGGACGGCCCGCGGAACGCCCCGGGACGTCGCGGCCGACACCCTCCTCGCCCTGCGCGGCAGCCGGCCCCGCCACCGCTCGGCCGCCCGCGCGATGCTGCGGTTCGGGGAGCCGGAGAGCTGGCTGGACGTGGGCACCGGCCACGCCCGTTTCCCCATGACGGCCCGGGAGTTCTTCCCCTACACCGCGTTCGACGGCCTGGACCCCACCCCGCGCGTGGTGCGCGCCCGCGCCGCCGACCGCGTCGAGGAGGCCCATGTGGGCCGCCTGACGGACCCCCGGATCTCGGCTCCCCTGCGCGGCCGCTACGACGTGGTCAGCATGCTCCACCACCTGGAGGGCACCCCCGACCCCCGCGCGGAACTCCACGCCGCCCTCGACGTCCTGCGCCCCGGCGGCCACCTGCTCATCGAGACCCTGAGCCCCCGCAGCCTGTTCGCCGCGCTACTGGGCCGCTGGTGGCTCGCCTACGACCAGCCCCGCCATCTGCACCTGCTCCCCCCGCAGAACCTCCGTGCCGAACTGGAGGCGGCCGGCTGCACGATCGCCTTCCTGGACCACCGCCCCGTCCACATCCCCCACGACCTCGCGGGCGCCACGGCCCTGGCGCTCTCCCACGTCCTCCCCGCCCCCGACACCCCGTGGCGAGCGATCCCCCCGCCCCTGGCCCGTCAACACCTCCGAGAGGCCCTGCTCCGAGCGGGAATCCCCCTGGTGGCCCTGGCAGCGGTAGCGGACCACGTCCTGGCCCCCGTAGCCCGCCGCACCCGATTCGCGAACACTTACCGCTTGATTGCCAACAAACCCACTTAGCTGCGGGCAGTCGTGCCTCCCCCAAGCTCTTCGAGCAGGGGGTGCCCCCAGGCGGCACGGGTGGGCGCAGCGGCACCTCGTCGCGCCGAGCTGCGCACCCACCCGGCCACAGCCCGGACGCCGCGCACCCTTCACCCCCGCAGCACCACAGCCTGCCCCGCCACCACCAACAGAACATGCTCGCACTCGTCCGCGAACCCCGCGTTCAACCGCCCGAGTTCATCCCGGTACCGCCGCCCCGACGCCGTCGACGGCACGATCCCCGACCCCACCTCGTTCGACACGGCGACAACGGTCCGCCGAGTCGAACGCACCGCCTCCGTCAACTCCCGCACCCGCTCCCGCAACGCCTTCTCCCCCCGCTCCGCCCACACCGCGTCGTCCCAAGCCCCCACGGCGTCCATCGCATCCGTCAGCCACAACGACAGACAGTCGATGAGCAACGGCGGCCCGTCCTCCGCCAGCAACGGCACCAGATCGCACGTCTCGACCGTCCGCCACGACCCCGGCCGCCGCTCGCGATGCGCGGACACCCGCGCCGACCACTCGGTGTCCCCGTTCCGCGACCCGCCCGTCGCCACGTACAGCACGTCCGGAAAGGCCTCCAGCCTCCGTTCGGCCTCCACCGACTTGCCCGACCGCGCACCGCCCAGCACCAGCGTCCGCCGCGGCACGTCCGGCACGTCCTCGTACGCCCCCACCACCAGCGTCGTCCCGTCCGGCACGGCCCGCGCCCCGGCCGCCGCGAGCCGCCGCCCGAGCTCGGGCCCGGGCGGCACGTCGTGGTCCAGATGGACGGCGACCACATCGGTCGTCGGCCCCACCGCCCCCACCGCCCGCAGCTTCGCCAGCGCGTCCGGGCGCCCCACGACGTCCGCGAGCACCATGTCGTACGACTCGGCCGGCTCCTCCAGCCCCGCCGGCGCCCCGCCCGGCGGCAGGTACAGCAGCCGCTGCCCCTCCGGCCCGGTCACCGCGTACCCCGTGCCCGGCGCGTCCATCGGCACCGCCCGCACCCGGTGCCCCGTCAGCAGCGTCAACTCCCGCCCGTCCGGCACCCGTCCGGGCTGCGGCAGCCCGGCCGGCACCTCGACCGCCGGCCCGTCGTGCGGGTGCGACAACAGCACCTGCCGTACGCCGGTCAGGGAACGGCCCGCCCGCGCCGCCGCGAACGCGGCCCCGGGCGTCAGGTCGAGCAGCAGCGCCCCGTCCAGGAGCAGCGCGGTGGCCGCCCGCGCGTCGGGGCCGAGGGCAGCCGAACAGGCCGCGCAGGGACAGTCGGGGCGGGGGAGTCCCGCGGGGGCGCCGGTGCCGAGCAGAGTCAGTTCCACGCCCCGATTCTCACCCGCCGCAATGCGTCATGCGTGCTGGAGACGCCCCGGTAGGGGCGCGGGGACCTGCGCGACAAGCCCACGAAGATCCGCACACGCCCAACCACCCGCACTCCCGGACCGCCTATAACGCCCCACCCAGCGGAGCGCATAGGCTCTGGTCAGGAGCCGGACCAAGATCCGGCTTTTCGCTGTGCAGTGTGCTCAACACACATGGGAGGCGTACATGGCGGCATGGACGTGGCGGTTCGAGAAGACCGACGGGACGGAGGTCCAGCCCGCGGTGCCGCCGGAGGAGTTCCCCACCCAGGGGGACGCCGAGTCCTGGATCGGGGAGCACTGGAAGGCCCTGCTGGAAGGCGGCGCCGACCAGGTGCGGCTGTTCGAGGACGCCACGGAGATCTACGGGCCGATGAGCCTGCACGCGGCCGACGCGTGAGCCCTGGGCGGGGGCCGACGGCCCCCGCCCACCCCTGGGGGCGGGGTGTGGCGGGGTGTTTCAGCCGCGCACGCCGCACAGGTGCAGCAGCGCCGCCACCCCGCGGTACGGATCCGTCCGCCCGGCCTTCTCCTCCACCGCGAGCAGCGTCTCCCCGTCGGCCGGGACCTCGGCACCGTCCGCCGCCGTGTCGGTGAACACGCGCACCCCGTACCAGGCGTGCAGCGGCGCCCCGATCCCGGCGAGCGTCGCCGTCAGGTCCTTCAGCCGGTCGGCCCGTACGTCGAGCCCCAGCCGGTTGCGGTAGGAGACCGTGTCGAAGGCGGCCAGCGCGCCCGCCCAGTCGCCGGACAGCCCCGGCCGGATCGCGAGCGCGTCCCCGTTGCGCACGAGCAGGGACAGCAGCCCGCCCGGCGCGAGCATCCGGGCCAGGCCCGCCAGTAGCGGGTCGGGCTCCTCCACGTACATCAGGACGCCGTGGCACAGCACCACGTCGAAACTGCCCGGCAGGAAGTGCACGCCGGTGTCCCGGCCGTCGCCCTCGATGATCCGCATCCGCTCCCGGATGCCCTCCGGTTCCCCGGCGAGGGACTCCCGGGCCACGGCGATCATCTTCGCGTCCTGCTCAAGACCGGTCACCTGGTGCCCGGCCCGGGCCAGCCGCAGCGCCTGCGTGCCCTGGCCCATGCCCACGTCGAGCACCCGCAGCCGCTGCCCGACCGGGAACCGCCCGACTATCTGCTCGTCCAGCTGGCGGGCCACCAGCTCCTGCCGGACGACATCGCGCAGCCCGCCCAGCTTGTCCAGCCAGGCATCCGCCGCACCCCCGGAGAACGACGTGGCGGTCAGGGCCGCTCTCCACGCTTGACCTGCGGCTTCGGCAGCCGGAGCCGGCGCATCTGGAGAGAGCGCATCAGGGCGTAGGCGACCGCGCCGCGCCGGTTCTCACCCGCGAAGCGCTCGTTGAGCTGCTTCTTCAGGCGGAACGCCGAGACGAACGAGTCGAGCACGATCAGCACGATCACCACGAGCCACAGCAGCAGCGCGATGTTCTGGAGCGCGGCCACCCGCACCATGCTGAGCACGAGGATGACCACGGCCATCGGCAGGAAGAACTCCGCGATGTTGAACCGCGAGTCGACGAAGTCGCGCGCGAACCGGCGGACCGGTCCCTTGTCACGCGCGGGCAGGTACCGCTCGTCGCCGCTCGCCAGCGCCTGGCGCTGCCGCTCCAGCGCGGCACGACGCTCCTCGCGCTGGCGCTTGGCGGCCTCCTTCCGCGTCATCGACGTGTTGGCGACGCTGCGGCGCTGGGACTGGGCCTCACTGCGCTTGGGCGTGGGCCTGCCCTTCGGGGCCTGCGGGTCGCGGGGCTGCTTGGAGAAGTTCACCGGCGCCTTGTCGGCTGCCTGGGCCTTCTCATCCTTCGCACGGCTACGGAACACAAAACCCAAGGGTAAGGGCTTCCCGGGCATGGACCCCAGTCGCGTGGGGAACGATCCGGCAACACCAGTCGTCTGTAAGGGGACAGAGGGGACGTTGTGTACGCACCCGGTCGTTCCCCGGGAGGTACGGCTCAGGTTACCGGGGGTACCCCCCGTAACCCCGGGGATCACCTACTCCCTACGCCGGAGTGGGAGCGTGCTCAGTCGTCCTTGGGGATGAGCGCATCCGTCCCCGAACAGTGCGGTAATGGATGCAGGGCCCGTACTGTGGGTTCTGTCGCAGGTGCTGGAGCCGGAGTCGGTCAGAAGGGGGCGCGCGAAGCCCATGAGCGGTGTCATGAAGCGTATGGGGATGATCTTCCGCGCGAAGGCGAACAAGGCCCTTGACCGGGCCGAGGACCCGCGCGAGACCCTCGATTACTCGTACCAGAAGCAGCTGGAGCTGCTCCAGAAGGTCCGCCGCGGCGTCGCCGACGTGGCGACCTCACGCAAGCGACTGGAACTCCAGCTGAACCAGTTGCAGTCCCAGTCCACCAAGCTGGAGGACCAGGGTCGCAAGGCGCTCGCGCTGGGCCGTGAGGACCTGGCCCGCGAAGCGCTCTCCCGCCGTGCCGCCCTCCAGCAGCAGGTGACCGACCTGGAGACGCAGCACGCGACGCTCCAGGGCGAGGAGGAGAAGCTCACCCTCGCGGCCCAGCGGCTCCAGGCCAAGGTCGACGCCTTCCGCACGAAGAAGGAGACGATCAAGGCGACGTACACGGCGGCCCAGGCGCAGACCCGGATCGGCGAGGCCTTCTCCGGCATCTCCGAGGAGATGGGCGACGTCGGCCTGGCGATCCAGCGCGCCGAGGACAAGACGGCCCAGCTCCAGGCCCGCGCCGGCGCGATCGACGAGCTGCTCGCCTCCGGTGCCCTCGACGACCAGTCCGGCATGCACAAGGACGACATCCAGGCCGAGCTGGACCGGCTCTCCGGTGGTACGGATGTAGAGCTGGAACTGCAGCGGATGAAGGCCGAGCTGGCCGGAGGCTCGAGCAGTGGGCAGCAGGCCCTCGAAGGTGGCACGGGCCGGCAGCAGTCCCAGCAGCAGCCGCAGGACACCCCGCGCTTCGACAAGCAGTAGGGGCCCACGCCTAGGAGGGCGACATGATCGTACGGATCATGGGGGAGGGCCAGGTGAGGCTGGCCGACGGCCACCTCACCGAACTGAACAAGCTGGACGACGAGCTCCTGGCGGAAATGGAGAACGGCGACGGCCCCGGCTTCCGCCGCACCCTCCAGGCCCTGCTGACCAGGGTCCGAGACCTGGGCGAACCCTTGCCCGACGACTCCCTGGAACCATCGGAACTGATCCTCCCGTCCCCGGACGCGACACTCGAGGAGGTCCGGGAGCTGCTGAGCGACGACGGGTTGATTCCGGGCTGAAGCTGCGTAACGGCGGGCATTCGTGCCGCCTGGGGCGGCACGGGTGGGCGCGGCGGCACCCCGCAGCGCCGGGTTGCGCAGTCGCCCCGCCCCCAGCCCCCACGCCGGGCACCTCACACCCGGACGTCCAGCCCGGCTACCGTAAACCCCCGTGAGCACCCTCCAGCGGGCGAAATGCCAGGCCAAGGCACACCCACTGGCCATGGACGCGGTCCTGGCCGCAGCCGTCCTGGCCTGCATGGTCGCCGGCTCGTTCGTGGAGCCCCGCCACCGTGACAGCGTCAGCTGGGCCCTGCGCACCCCCGACACCCTCAGCCTCCTCCTCATCACCCTCGGCGCCGCCGCCCTGGTCTTCCGCCGTCGCGCCCCGATGACGGTCCTGGCCCTCACCGGCACCGTCTCCGTCGTCGAGTCCGTCACCGGCGACCCCCGCGCCCCCGTCGCCATGTCCGCGGTCATCGCCCTGTACACCGTCGCCTCCACCACCGACCGCCCCACCACCTGGCGGGTCGGCCTGCTCACCATGACCGTGCTGACCGGCTCCGCCATGGCCGCCGGCGGCCTGCCCTGGTACGCCCAGGAGAACCTCGCGATCTTCGCCTGGACGGGCATCGGCGCCACCGCCGGCGACGCCGTCCGCAGCCGCCGCGCCTTCGTCCAGGCCATCCGCGAACGCGCCGAACGCGCCGAACGCACCCGCGAGGAGGAGGCCCGCCGCCGGGTCGCCGAGGAGCGCCTGCGCATCGCCCGGGACCTGCACGACGTCGTCGCCCACCACATCGCCCTGGTCAACGTCCAGGCCGGCGTCGCCGCGCACGTCATGGACAAGCGGCCCGACCAGGCCAAGGAGGCCCTCGCCCACGTCCGGGAGGCCAGCCGTTCCGCACTCAACGAACTCCGCGCCACCGTCGGACTGCTGAGACAGTCCGGCGACCCGGAGGCCCCCACCGAACCCGCCCCCGGCCTGGACCGCCTCGACGAACTCACCGGCACCTTCCGCAACGCCGGCCTGCACATCGAGGTCGCCCGCGCCGACCAGGGCACCGCCCTCCCCGCGGCCGTCGACCTGGCCGCCTACCGGATCATCCAGGAGGCCCTCACCAACGTGCAGAAGCACGCCGGGCCCCAGGCCAAGGCAGAGGTCAGTGTCGTACGGGTCGGGCCGAACATCGAGATCACCGTCCTGGACGACGGCAGCGGCGAGGACGAGGACCCGGGCAGCGGCGGCGGGCACGGGCTGCTCGGCATGCGGGAACGCGTCACCGCCCTGCGCGGCACCCTCACCACCGGTCCCCGCTACGGCGGCGGCTTCCGTGTCCATGCGATCCTGCCGGTCAAGAACCGCACCCCCGGGGAGGACCCCGCATGACGATCCGTGTCCTGCTCGCCGACGACCAGGCGCTGCTCCGCAGCGCCTTTCGTGTGCTCGTCGACTCCGAGCCCGACATGGAGGTGGTGGGCGAGGCCTCCGACGGAGCGGAGGCGGTACGGCTGACGAAGGAGCAGCGCGCCGACGTCGTCCTCATGGACATCCGGATGCCCGGCACCGACGGTCTCGCGGCGACCCGCATGATCAGCGCCGACCCGGACCTCGCCGACGTCCGCGTGGTCATCCTGACGACGTTCGAGGTCGACGACTACGTCGTGCGGTCGCTGCGCGCGGGCGCCTCCGGCTTCCTCGGCAAGGGCGCAGAGCCCGAGGAACTGCTGAACGCCATCCGCATCGCGGCCGGCGGCCAGGCCCTGCTGTCCCCGGCGGCCACCACGGGTCTGATCTCCCGCTTCCTCGCCCAGGAGGACCCGGCCGACGACGACCGCGACCCGGCCCGCGGCGAGCGGCTCGACTCACTCACCGTCCGGGAGCGCGAGGTGCTGGTCCAGGTCGCCGGCGGTCACTCCAACGACGAGATCGCCGAGCGGCTGGAGGTCAGCCCGCTGACGGTGAAGACGCACGTCAACCGGGCCATGGCCAAGCTGGGCGCCCGGGACCGGGCCCAGCTCGTGGTCATCGCGTACGAATCCGGCCTGGTCCGTCCAAGGGTGGAGTGAGTTCCAGCCGGGCGTACTGCGGCGGGAGTATGCGCCGGATAAGGAAATGGACCTGGGGCCTACGAATCGGCCCTCCCGCATGGCCCAGGGTGTAAGGGCGGGCGCTCATCTGTGCGCCCACTGCCGCTTCTGCCGTTAAACAGAAGAGAGACCCTGACCCATGTCCTGGCTGTCGAGATTCAGCCTCGCGCAACGGGCCCTGATCGGGCTGATGTCGATCATCGCGCTCGTCTTCGGGGCGATCGCGATCCCCCAGCTCAAGCAGCAGCTGCTGCCCACCATCGAACTGCCCATGGTGTCCGTGCTGGCGCCGTACCAGGGCGCGTCCCCGGACGTGGTCGAGAAGCAGGTCGTCGAGCCCATCGAGGACAGCCTCGAAGCCGTCGACGGCATCAGCGGCGTGACCTCCACCGCCACCGAGGGCAACGCCGTGATCATGGCGTCCTTCGACTACGGCAACGGCACCGAACAGCTCGTCGCCGACGTGCAGCAGGCGGTCAACCGGGCCCGCGTCCAGCTCCCGGACGATGTGGACCCGCAGGTCGTCGCCGGTTCCACGGACGACATCCCGACCGTCGTCCTCGCCGTCACCTCCGACCGGGACCAGCAGGCCCTGGCCGACCAGCTCGACAAGACCGTCGTGCCGGACCTGAAGAGCATCGACGGCGTCGGCCAGGTCACCGTCGACGGTGTGCGGGACCTCCAGGTCGCCGTCACGCCCGACGACGCGAAGCTGGCGAAGGCCGGCCTCACCTCGCAGTCCCTCGTCCAGGCGCTCCAGGCGGGCGGCGCGACCGTCCCGGCCGGCTCCTTCGACGAGGACGGCGCCAACCGCACGGTCCAGGTCGGCGGCGGCTTCACCTCGTTGAAGCAGATCCAGGACCTGATGGTCACGGGCGAGCCCGGCAAGGGCAAGCCGGTGCGCCTGGCCGACGTCGCCACGGTGAAGCAGCAGGAGGCCCCGGCCGACTCCATCACCCGCACCGACGGCAAGCCCAGCCTCGCCGTCGCCGTCACCATGGACCGCGACGGCAGCGCGGTCGCGATCTCCGACGCCGTCCAGGACAAGCTCCCGGACCTGCGCAAGGACCTCGGCTCCGGCGCGAGCCTCACGGTCGTCAGCGACCAGGGCCCGGCCGTGTCGAAGTCCATCAAGGGCCTCACCACCGAGGGCGCGCTCGGTCTGCTCTTCGCGGTCCTGGTGATCCTCGTCTTCCTGGCCTCGATCCGCTCCACCCTCGTGACCGCGGTGTCCATCCCGCTGTCCGTGGTCCTCGCCCTGATCGTGCTGTGGACCCGCGACCTGTCGCTGAACGTCCTCACGCTGGGCGCGCTGACCATCGCCATCGGCCGGGTCGTCGACGACTCGATCGTGGTCCTGGAGAACATCAAGCGCCACCTCGGCTACGGCGAGGAGCGCCACTCGGCCATCCTCAACGCGGTCCGCGAGGTCGCGGGCGCGGTGACGTCCTCGACGCTCACCACGGTCGCGGTGTTCCTGCCGATCGGCCTCGTCGGCGGCATGGTGGGCGAGCTGTTCGGCTCGTTCAGCCTCACGGTGACGGCCGCGCTGCTGGCGTCCCTTCTCGTCTCCCTGACGGTCGTGCCGGTGCTGTCGTACTGGTTCCTGCGGCCCCCGAAGGGCACCCCGGAGGACGCGGACGAGGCCCGCCGGCTCGCCGAGGAGAAGGAGGCCAAGAGCCGTCTCCAGCGCATCTACGTCCCGGTCCTGCGCTTCGCGACCCGCCGCCGGCTCACCAGCGTGGCCCTCGCGATCGTCGTCCTGGTCGGCACGTTCGGCATGGCGCCGCTGCTGAAGACGAACTTCTTCGACCAGGGGGAGGTCGAGGTCCTCACCGTCAAGCAGGAGCTGAAGCCCGGCACCAGCCTGGAGGCGACGAACGACCGGGCCAAGAAGGTCGAGCAGCTCCTCGCCGGCACCAAGGGCGTGAAGGACTACCAGGTCACGGTCGGCTCGTCCGGCTTCATGGCGGCCTTCGGCGGCGGTACGGACACCAACCAGGCCTCGTACCAGGTGATGCTGGACGACTCGGCGTCGTACGAGGACGTCCAGGACGACATCGAGAAGGGTCTGGCCGGGCTGAAGGGCATCGGCACGACCACCATCTCCGCCGGTGACGGCTTCGGCGCCCAGGACCTCAGCGTGGTCGTGAAGGCCGCCGACGCCGACGTGCTGCGCACGGCGTCCGAGGAGGTCCGCAAGACGGTCGCCTCGCTCGACGACGTCACGGACGTCACCAGCGACCTGGCGACCAGCGTGCCCCGGATCTCCGTGAAGGCCAACGACAAGGCGGCCGCGGCCGGCTTCAACGACCAGACCCTGGGTGCCGCCGTCGCCCAGGCCGTCCGCGGCACCACGGCCGCCAAGGCGGTCCTGGACGACACCGAGCGCGACGTCGTCATCCGCTCGGAGAAGCCCGCGACGACGCTGAAGCAGCTTCGGGACCTGCGCCTGGGCGCGGTCAAGCTCGGCGACATCGCGACGGTGAGGCTGGTCGACGGCCCGGTGTCGATGACCCGTATCGACGGCCAGCGCGCGGCCACCATCACCGCGAAGCCGACCGGCGACAACACGGGCGCGGTGAGCACCAAGCTCCAGTCGAAGATCAACGCGCTGAAGCTGCCCGACGGCGCCACCGCGTCGATCGGCGGTGTCTCCGAGGACCAGGACGAGGCGTTCGCCAACCTGGGCCTGGCGATGCTGGCGGCCATCGCGATCGTCTTCATGCTGCTGGTGGGCACCTTCCGGTCCCTGGTCCAGCCGCTGATCCTGCTCGTCTCCATCCCGTTCGCGGCCACCGGCGCGATCGGCCTGCTGGTGGCCACCGGCACGCCGATGGGCGTCCCCGCGATGATCGGCATGCTGATGCTGATCGGCATCGTGGTGACGAACGCGATCGTGCTGATCGACCTGATCAACCAGTACCGCAAGCAGGGTTACGGCGTCGTCGAGGCCGTGGTCGAGGGCGGCCGGCACCGCCTGCGCCCGATCCTCATGACGGCCCTGGCGACGATCTTCGCCCTGCTGCCGATGGCCCTCGGCATCACCGGCGAGGGCGGCTTCATCGCCCAGCCGCTGGCCGTGGTCGTGATCGGCGGCCTGGTGACGTCGACCCTGCTGACGCTGCTGCTGGTGCCCACGCTGTACGCGATGTTCGAACTCCGCAAGGAGCGCCGGGCGAAGAAGCGGGCGGCGAAGAAGGGCCTTCCGGCCCAGCGCACGGAGGCGGCCGAGGAGCCGGCACCGGCGCAGGTCTGACCCTCGTACGACACGTGAGGCCCCACCCGGACACCGGGTGGGGCCTCACGTCACGCGGAAGGCAGCGCCAGCATCCGCTCCAGGGCGAGCTTCGCGAACGCCTCGGTCTCCTTGTCCACCTCGATGCGGTTGACCAGGTTGCCCTCGGCCAGCGACTCCAGGGCCCAGACCAGGTGGGGGAGGTCGATGCGGTTCATGGTCGAGCAGAAGCAGACCGTCTTGTCGAGGAAGACGATCTCCTTGCCCTCCGGCGCGAAACGGTTCGCCAGGCGGCGGACCAGGTTCAGCTCCGTGCCGATGGCCCACTTGGACCCGGCCGGCGCGGCCTCCAGGGCCTTGATGATGTACTCCGTCGAGCCGACGTAGTCCGCCGCGGCCACGACCTCGTGCTTGCACTCGGGGTGGACCAGGACGTTCACGCCCGGGATGCGCTCGCGCACGTCGTTCACCGAGTCCAGGCTGAAGCGGCCGTGCACCGAGCAGTGGCCGCGCCACAGGATCATCTTCGCGGCGCGCAGCTCGTCGGCCGTCAGCCCGCCGTTCGGCTTGTGCGGGTTGTAGACGACGCAGTCGTCCAGGGACATGCCCATGTCCCGCACCGCCGTGTTCCGGCCAAGGTGCTGGTCCGGCAGGAAGAGCACCTTCTCACCCTGCTCGAAGGCCCAGTCCAGGGCTCGCTTGGCGTTCGAGGAGGTGCAGATCGTGCCGCCGTGCTTGCCCGTGAACGCCTTGATGTCCGCGGACGAGTTCATGTACGAGACGGGCACGACCTGCTCGGCTATCCCGGCCTCGGTCAGCACGTCCCAGCACTCGGCGACCTGCTCGGCCGTCGCCATGTCGGCCATCGAGCAGCCGGCGGCCAGGTCGGGCAGGACGACCTTCTGGTCGTCGGACGTCAGGATGTCCGCGGACTCCGCCATGAAGTGCACACCGCAGAACACGATGTACTCGGCCTCCGGACGCGCCGCGGCGTCCCGGGCCAGCTTGAAGGAGTCCCCCGTGACGTCGGCGAACTGGATGACCTCGTCGCGCTGGTAGTGGTGGCCGAGCACGAAGACCTTGTCTCCGAGCTTCTCCTTCGCCTTGCGGGCGCGCTCCACCAGGTCCGGGTCGGACGGCGAGGGCAGGTCGCCGGGACACTCCACGCCGCGCTCGCTCTTCGGGTCGGCCTCACGGCCGAGGAGCAGCAGGGCGAGGGGCGTCGGCTGTACGTCGAGCTCCTGGGTTTGGGCGGTGGTCACGACACGCACCCTTTCTGTTCCGCGACTTTTCGTCGATTTGACGCTATCTATCATAACCGCTTCACGTCACTTTGACGATGGCCATAGCGTCGGTGTGACGTGAATCCCGGTGGGCCCGCGTTCATTCCCGGGAAGGCCCAAAAAGAGCCGTTTTCCGGTTCCCGGCGCGTGTGCGAGCATGAAGAGGAGCCGAGATCGAGCGCCCGGCCCGGAATGAATCCGAGGCCCCGCCGGTTGCAACCGTCGGCAAGCAGTCTCCGTACAACCCGGGAGAGATGTAGATGTCCGTATCGGACGAGACCAGCACCGTCACCGACGGCATCATCCTGACCGACGCCGCCGCGTCCAAGGTCAAGGCGCTGCTCGACCAGGAAGGCCGCGACGACCTCGCGCTGCGCGTCGCCGTCCAGCCCGGCGGCTGCTCCGGCCTGCGCTACCAGCTCTTCTTCGACGAGCGTTCCCTCGACGGGGACGTGGAGAAGGACTTCGGCGGTGTGAAGGTCGTCACCGACCGCATGAGCGCCCCGTACCTGGGCGGAGCCACGATCGACTTCGTGGACACGATCGAGAAGCAGGGTTTCACGATCGACAACCCCAACGCGACGGGCTCCTGCGCCTGCGGCGACTCCTTCAGCTGAGCCTGCCGAGCCGCTTCCCGCGGCCGCGGACATGACGAAGGCGGCGGTCCCCTCCGACGGGGCCGCCGCCTTCGCGCTGTGTCGTCGCCTTCGCGCTGTGTCGTCCTAACGCTCCCGCGTCGGGGGCGCCGGCAGCCGCGCGCCCTCCTTGGCCAGCGGGATCGCCTTGCCGTCCGAGCTCACGACCGCACGGGTGCCGAGCGGCTCATCCAACTGCACGGTCTGCTGGAACTGCTTGGCGATCAGGATGCAGACCTGGTCCGGCCACGGGGTCGACGTCACCGTGACCTTCACCTCGTCCCCGCTCTCGCTCGCCTTCACGTCGTAGTCGGAGCACACCCCGCCCGTGAAGGTCACGGTCAGCTCCGAGCCCTCGGCCCGGTAGCCGTCCACCTTGACGTCACGCGGCTCCGGAGCCGACGTCGGCCGGTCGCTCGGCCCGCTCGGCGTGGGGGAGGCCAGGTACTTCGGGTCGACCGCCGGGTAGGTCACCGTGAACGGGTCCTTCGCGCCCGGCGCCGTCACCTCGAACAGCCAGGACGGCACCAGCGCCTGCCGCCCGTCCACGAAGTGCGAGGCCAGCCCGAACACCGCGTTCCGCACCGTCACCGCGTCCTGCTCGGGTGCGTCGCTCGCCGACTGCCCGCAGGGCTGCTCCAGCCGGTCCTTCAGCGGCACGGGGCTCGCGCAGCCGCCGATGCCCATGCGGTGGTCGCCCGTCGGCCGCTTCTCCATCAGCTCCAGCGCCTTCGCGGCGCCGACCACGGGGTACGTGTCCCCCTTCACCGGCGTCTTCAGCTGGCCGCTGCCGCCGACGACCTCGCCGTCGGAGCCGACCGTGACCCCGGTAGTCCAGCCGTGCGTCGGCAGTCCGCCGACCTCGGGAGCGGCGTTCACCACCCGCTGGGCGCCCATGACCTGGCTCGCGTCGAGCTTCGCGTCGTCCTGACCCAACGCCTTCAGCACGGGCGCCGCGGCCTTCTCTGCCTCCGCCTCGCTCACCGGGCTGCCGCCGGGCCGCGGAGCGGTGCAGGCGTCGCTGCCCTTGCAGTCGTCGGTGCCCGGGGCGTACCGGCTGAAGGTCCAGGCTCCCGGCGCCTGCCTGTTCACCTGGAGGCTCGGCCCCGAACCGTCCTGACCGGCCCCGACCTTCCACGCCTCGCCCTGCGCCACCGGAGTCCCCTCGACCCCGAGGGCCTTCACCAGCCGGGCCACGTCCTCCTTGGCGACCTGACCCCGCGCCCGGTACACCGGCGCTTCACCGGGACCGTCCGGAAGCGGGCCGTCGACCCGGTAGGTGGCGCCGTAGGGGTTCGGCTCACCGGGCGCGATGCCGTTGCCGCCGGACGTCGGTTCCGAGTACCCGTCGAGCGCGAGCGGCGGGGGAGTGTCGTCCCCACCGGGCGCGCCGGACGTCGCACCGTCGCCGGATCCGCCGGAGGCGTTGGCCGCGAGCCAGGCCCCGCCACCGCCGATCAGCAGCACGGCGGCGGCGACGGAGGCGATGATCGCGGGCGTCCGCGACCGCCCACCGCCGGGACGGACCAGGTGCTCTTCGTCGCGGGGCAGGTCGCCGTCGGGTGCGGGGGGTGTTTCCGCCTGCGCTTCCGGCGCCGGCCCGCCCTTCTCGGCGCCGGCACCACGCGTACCGGCTTCCTCGGCGTCGGCACTACGCGTACCGGTGTCTTCGGCGTCGGCTTCCCGGGCCTCTGTCGTGCCGGTCTTCTCCACTTCGGCTTCCGATGCGCCGGGCTCTTCGGCCGTCGCGGTCGCGTCGTCCGTCGTCTCCGCCTCGGAAGCCCGCGCGTCATCACCCGACGTCTCGAAAGCCTCAGCGGCCTCGTCGGCCCCCGCGGCGCCCGCCGACGCCTCGGCCTCCGCCGGAGCCCCGGCGCCCGCCGAACCCCGCTCCTCGACCTCCGGGGTGCCGGCGGATCCGGCGCCGCCCACATCCCTGGCGTCGTCGTCGTTGTCGGGTCGCTCGGTGTTCACCGCATCGCTCCTTCGGCTGCACAGCTGTCCCATGGGACCCGGCCCGGTCCGACACGGGCCGCTGTCGGGTCGTATCCCGCCTCCCCTTTACGGGGGACAGCGATGGGACGCAGCGGGGGAGCGCACGGTTCCCGGTAGCGCGCCGCTCAGTCCCCGTAGTCCGACATCGCGTCGAGCAGCCGAGCCGACGCCGGGGGCACGGTCACACCGTGGATCAGGGCCGGGGAGACCGGGCGAGAGGCGACCCGGTCGGGAACCGCCCAGTGGGGAGCCATCCGGGCCCCGTCGCCCTGCAGCGACGCCAGGTCGCCTTCGAGATCGACCGGAACGGGCACCTGGACCTTGAGGTTCGTCATATCCGCACCGTATGCACGCCGGACCTCACGGAGAAAGATCTACTATCGGGTAGTTTCGATGCCTTCAGAGCAGCCCCGTCCACCCGATAGCGTGAAGCGTCAAGGTCCGCCTCCCTCAGGAGAGTCCACGCCGTGCGCATCGCAGTCACCGGCTCCATCGCCACCGACCACCTCATGACCTTCCCCGGCCGCTTCGCCGACCAGCTCGTAGCGGACCAGCTGCACACGGTCTCGCTGTCGTTCCTGGTCGACAAGCTCGACGTCCGCCGCGGCGGCGTCGCCGCGAACATCGCGTTCGGCATGGGACAGCTCGGCACCCGCCCGATCCTGGTCGGCGCCGCGGGCGCGGACTTCGACGAGTACCGGGCCTGGCTCGACCGGCACGGCGTCGACACCGACTCCGTCCGCATCTCCGACACGCTGCACACCGCCCGCTTCGTGTGCACCACCGACGCCGACCACAACCAGATCGGCTCCTTCTACACCGGCGCCATGAGCGAGGCCCGCCTCATCGAGCTCAAGACCGTCGCCGACCGCGTCGGCGGTCTCGACCTGGTCTCCATCGGCGCGGACGACCCGGAGGCCATGCTCCGCCACACCGAGGAGTGCCGCTCCCGGTCCATCCCGTTCGCCGCCGACTTCTCCCAGCAGATCGCCCGGATGGACGGCGAGGAGATCCGCATCCTGCTGGACGGGGCGACGTACCTCTTCTCCAACGAGTACGAGAAGGGCCTCATCGAGTCCAAGACCGGCTGGACCGACGCGGAGATCCTGTCCCGGGTGGGCCACCGGGTGACCACCCTCGGCGCGCAGGGCGTGCGCATCGAGCGGGCCGGCGACGACCCGATCGAGGTCGGCACCCCGGACGAGGAGCGCAAGGCCGACCCGACCGGCGTCGGCGACGCCTTCCGCGCGGGGTTCCTCTCGGGCCTGGCGTGGGGCGTCTCCCTGGAGCGTGCCGCGCAGGTCGGCTGCATGCTGGCGACTCTCGTCATCGAGACGGTGGGGACGCAGGAGTACCAGTTGCGCCGCGGGCACTTCATGGAGCGGTTCACCAAGGCGTACGGGGATGAGGCCGCGGCGGAGGTGCAGGCCCATCTGGCCTGAGACCGTTCTTGGCTGCGGGCGCGTGGGGGTACTTCGCGCAGTTCCCCGCGCCCCTTGAGCCTCTCAGCTCGCCCGGCGGACCAGGTACGCCGTTCCTTGGTCCGCCGGCTCCTCGCCCACGTACTCCTGGTCTCGCATCTCGCACCACGCCGGGATGTCCAGGCGGGCCGCCTCGTCATCCGACAGGACCCGGACCAGGCCCCCCACGGGGACGTCGCCGATCACCTTGGCCAGTTCGATCACCGGAATCGGGCAGCGCTTGCCGAGGGAGTCCACGACCAGGACGTCCTCCTCGCGGGCGACCTCGGAGGCAACCGGCGCGCCCAACTTCTCCCGCACCGCCGCCACGGCCCCGGGCAGCACCTCCAGGAACCGGTCGACATCGTCCTCGGCCACCCCCGCCGGCAGGGAAACCCGCACGTTCCCCTCACTCAGCACACCCATCGCCCGGAGCACATGGCTCGGCGTCAGCGTGCTGCTCGTGCAGGACGAACCGGACGAGACGGAGAAACCCTCCCGGTCCAGCTCGTGCAGCAGGGCCTCCCCGTCGACATAGAGGCAGGAGAAGGTGACGACGCCGGGCAGCCTGCGCACCGGGTCACCGACCACCTCGACGTCCGGCACCGCCTGCGGCACCCGTACCCGGATCCGGTCCGTCAGCGCCCGCAGCCGCAGGGCCTCCTCGGCCGCCTCGGCCCGTACGGCCCGCAGCGACGCGGCCGCCGCCACGATCGCCGGGATGTTCTCGAAGCCGGCCGCCCGCCCCGACTCCCGCTCGTCCACCGGCCCTTGCGGCGCGAACCGAACGCCCTTGCGGACGACGAGCAGGCCGACCCCCGCCGGTCCGCCCCACTTGTGTGCGCTGGCCGCGAGCAGTGACCAGTCACCCTGCACCGGCCCCCACGCCAGCGACTGCGCCGCGTCCACCAGCAACGGCACGCCCGCCGCCCGGCACACCTCGGCCACGGCCGCGACGGGCTGCTCCGTCCCCACCTCGTGGTTCGCGGACTGGAGGCAGGCCAGCGCCGTGTCCGCACGCAGGGCTGCGCCGTACGCCGCCGGATCCACCCGTCCCGTGCGGTCCACCGGGACCTGTGTGACGGTCCCTCCGGCGGCATCGAGGAGCTCCGCCGAATGCAGTACAGACGAGTGTTCGACCGCTGACACGATCAGGTGGCGCCCGACCCGCCTCCGCCCGGCCAGCGCCCCGGCAATCCCCGTATGGACGGCACGCGTTCCGGACGACGTGAAGATCAGTTCGTCCGGCCGGCAGTCCACCGCCTCGGCAGCGGCCTCCCGCGCCGCGTCCAGCAGCACCCGGGCACGCCGTCCCTCCCTGTACAGGCGCGCGGGATCCGCCCACCCCTCGTCGAGCGAGGCCAGCAGGGCCTGCCGTGCAATCGGATGAAGCGGAGCAGCGGAAGCGGCATCGAAGTAACCCACACAGCAACGCTAGAACGCCCAGCGCGCAGACGTCCCCAAAGGGGCGCGGGGAACTGCGCGAACCGCCACGAACAACCCGCAGCCGCCAAACCAGCGAACCACCCACCCCACAAGGCACCCCTCCCCGAGAACCCCCGGAGGGCGTCGGCTAGGGTTTGGTCCGCATAAACATCCAAACCCCTGCCCGACGCAGGGCGGCGACCGACCAGCGAGAAGGCCAGGCCGCAGCCGATCCGCGCGGGCGAGACTCTCGGGAAGGCGCTACGTGAGTCCCAACGGCTCCGACCGCTCGCCGCGGCGCCCGATGCGGCGGAAGCTGCTGCAGGCACTGACCGCGGGCCTGGTCTTGGCGACAGCCACCGGTTGCTCGTACAACTGGGAAGACTTCCCCCGCCTTGGTATGCCCACCCCGACCACGGAAGAGGCTCCGCGGATCCTCTCCCTGTGGCAGGGGTCCTGGGCGGCTGCGCTCGCCGTTGGCGTGCTGGTGTGGGGTCTGATCCTGTGGAGTGCTTTCTTCCACCGGCGCAGCCGCACCAAGGTCGAGGTTCCTCCGCAGACCCGGTACAACATGCCCATCGAGGCGCTGTACACCGTGGTCCCGCTCATCATCGTCTCGGTGCTGTTCTACTTCACCGCCCGCGACGAGTCCGAGCTGCTCAGCCTCAAGAAGAAGCCCGACGTCACGGTCAACGTGGTCGGCTTCCAGTGGAGCTGGTGCTTCAACTACATCGAGCCGGTCGCCGGTTCCACCGGTGACGCCAAGAAGTCCCCCGAGCTGGACGCGATCCCGGACCGGTTCAAGAAGGACTTCCCGGCCAACGCCGGCGGCGTCTACGACTGCGGCACCCCGGGCACCCGGAACCCGCAGAACGGCAACCCCGGCCCGACCCTGTGGCTGCCGAAGGGCAAGACGGTCCGCTTCGTCCTCACCTCGCGTGACGTCATCCACTCCTTCTGGGTGGTGCCGTTCCTGATGAAGCAGGACGTCATCCCGGGCCACACCAACGCCTTCGAGGTGACCCCCAACAAGGAGGGCACCTTCATGGGCAAGTGCGCCGAGCTCTGCGGCGTCGACCACTCTCGGATGCTGTTCAACGTGAAGGTCGTCTCCCCCGAGCGCTACGAGCAGCACCTCAAGGACCTCGTGGACAAGCAGCAGAACGGTTACGTTCCTGCCGGCATCGCGCAGACGAGCCACGAGAAGAACCGGGAGACGAACAACCTGTGAGCATCCTCAACGAACCCCAGGGTGCCGCGGCAGCAGGGTCCCACTACCAGGACGAGCTGCCGGTCAGGCGCCAGAACCGCGGCAGCGTCGTGGTCAAGTGGCTGACGACGACGGACCACAAGACGATCGGCACGCTCTACCTGGCGACGTCGTTCGCGTTCTTCGTCATCGGCGGCGTGATGGCGCTGTTCATGCGCGCCGAGCTCGCCCGGCCTGGTCTGCAGATCATGTCGAACGAGCAGTTCAACCAGGCGTTCACGATGCACGGCACGATCATGCTGCTGATGTTCGCGACGCCGCTGTTCGCCGGCTTCGCGAACTGGATCATGCCGCTGCAGATCGGCGCGCCGGACGTGGCCTTCCCCCGGCTGAACATGTTCGCCTACTGGCTGTACCTGTTCGGCTCGCTCATCGCGGTGGGCGGCTTCCTCACCCCGCAGGGCGCGGCCGACTTCGGCTGGTTCGCCTACAGCCCGCTCTCGGACGCGGTCCGCAGCCCGGGCATCGGCGCCGACATGTGGATCATGGGTCTGGCCTTCTCCGGCTTCGGCACCATCCTCGGCTCGGTCAACTTCATCACCACGATCATCTGCATGCGCGCCCCGGGCATGACGATGTTCCGCATGCCGATCTTCACCTGGAACGTGCTGCTGACCGGTGTGCTGGTCCTGCTCGCCTTCCCGGTCCTGGCCGCGGCCCTGTTCGCCCTGGAGGCGGACCGCAAGTTCGGTGCCCACGTCTTCGACTCCGCCAACGGCGGCGCGTTGCTGTGGCAACACCTCTTCTGGTTCTTCGGCCATCCAGAGGTGTACATCATCGCGCTACCGTTCTTCGGCATCATCTCCGAGGTCATTCCGGTCTTCTCCCGCAAGCCGATGTTCGGTTACACGGGTCTGATCGGCGCGACCATCGCGATCGCGGGTCTGTCCGTGACGGTGTGGGCGCACCACATGTACGTCACCGGCGGTGTGCTGCTGCCGTTCTTCTCCTTCATGACCTTCCTGATCGCGGTCCCGACCGGTGTGAAGTTCTTCAACTGGATCGGCACCATGTGGAAGGGCTCGCTCTCCTTCGAGACACCGATGCTGTGGGCCACCGGCTTCCTCATCACCTTCACCTTCGGTGGTCTGACCGGTGTCATCCTGGCCTCGCCGCCGATGGACTTCCACGTCTCCGACTCGTACTTCGTGGTGGCCCACTTCCACTACGTCGTCTTCGGCACCGTGGTCTTCGCGATGTTCTCCGGCTTCCACTTCTGGTGGCCGAAGTGGACCGGCAAGATGCTCGACGAGCGCCTCGGCAAGATCACCTTCTGGACGCTGTTCATCGGCTTCCACGGCACGTTCCTCGTCCAGCACTGGCTGGGCGCCGAGGGCATGCCGCGCCGGTACGCGGACTACCTCGCGGCCGACGGCTTCACCGCGCTGAACACGATCTCGACGATCAGCTCGTTCCTGCTCGGCATGTCGATCCTGCCGTTCTTCTACAACGTGTGGAAGACGGCCAAGTACGGCAAGCCGGTCGGCGTCGACGACCCGTGGGGCTACGGCCGCTCCCTGGAGTGGGCGACCTCCTGCCCGCCGCCGCGGCACAACTTCATCACCATGCCGCGGATCCGCAGTGAATCCCCGGCGTTCGACCTGCACCACCCGGAGATCGCCGCCCTCGACCAGCTCGAGAACGTCGGTCACGGCGAGAAGGCCATCGCTGGTGGCAAGGAGGCCGGCAAGTGAAGATCCAGGGCAAGATGTTCATGTGGCTGAGCGTCTTCGTCCTCGCCATGGCGGTCGTCTATGGCGTGTGGTCGAAGGAGCCGGCCGGTACCACGGCGCTCTTCCTGGCCTTCGGCCTGTGCATCATGATCGGCTTCTACCTCGGCTTCACGGCCAAGCGGGTCGACGTGGGCGCGCAGGACAACAAGGAGGCGGACGTCGCGGACGACGCCGGCGAGGTCGGGTTCTTCAGCCCGCACAGCTGGCAGCCGCTCTCGCTGGCCATCGGCGGCGCCCTCGCCTTCCTGTCGATCGCGATCGGCTGGTGGCTGATGTACTTCTCGCTGCCGATCATCCTGGTCGGCATCTGGGGCTGGGTCTTCGAGTACTACCGCGGTGAGAACCGCACCCAGTAACACGAGCCGAGCGCTTCAGGGGCCCGGACACTCCGCAAGGAGCGTCCGGGCTCCTGCTTTTGCCGTAATCCGTGTCACTCGTACGAACCACCCGGCGTGCCGCAGTTGACGCTGCTTCCTAGCGTGAGGTCATGAGCCACACAGCGATCTCCCGTCCCCGCACCGTCGTCAGCTGCACGCTGCTGGTGATAGCCCTCTGCGCGGGCGTCACCGCCTGCGGCTCCGACGGCAACCCGCTCTCCCACCGCCCCTACGACGCGGCGGACCAGATCTCGTTCAACGCCCCCTCCGAGGGCCGCAAGAAGGCCGACCCGGACAAGCCCCTGGAGGTCGTCGAGGACTCCGACGGGCGCATCACGGACGTCACGGCCCACGACGCCTCAGGACGCTACGTGGCGGGCGAACTCGCCGCCGACGGCAGCCGCTGGCACAGCACCTCCCCGCTCGCCGCCAACGCCAGCTACACGGTCCGGGTGAGCACCGAGAACGAGGACGGGGAGCCCGGCCGCAAGGTCCTCACCTTCGACACCGGCAAGCCCACCACCAACAAGCGCCTGGACGTCACCTTCGGCCCCAAGGCGGGCACCTACGGCGTCGGCCAGCCCATCACGGCCGAGCTGAGCCAGCCGGTCAAGGACAGGTCCCAGCGGGCCGTCGTCGAACGGGCCCTCAAGGTCTCCTCCATGCCCGCCACGGAGGGCGCCTGGCACTGGGTGGACGACAAGGAGCTCCACTACCGCCCGAAGGACTACTGGCCCACACAGGCCACCATCCAGGTCCGCAGCAACCTGGAGGGCATCAAGATCGGCGACCGTATGCGGGGCGGCAAGGCCGAGCCGCTGACGCTCAGCACCGCCGACAAGGTCATCGCCGTCACGGACGCCGCGGCCCACCAGATGACCGTCTACAAGAACGACGAGATCGTCCGGCAGATCCCGGTCACCACGGGCCGGCCCGGCTACGACACCCGCAACGGCGTCAAGGTCGTCCTGGCCAAGGAGGGCACCGTCCGCATGACCAGCGCCAGCATCGGCGCCTCGGACTTCTACGACCTGGTCGTCCACCACTCCGTGCGGGTCACCAACAGCGGCGAGTACGTGCACGCAGCCCCCTGGTCCGTCGGCTCCCAGGGCTACGCCAACGTCAGCCACGGCTGCACGGGCATGAGCACCGAGAACGCCGCCTGGTTCTACGAGAACGTCCGCGAGGGCGACATCGTCAAGGTCATAAACTCCGGCGGCGAGTCGATGACCCCGTTCGGCAACGGCTACGGTGACTGGAACCTCGAGTGGAAACAGTGGCGCACCGGCAGCGCCCTGATCGGCGGCACCCCTGACGGCCCCACACCGGCGGACAGGGCCCGGCTACGCCCGCAGAGCGTCTGACCTCAGGGGCGCGGGGAGCTGTGCGACAAGCCACAGACCACCCGCACCCGCCGATGAACAGGCACTCCCGAGCCCCTAGGCGTTCAAAGCCGCCCTCTCCCGCAACAGCGAAGCCAGGGCAGCAGCGAACTCCACCGGTTCCACCGGCAGGGTCACCGCGGACTCGGCGCGACTCCAGGTCGCCAGCCACGCATCCTGCGGCCGCCCGATGAGCAACAAGACCGGCGGGCAGTCGAACACCTCGTCCTTGATCTGCCGGCAGACCCCCATGCCACCCATCGGCACGGCCTCACCGTCCAGCACACAGACGTCGATCCCACCCCGGTCCAGCTCCTTGAGCACGGCACCCGGAGTCGCGCACTCCACGAACTCCACCAGAGGAACGTCCGGCGCCGGCCGCCGTCCCGTGGCGAGCCGCACCTGCTCGCGGGTGTTGGAGTCGTCGCTGTAGACCAGCACCGTGGCGGTCGGCTGCATTGTTCCTCCGTGACGTCAGCGTCGTAAGGACAGGCCCGTTGGGCCGGATGCTACTCCCTTGAACACCACGTCAACACCGGTACGACCGGCTTAGACACTCCGAACGGCACCCCCCGGAGTGAGGGCGGGATAAGCGACCGACATAATGTCGGTCGTGGCGACAGCAACGACAGTAGAAACCGGGCACGCGCACCCGTCGGTCAATCGGCCGAACCTCACCAGCGTCGGAACCATCATCTGGCTGAGTTCCGAGCTGATGTTCTTCGCGGCCCTCTTCGCGATGTACTTCACCCTGCGATCGGTGACGGGTCCCGATCACTGGAAGGAGATGGCCAGCCATCTCAACTTCCCGTTCTCGGCGACGAACACCACGATCCTGGTGCTCTCCTCGCTCACCTGCCAGCTCGGCGTCTTCGCAGCCGAGCGCGGTGACGTGAAGAAGCTGCGGATGTGGTTCATCGTCACCTTCGTGATGGGTGCGATCTTCATCGGCGGTCAGGTGTTCGAGTACACCGAGCTGGTCAAGGAGGCGGGCCTGTCCCTGTCCTCCGACCCGTACGGCTCGGTCTTCTACCTGACCACCGGCTTCCACGGCCTGCATGTGACGGGCGGACTCATCGCCTTCCTGCTGGTCCTGGGCCGGACCTACGCGGCCCGGAGGTTCACCCACGAGCAGGCGACCGCCGCGATCGTCGTGTCCTACTACTGGCACTTCGTCGATGTCGTCTGGATCGGCCTCTTCGCCACGATCTACATGATCAAGTAGCGGGACCGCAGCGCGCGCCCGACGAGGCACGCATCCCAGAAGCACCGACGCAGAAGATCCTGACACCGGGGTAATCCGTGAAAAAGCTCTCCGCACGACGACGCCACCCGTTGGCGGCGGTCGTCGTCCTACTCCTCGCGCTGCTCTTCAGCGGGGGGCTGTACGCCGTGTTCGCACCCACGAGCAAGGCTGAGGCCGACGAAACCGCCCAGTCCCTCACCATCGAGGAGGGCAAGAAGCTCTACTCGGTCGGCTGCGCCAGTTGCCACGGCACCGGCGGTCAGGGCACCTCCGACGGGCCGAGCCTGGTGGGCGTGGGCGCCGCCGCCGTGGACTTCCAGGTCGGCACCGGCCGTATGCCGGCCGCCACCTCCCAGGGCCCGCAGGTCCCCAAGAAGAAGAACGTCTACAGCCAGGCCGAGATCGACCAGCTCGCGGCCTACATCGCCTCGCTGGGCGCCGGCCCCGCCGTCCCGACGGAGGAGCAGTACGGCCCCCAGGGTGCCGACATCGCCAAGGGCGGTGAGCTGTTCCGCACCAACTGCGCGCAGTGCCACAACTTCACCGGCAAGGGCGGTGCGCTGACGCACGGCAAGTACGCGCCGACCCTTGAGGGTGTCGCCCCGAAGCACATCTACGAGGCCATGGAGACCGGCCCGCAGAACATGCCCTCCTTCCCCGACACCACGCTGTCGGAGAAGAACAAGAAGGACATCATCGCGTACCTGGACGCGGTCAACAGCAGCAAGTCCGAGAGCCCCGGCGGCCTCGAGCTCGGCGGCCTCGGGCCGGTCAGCGAGGGCCTGTTCGGCTGGATCTTCGGTCTCGGCGGGCTGATCGCCGTCGCCGTGTGGGTCGCCGCCCGGACCGCAAAGGCCAAGAAGTCATGAGTAGCCAAGACATTCCAGAAGAGAACCTGCCTGCTGAGCAGTCCGAGCAGTCCGCAGGACTTGACGAGCACGGGCACGGCGCGCTGAGCGCCGCGGACGAGAAGCACCCGTTCGCCGACCCGGGCCTGCCCCCCCACGAGCACCGGATCCAGGACGTCGACGAGCGGGCCGCCAAGCGGTCCGAGCGCTCGGTCGCCCTGCTGTTCACGGTGTCGATGCTGGCCACCATCGCCTTCATCGCCGCGTTCGTGGCGATCCCGGTCGACAAGTCGGTCTACATCTTCCCGCTGGGTCACATCAGCGCGCTGAACTTCGCGCTGGGTCTGACCCTCGGCATCGCGCTGTTCTGCATCGGCGCGGGCGCGGTCCACTGGGCCCGCACCCTGATGTCGGACGTGGAGATCGCCGACGAGCGGCACCCGATCGAGGCGGAGCCCGAGGTTCGCGAGAAGGTCTTCGCGGACTTCAAGCAGGGCGCCAAGGAGTCCGCGCTCGGCCGCCGCAAGCTGATCCGCAACACCATGTTCGGCGCGCTCACGCTGGTGCCGCTCTCCGGTGTCGTGCTGCTGCGCGACCTCGGCCCGCTGCCCGAGGACAAGCTGCGTCACACGCTCTGGTCCAAGGGCAAGCTGCTCGTCAACATGAACACGAACGAGCCGCTGCGTCCGTCGGACGTCGCGGTCGGCTCGCTGACCTTCGCCAAGCCCGAGGGCCTGGAGGAGCACGACCACGAGTTCCAGAACGAGATCGCCAAGGCCGCCCTGATGATCGTCCGGATCCAGCCGGAGAACATCAAGGACAAGCGCGAGCTCGAGTGGTCGCACGAGGGCATCGTCGCGTACTCGAAGATCTGCACCCACGTCGGTTGCCCGATCTCCCTGTACGAGCAGCAGACGCACCACGTGCTCTGCCCCTGCCACCAGTCCACCTTCGACCTCTCCGACGGTGCCCGAGTGATCTTCGGTCCCGCTGGTCACGCCCTGCCGCAGCTCCGCATCGGCGTGAACGACGAGGGCTACCTCGAGGCGCTCGGCGACTTCGAAGAGCCCGTCGGCCCTGCTTTCTGGGAGCGCGGATGAGCACTGCACAGACACGCCGCAAGGCGCCCGCCGGAGAGCGGGTCGCCGACTGGGCCGACGGCCGCCTGGGGATCTACTCCCTGGCCAAGGCCAACATGCGCAAGATCTTCCCGGACCACTGGTCCTTCATGCTGGGTGAGATCTGCCTCTACAGCTTCATCATCATCATCCTCACGGGTGTGTACCTGACGCTGTTCTTCCACCCGTCGATGAACGAGGTGGAGTACCACGGCAGTTACGTCCCGCTCCAGGGGCAGCTGATGTCGGAGGCGTTCGCCTCCACGCTGGACATCAGCTTCGACGTGCGCGGCGGTCTGCTCATCCGGCAGATCCACCACTGGGCGGCGATCATCTTCCTCGCCGGCATGTTCGTGCACATGATGCGCGTCTTCTTCACCGGCGCGTTCCGCAAGCCGCGCGAGATCAACTGGCTGTTCGGCTTCCTGCTGTTCGTCCTGGGCATGTTCACCGGTTTCACCGGCTACTCGCTCCCGGACGACCTGCTCTCCGGCACCGGTGTCCGCTTCACGCAGGGCGCGATCCTGTCCGTGCCGATCGTCGGCACGTACATCTCGATGTTCCTGTTCGGCGGGGAGTTCCCGGGCACCGACTTCGTCGCCCGGTTCTACTCGATCCACATCCTGCTGCTGCCGGGCATCATGCTCGGGCTCGTGGTCGGTCACCTGATCCTGGTCTTCTACCACAAGCACACGCAGTTCGCGGGTCCCGGCCGGACCAACAAGAACGTCGTCGGCATGCCGCTGCTGCCGGTCTACATGGCCAAGGCCGGGGGCTTCTTCTTCCTGGTCTTCGGTGTCATCGCGGCCCTCGCCGGCATCGCGACCGTCAACCCGATCTGGGTCCTGGGCCCCTACCGGCCCGACCAGGTGTCGACCGGAGCACAGCCCGACTGGTACATGGGCTTCGCCGAGGGTCTGGTCCGGGCGATGCCGGGCTGGGAGATCAACTTCTGGGGTCACACGCTCGTCCTCGGCGTGTTCATCCCGCTGGTCCTCTTCGGCCTGTTCCTCGGGATCATCGCCCTCTACCCGTTCATCGAGTCGTGGGTCACCGGGGACAAGCGCGAGCACCACATCCTGGACCGGCCGCGCAACGCCCCGACGCGCACCGCCTTCGGTGTCGCGTGGGTCACCGGCTACATGATCATGCTGATCGGCGGTGGCAACGACATCGTCGCCACCCACTTCCACCTGTCGATCAACGCGGTCACCTGGTTCGTCCGGATCGGGTTCTTCGCCGGGCCGGCCATCGCGTTCATCATCACCAAGCGCATCTGCCTCGGCCTCCAGCGCCGGGACAAGGAGAAGGTGCTGCACGGCCGCGAGTCGGGCATCATCAAGCGCCTGCCGCACGGTGAGTTCATCGAGGTGCACGAGCCGCTCAGCCAGGAGCAGATGTACACGCTCACGGCACACGAGCAGTACCAGCCGGTCGAGATCGGTCCGACGGTGGACGAGAACGGTGTCGAGCGCAAGGTGAAGGGCTCCGAGAAGCTCCGCGCCAAGCTCAGCGAGTCCTACTACGGCGAGGGAGCACAGATCCCGAAGCCGACCGTCGAGGAGTACCGGGAGATCACGAGCGGCCACGGCCACCACTGATCACTGCTTCGCCACGCCACGCGAAGGGCCCCGTCCGGTGTTCGGACGGGGCCCTTCGCCGTGTCCCGTGGCTGGATAGGGTGGACCTCGTTGAGACTCTCGTCCCGTAGTGCGGGACGCCTGACCCTGGAGCGGCTTATGAGCGCTGTGACCCCCGCTGGAGGCGACACCGCGGCGGGCCGCTCCTGGCCCCTGCTGTTGAACGGTCTGCTGGACCGCCGGGACCTGACCGCCGACGACACCGCGTGGGCGATGGACCTGATCATGCGCGGCGAGGCGACGGACGCCCAGATCGCCGGACTCGTGGTGGCGCTGCGGGCCAAGGGCGAGACCGTCGAGGAGATCGCCGGATTCGTCCGTGCCATGTACGAGCACGCCAACGTGATCGAGGTGCCGGGCCCGGCCGTCGACATCGTCGGCACGGGCGGCGACGGGGCGAAGACCGTCAACATCTCCACGATGTCGGCGATCGTCATCGCCGGCACCGGTGCGAAGGTCGTCAAGCACGGCAACCGCGCGGCGTCGTCGGCGTCCGGGGCGTCGGACGTGCTGGAGAAGCTCGGCGTCAATCTGGAGCTGCCGACGCACCGGGTGGCCCAGGTCGCCGAGGAGGCCGGGATCACCTTCTGCTTCGCGGCGAAGTTCCACCCGGCGATGCGCCACGCGGGCGCGGCACGCGGCCAGTTGGGCATCCGGACGATCTTCAACGTCCTCGGTCCGCTGACCAACCCCGCGAAGGTGCGGGCCCAGGCCGTCGGTGTCGCGGACCCGCGCATGGCACCGATCGTCGCGGGCGTCTTCGCCGAGCGCGGCCACTCGTCCCTGGTCTTCCGGGGTGACGACGGCCTCGACGAACTGACCACCACCGCCACGTCCAGAGTGTGGGTCGTCCGCGACGGCAAGGTGACCGAGGAGGCCTTCGACCCGCGCGACGTGGGCCTCGAACTCGTCCCCGTGGAGGCCCTGCGCGGGGCGGACGCCTCCTACAACGCGGAGGTCGCCCGCCGTCTGCTGGACGGCGAGACGGGCCCGGTCCGCGACGCGGTCCTGCTGAACTCGGCGGCGGCCCTGGTGGCCCTCGAACCCGGCCCGGGGACGCTCGCCGAGCAGATCCGCGCCGGCATGGCGAAGGCGGCCGCATCGATCGACTCCGGGGCCGCCAAGCGGACCCTGGAGCGGTGGGTGGCGGCGAGCAACGCGTAGCGCGGGGTGTCCCGCAATCCGGACGCGGGTTGCGGGACCTCGATCATTCCCGTACGTTCCTGCACAGGTCATGAGTGACAGTCATGAGGCCCCGGCCGACTGTCCGGCAACCCTCCGTCCGTGGCGGGGTGCCCCGGGTGAAGACCAGGCCGTAGGCAGCGAGGTCTACGGCAAGCGCGGACCCCTCACGAAACCAGGGGTCCTGGTCGTCGAGGAGTCTTCCGTGAGCAAGCGAATGCGCTAGGGCCGCAGAGCCCCGCCTCCGCACACCCTCTTTCTCTCCACCCCAGGTCTCTCACGGGAGTCAGCCATGTCCGTCTCCACCGTTGCCACCGCCCCGTCCATTTGTGCACCGCTGCCCGTTCTGGGACGGGATGTCACCGTTCCGCTCGTGACCGGCGGCGAGGTCACCTACGCCGCGCTCGACTACGCCGCCAGCGCCCCCGCGCTCCAGCGGGTCTGGGACGACGTCGCCGCCTACGCGCCGTACTACGGCAGCGTCCACCGCGGCGCCGGGTACCTCTCCCAGCTGTCGACCGACCTGTTCGAGAACGCCCGCCGGACGGTCGCGGAGTTCCTCGGCTGCCGGGACGACGACCAGGTCGTCTTCACCCGGTCCACCACCGACTCCCTCAACCTCCTCGCCGCCGCGCTCCCGGCCGGCTGCCAGGTCTTCGTCTTCGAGACCGAGCACCACGCCTCCCTGCTGCCCTGGCGCGACGCCCGCGTCACGTACCTCGACGCCCCGCGCAGCCCCCGCCAGGCCGTCGAGACCCTTAAGCGGGCCCTCGCCGACCGCGAGCCCCACGGGCCGGCCCTCGTCTGCGTCACCGGCGCCTCGAACGTCACCGGCGAGCTGTGGCCCGTTCGGGAACTCGCGGCGGCAGCGCACGCCCACGGCGCCCGGATCGTGCTCGACGCCGCCCAGCTGGCCCCGCACCACCCCGTGTCCGCCCGGGACCTCGACGTCGACTGGGTCGCCTTCTCCGGGCACAAGCTGTACGCGCCCTTCGGCTCCGGCGTGCTGGCCGGGCGGGCCGACTGGCTGCGCGAGGCCGACCCGTACCTCGCGGGCGGCGGCGCCAGCCGCAAGGTCACCCGGCGCACGGACGGGGGAGTGGACGTCGAGTGGCACGAGAGCGCCGCCCGTCACGAGGCCGGATCGCCCAACGTCATCGGCGCCTACGCCGTGGCCTCCGCCTGCAAGGCGCTGACGGAGGCGGGCTTCGACACCCTCGTCGCCCGCGAGCAGTACCTGGTGGGGAAGGTGCGGGACGGGCTCGCCGACGTCCCTCAGGTGCGGTTCCTGTCCCTGTTCGGGGACGACGCCCCGCGCGTCGGTGTGCTCTCCTTCGTCGTCGAGGGCTGGAACAGCTCGCACTTCGCCGCCGCGCTCTCCGCCGAGTACGGCATCGGCGTGCGGGACGGGCTGTTCTGCGCCCATCCGCTGGTGCGCACGCTGCTCGGCAACGACCCGCAGACGCAGGGCGAGTGCGGTTCACCGGAGGCGGCTCCCGGCGAGAAGTCCCTCAACGCCATCCGCGTGAGCTTCGGTGCGGGCACGCCGGACGAGCACGTGGAGCGGTTCGTGCGGGCCGTGAAGGAGCTCGTGACGGACGGGGCGCGGTGGAACTACCGCACGGAGGACGGGCGTTGCGTGCCGGACAGGTCCGCCTGAACGGCCTGGGAGGCCTCGGAGACCACGGGTAGCCGCGTACCGAGGACGATCATCCGCAGGGCGCGTTCCGTGGCGTCGGTGAGCAGTTCGCTCGCGCGGAGCAGCGCCTCGGCCAGCTCCATCGGGGCGGGCAGGATGCCGTGGCAGGCATCCACGCCCGGCACCTGGTGCGCGCCCTCGCCGAGCGTGCCGGCCAGGGCCAGGACCGGGCGGCCGTGGAGCTTGGCCCGGCGGGCCACCTCGGCGGGCACCTTGCCGCGCGGCGTCTGGTGGTCCAGGGCGCCCTCGGCGGTGACGACCAGATCGGCGCGGGCCAGCCGGGCGTCCAGGTCGAGGTGGTCCAGCAGCACGTCGAAGCGGGGGAGGAGGCGGGCGCCGAGGGCGGCGAGGCCGGCGCCCAGGCCGCCGGAGGCTCCGGTTCCGGGACCGTACCGGAGGTTGGTGTCCGGGACGGCGACGTCGCGGGTGAGGACGAAGGCCCAGTTCTCCAGTCCGGCCGACAGCTGCTCGACCTGCTCGGGCGTCGCGCCCTTCTGCGGCCCGAAGACCCGGGCCACGCCCCGTTCGCCGCACAGCACGTTGTACGGGTTGCAGGCGACGAGCAGCTCCACGTCCGCCAGCCGTGCGTCCAGGCCCCTCGGGTCGACGCGGTGCAGCCGGGTCAGCTCCCGGCCGCCGACGGGGAGTTCCTCGCCCTGTTCGTCCAGCAGCCGGGCCCCGAGCGCCTGGAGCGCGCCCGCGCCGCCGTCGGAGGTGCCCGAGTCGCCGCAGCCGACGAGGATCCGCCGGACGCCCCGGTCGAGCGCGGAGCGGATCAGCTCGCCGACGCCGTAGGTGGTGGTGGCGCCCGGGTCGCGCAGGTCGCGCGGGACGAGGGAGAGACCCGCGACCGCCGCCATCTCCACCACGGAGGTGTCGCCGTCGCCCAGGAGGGCGAAGTGGGCGGCGATGGTCTCCCCGACCGGGCCGGTCGCGGGCACGGTGACGACCTTGCCCGCGGTCGCGGCGGCCAGGGCGACGGCCGTGCCCTCACCGCCGTCCACCAGCGGGACGAGGTCGAGCTCGGCGTCGGGCAGGACACGGCGTACGCCGGCCGCGATGGCGTCGGCGGCGGCCTCCGCGGACAGGGACTCCTTGAAGCCGCTGGGGGCTACGACGACACGGTTCAGCATGGAGGGCTCCTTAACGGGTGACGGACACGCCGAGCAGCGGCCACACCGCGACGGCGAAGAGCAGGACGAGAGCGGCGGTCAGGGGGGCCAGGAAGGCGGACAGCCGCAGCAGGTCGCGCGGGGCGTAGGTGGGGGTGCCGGGGAGCTGCGAGAAGAGCGTGACCGGCTTGGCGGAGGCGGGCAGCGTGTGGCAGAAGCCGGCGGCGGCGGTGGAGGCGAGCGCGGCGGTGACCGGGTTGACCCCGACGCCGACGGAGGCGGCCACGACGAGCGGGACCAGGACCGAGGAGCGGGCCGAGCGGGACTGGAGGACCAGGTGGGCCGCCGTGCTGACGGCGACCACGATCGCCAGGAACACCACCGGGGCCTCGTTCGTCGGCAGCCCGGAGACCAGCCACTTCGCCGCTCCGGAGTCGGCGAGCGCGACACCCATCGCCATCGTCGCCGCCATGAACAGCAGCAGCGACCAGGGGACGGTCTTCAGCGCGTCCTTCAGGCGTACGGTGCCCAGGGCGGGCGAGGAGGCCACGACCGCGCCGATCAGCGCCACGATCGCGGGCGGCAGGCGGTGCAGCGGCTCGCTGCACCACAGCAGCACGACCGTGGCGAGCAGCAGGGCACAGCGCTTCTCGGCCGACGTCCAGGGGCCGGCGACCGCCTGCTCACTGTGCTGCTGGATCTGCTCGGCGGTGATGTGCACGGCTCCGCGCCGGTCCTCGCGGCGGGTCATGGTCAGCAGCACCAGCTCGGCGGCCAGATGGGACGACACCACGGCCAGTGGAAGGCCCAGCAGCAGCCACTCGGTGAAGCCGATGTGCTCCCCGGTCGCCTCGAACAGCACCGACACGGTGATCAGATGCGCGCCCGCCCCGATCAGGGTCGCCACCGCCGACAGCAGGATCACCGTCGGGAACAGCAGCGCCAGCATCACGACCAGTCGTTTCCGGTCGGCGAGGACCTTGGCGAGGGCCAGGAACACCGGCAGTGCGAGCGCCGCCCGGCCGGAGGTGGCCGGGACCGCGAACGCCGTGACGACCAGGGCGGCCGTCGTCAGGTGCACGAGTTGCCGCACGGTGCGCGCGCCGCTGACCAGGAAGACCGCCGCCCGGCCGGCGAGCCCGGTCCGGGCGACCGCCGCCGCCAGCACGAACGCGCAGATCAGCAGCCACACCGTGGAGTCACCGAGGGTGCCGAACAGGGTGTCGTTGCTGATCACACCCGTCACCGTGAGGGCCAGCGCGGCACCCAGCGCGATGTACGTGTCGTCGATCGACGTCCCGATCCACGCACAGGTCGCCAGGACGAACACGACGAGGGTGAAGCGGGCGTCGCCGCCGAGCCCCGGGAAGTTCGAGGGGACCGCCAGCAGGGCGCACAGCGACAGCGCCACGCACAGGGCGGTGAGAGCTCGTGGGTTCCATGTCACGTCATCGAGGGTTCATCCGGGCGGTGAGCCGTCGATGAGCCGAACATGAAAGGAACTTCACCCGGTGGGGAGCCGGTACCCCATCCCGCGCACGGTCTCCACCCGCTCCGCGCCCAGCTTCTTGCGCAGCGTCCGGACGTAGACGTCCACGATGTTGGAACCGGGGTCGAAGTCGTAGCCCCACACGTGGGACAGGATCTGCTCGCGGGACAGCACCTGTCCCGGATGCCGCAGGAACAGCTCCAGCAGCACGAACTCACGTGCCGTCAGGTCGACGGTCCGCTCCTCGGCCCTGGCCCGCCGGGTGCGCAGGTCCAGGCTCAGCGAGCCGGCCCTCAGCACGGTGACCTCAGGCGCCCGGGCCGCCGTACGCAGCCTCAGGCGCACCCGGGCGAGCAGTTCCTCGAAGCGGAACGGCTTGGTCATCCAGTCGTCGGCGCCGCCCTCCAGTCCGGCCACCGCGTCCCGTACGGAGTCCCGGGCGGTCAGCACGATCACCGGGGTGGTCACCCGCGCCTCACGCAGCTCGCGCAGGATCGTGAAGCCGTCGCGGCCGGGCAGGTTGATGTCCAGGACGACGAGGTCGAAGCCGCCGGTCAGGGCGTACTCGTAGCCGGCGTCGCCGTCGGTGACGACGGTCGTGGTGAATCCGTTCGAGCGCAGGCCCTTCTCGACGAAGGAGGCGATGCGCTCCTCGTCCTCGACGATGAGGATGCGGTTCACGTGGGATGGCCTTCCGGTACCTGGGGAGCGGGCAGGACGAGGGTGAAGGTGGCGCCGCCGCCGGGGGAGCCGGACAGCCGTACCCGCCCGTGGTGGCCCTCGGCGATGGCCTTGACGATGGCGAGCCCGAGTCCGGCGCCGGAGCCGCGTGTTCCGCGCCGGGAGGTGGCCCGCCGGAAGCGTTCGAAGATGATCTCGGCGTCCTGCGGCGGGACACCGGGGCCCGAGTCGGCGACGTACAGCTCCAGGTGCGGGCCGGCGATCCGGGAGCCGATGCGGATGGCCTGGCCGGGCGTGGTGTGCTGCACGGCGTTCTGCGCGAGCTGCACCATGGCCTGGGTGATTCGCTGGAAGTCCAGTTCGGCTTCCACGTCGGCGACTTCGGCGAGCCGCCAGTCGCGCTCGCCCAGGGTGCGGGCCTTGACGAAGACGTCGGCGGTGAGTTCGGCGACCTGGGCCGGCTCGTGGACGACGAAGTCGGGCCGTTCGGTCTTGGCGAGCACCAGCAGGTCCTCGACGATGCGGCTCATCCGCTCGAGTTCGTCGGTGACCAGCCGGACCGTCTCCTCGCGTTCCGCCGGGTCGTCGCCCATGACCTCCAGATGGCCCCGCACGATGGTGATCGGGGTGCGCAGCTCGTGGCCCGCGTCGTCGACGAACTCGCGCTGCGCGGCGAAGGCCCGGTCCAGCCGGTCGAGCATGCCGTTGAACGTCTCGGCGAGAGCCGCTATGTCGTCGTTGCCGTGCACCGGGATCCTCCGGGTGAGGTCCTGCTCGGTGATCTCTGCCGCGGCGGTGCGCACCAGTCGGACCGGCCTGAGGATGCGTCCGGCGACCACCCAGGCGATGCCCGTGGTGAGCAGCAGGGCGACGCCGGAGATGATGAGCAGGGTGCGGAACACCGTGTTCACCCACTCCCGCTCACGCTCCGGGTGGATGGCCACGACGAACGCGGCGTCCGGCTCGGCTCCCGCGCGGGCCACGGTGACCTTGGCCCACCGGATCTCGCCCTGCGGCCGGTGCAGGGTGCCGGTGGAGTCGGGCGAGTCGAAGATGCGGCGTCTGGCCTCGGCGTCCCGGTAGAGGGGCAGCCCGGCGCCGACACCGCCCTGCTGCCGGATCTGGGCGAGAGCGCCGTCCGTCCCGCGCACCAGGCCGATCAGTTCCTCGTCGGCATCGGGGTTCTGCTGCTGCAGGAAGACGGTCAGCAGGCGGTCCGCACTGGCGAACGGACGGCCCGTCTCCGGGTCCTTGCCCCGCTCCTCGAAGCCGGCGAACTCCCCGGCCTCCTGGGTGAGCAGGCGGTTGATCCGGTTGTCCATGTCCCGCATCAGCAGGGAGCGGGTGGTCGTCGTGACCTCGACGAGGGCGACCGCCATGACGAGCAGCAACCACAGCAGGATGCGGACCCGGGCGGTGATCCGCCGGCGGGCCGGGTCAGTTGGTGTCGCCGGTGCCGTCGTCGTCCGGCCCGTCGTCTCCGGCGCCCTGGCCGTGGTCGTCGTCATCGTCATCCATCGTGGGACTGTCGGTCACCGGCTGCCGCGGCACGACCTCGTCGTCCGGGGACGGGTCGGGCGTCGGTTCGGGCTCGGGTGTGGGCGTGGGCTCGGGCGTGGGGGAGCCGCTGTCCAGCACCACCTCGGACGGGACCTTCGGCGGCTCGGGGCTGTCGGAGAGCGCGAAGCTGGTCGCCGCGATGCCCAGCGGGATCAGAACGACGGCGGACAGGGCCGCCATACGACGTGTGAAAGCCATGTGCCCGATCTTTGGCCGGGAACACGGCGAGAAGGATGAGGGCCGGATGAAGAACTCTTCATCCGGCGTCCGGCATCCGATCAGAAGCGGGCCTTCAGTTGTCCAGCCCGATCGAGAACGCCGCTTCCAGATCGTGCTGCGAGTAGGTACGGAACGCCACGTGCGTGTCGGTCCCCTCCACTCCGGGGATCTTGCTGATCCGGCCGGGGATGACCTCCGCCAGGTCCTCGTGGTCCTTCACCCGGACCATCGCGATCAGGTCGTAGGTGCCGGTGACGGAGAAGACCTCGCTGACGTTGTCCAGCGCGGCGATCGACTCCGCGATCTCGGGGATCCGGTCCACGCTGGTCTTGATGAGGACGATCGCGGTGATCACGGCTGGTTCTCTCCCTCGGGGGCCGGAGCAGGGGCGGCCTTCACTCTAGTAGGGCTGGTCGGGCGGCCGTAGCGGACCGAGGCGTAGCCGAAGCCGAGGCCGAAGCCCACCAGGTGCGCGAGGTAGGCCACGCCCGGCCCGTCCGAGGCCCGTCCCGCCGCCAGCCACTGGAGCGCCGCCCAGAACGGCAGCACGACCCAGGCCGGGAAGCGCACCGGCAGGAAGAAGAGGAACGGCAGGAGACTGGTCACCCTGGCCCGGGGGAACAGGTAGAGGAACGCACCGAGGACCGCCGAGATCGCCCCCGAGGCACCGACCAGGGACTGCTCGGAGTCCGCGTTGGCGACGGCGTAGCCCAGCAGGGCCAGGTAGCCGCAGCCGACGTAGAACAGGATGAACTGCACCCGGCCCATCCGTTCCTCGGTCATCGCCCCGAAGACGTAGAGGAAGAGCATGTTGCCGAGCAGGTGCACCCAGCTGCCGTGGACGAAGAGGGCCGTCGCGGGGGTGAGGGCCGATCCGGCGGACCCCTCGAACAGTTCTGCGGGGATCACGCCCCAGCGCCGGAAATAGGCCCGCTGCGCGGCGAGCAGCTCGTCGCCCGTGCCGTACGCCGGGCCGAGGCCCGAGGCGGGGCCGACCAGGAAGACCGCGCAGCACAGGGCGATCAGTGAGTACGTCATCGGCGCCGACGAGCCCCGGACCGATCTGCCGGCCCGCACGATCGACGCCCTCCACTTGCTGATCATGGACACAGAGCATGACGTAACCGGACGCAACCGTACGGACCGCCTCGCCGCCGTGGACGCGTGGGCGGCGACGACCCGCCAGGCCGTAGGGTTACGAGCCACACGCACCGGGGATGCCGGTGGCGTCACGGACACTAGAAGGAAAGAGAACAGGTCACGATGACGGTTCCCCTGCCGACCGCCTCCACGCGGTGGCGCTGCACCCTCTGCGGCAACCTCACGAGGTTCGACGTGACCCGCTCGTCGAAGGTCGTCGAGTACGTCCACCTCGACCTGGCCGGAGAGCCGAAGGTCGAGGAGCGCGAGGTGCTCAGTGAGACCATCGAGTCGGTGCGCTGCCGCTGGTGCAACGCGGTGGACCAGGTGGAACTCGTGGACAGGCCGGGTGCCGGCTCCTGAGGGGAGCTGGCCCCGCACAGGCATTGGGGTGTGACGGATGGTGGAGACCACAGGCGGGGGGCCGGGCGACGGCGCCGCTGAGGTGCTCGACCGTCCGCTGCCCGACGGCGTGCGCCGCAGGGTCGTCCAGATCGTCTCCGACGGCTTCGGTTCGCTGACGGTCGGCGAGCTGCCCGCGCAGCTCAGGCAGTACGCCCGGTTCGCCCCGAACCGCCGCGCCAAGTTCGCCGGCAACGCCATGGCCGCGGCGCTGGAGACCGACCCGCTGTTCCGGCAGCGCATCGGGGAGAAGCTCAGAGAGACCCAGCCGGAACTGACCGGCGCCCTCGACTCAGGTTCCCCGCCCCCGGCCGCGGACCCGCTCGACGTGGCGGCCGCGGCCTACGTACTGCGGCCCCTGGGCTGGGTGAAGCTGGTGACCGCCGCCGGTGAGGAGGCCCAGCGGGCCGACGCCGAGCGCGCCGACGAGGAGAACCGGGCCGAGCTGGAGCGGCTGCGCGCCGAGCTCGACCGGGCCCGTGACCACACCAGGGCCGAGACGGAGCGGCTGCGCACGGAGCTGGAATCGGCCAAGAAGGAAGCCGAGTCGCTGCACCGCAAGCTCCGCGCCGCCCTCAGCGACGTCAAGCGCGGCGAGGCCGCCCTGCGCAAGGCGCACGGCGAGATCGAGGCCGTCCGCGCCGAGGGGCAGGCCCAGGTGTCCGCCGCCGAGAGCGAGACCCGGCGGCTCAAGGCCCGGCTGGGGGAGACCGAGGCCGCGCTGGAGGCGACGCGCCGGGCTGCGCGCGAGGGCCGCAGTGTCGAGGACATGCGGGTACGGCTGCTGCTGGACACCCTGCTGGACGCGACCCAAGGGCTCCGGCGCGAACTGGCCCTGCCACCGGTGTCCGTCCGGCCCGCCGAGACCGTGGACGCCGTCGAGCCGGGCCGGATGAGCCCCAAGGACATCGCCGCCCGCGCCCTGTCCGAGCACGACCCGCAGGTCCTCGACCAGCTGCTGGCGCTGCCGCAGGCCCATCTGGTCGTCGACGGCTACAACGTCACCAAGACGGGTTATCCGCAGATGCCGCTGGAGAAGCAGCGCCTGCGGCTGCTGGGGCAGCTCTCACAACTGGCGGCGCAGAGCGGCGCCGAGGTGACCTGCGTCTTCGACGGGGCCGAACTGGCCGCTCCGGTACTGCTCGCGCCACCGCGCGGCGTGCGGGTGCTGTTCTCGAAGCCTGGCGTCACCGCGGACGAGTTGATCCGCCAGCTGGTGCGCGCCGAACCGCCCGGCCGGCCGGTCATCGTCGCCTCCACCGACCGTGAGGTCGCCGACGGCGTGGCCCGCGCGGGCGCCCGCCCGGTGGCCTCGGCGATGCTGCTGAAGCGCCTTTCGCGGTCCTAGCGGCCCTTCGCACCATGCGTAACTTACGGGCTTCATGCCCGAATTCGCGAGGTCTGTGTGCCACGTTGCGTCAAATGGGGCTCACCGCCTGTGAGTCAAGATGAAAAGATGGCTCACCGTGACGCAATTTTTCAGCTGAGGATTTGAACTGATCACAGGAAGGTCACTAGGGTCAGGCCGAACCTCCGCTCGGGTGATCACTCATCGGGAGAGACGGCGGAGGAGCCAGAAGGAGCTTTTCACCCGTGGCGTCCCACCGTCGTCCCAAGCAGCCGAGCCGCGCACGTGTGACCGTGTTGACCACCGCCGCTGCCGCTGCCGTCGCCTTCAGCTCGCAGGCCGCCAACGCCGCCCCCAGCGAGAAGCCGAGCAAGGACGAGGTCAAGGCCAAGGTCGACAAGCTCTACGAGCAGGCGGAGCAGGCCACCGAGAAGTACAACGGGGCCAAGGAGAAGCAGGAGAAGCTCCAGAAGGAGATCTCCACCATCCAGGACAACGTCGCCCGCGGCCAGGAGGAGCTCAACGAGCTGCGCGACAGCCTGGGCCTCGCGGCCGCGTCGCAGTACCGGACCGGATCCATCGACCCCTCCGTCCAGCTCTTCCTCTCCGCGAACCCGGACGACTACCTCGACAAGGCCTCCACGCTCGACCAGTTGAGCAGCCAGCAGGTCGAGGCGCTGAAGAAGGTCCAGGAGAAGCAGCGCGAACTCGCCCAGGAGCGCGCCGAGGCCTCCGAGAAGCTCAAGGACCTCGCCTCCACCCGCGCCGAACTCGGCAAGAAGAAGAAGGAAGTCCAGGGCAAGCTCGCCTCCGCGCAGAAGCTGCTCAACAGCCTCACCGCCGCCGAGAAGGCGGCACTCGCCGCCGAGCAGGACCGCGCCAGCCGCGACAGCGAGCGCGACGCCCTCACCGGCAACGTCCCGCCGGGCTCCGGCCGGGCCGCCGCGGCCTTCGCCTTCGCGCAGAGCCAGCTCGGCAAGCCCTACGTCTACGGCGCCACGGGCATGAGCTCCTTCGACTGCTCCGGCCTCACCTCCCGGGCGTACGCCGCGGCCGGCGTCCAGATCCCGCGCACCTCCGAGGCGCAGGCCCAGATCGGCACCAAGATCTACTCGGTCAGCCAGCTCAAGGTCGGCGACCTGGTCTTCTTCTTCAACGACCTGCACCACGTCGGCCTCTACGCCGGCAACGGGCAGATCATCCACGCCCCGCGCACCGGCACGGTCGTCCGCTACGAGTCGATGGACACCATCGGCGGCCCGTTCATGTTCGGCGTCCGCGTCTGACGTTCCGCACGACGTCCGCTGTTCCGCCGTTCGGGCGAATCACGACAGCCTCGACTGAGCCCGCGCCCCGCCAGTGACCTGCGTCACTGGCGGGGCGTCGTGCCGCACACCCACGGATGGTCGTTGGCGGCCCCCCGTCGCGGGGCTACTGTCTGCCGCGTTTCCTAGTCCGCCAGCGGAAGGAGAGCGGCTTCCCGTGGGGTCCCATCGCCGCCTTGCACCGTCCGGGTTCGACCGGGGCGCCAGTGTCGCGGTCAGCTTCCTTTCCGTCGCGGCCGCCGCCCTGGGCGCGGTACCGACCGTGGCCGCACCGTACGACGACACCCGGGCCGAGGTGGACCGCCTCTACGAGCAGGCCGAGAAGGCGACCGAGGCCTACAACGAGGCCGACGAGCGCGCCGACGAACTGCGTGACGAGGTCGGCGCCGCCCAGGACCGGGTCGCCCGGCAGCAGCAGCGCATCAACTCCATGCGGGAGTCGCTCGGTTCGCTCGCCGGTGCCCAGTACCGGTCGGGCGGCATCGACCCGTCCCTCGCCCTGCTGTTCTCCGACGACCCGGACGAGTACCTGGACAAGGCCTCCCGGCTGGACCGCATCACCGCCCACCAGGCCGGTCAGCTGAAGGAGCTTCAGGAGGCCATGCGCGAACTCGCCCAGGACCGCGAGGAGGCCGCCGGCAAGCTCCGCGAACTGGAGAAGAGCCGCAAGGCCGTCGCCGCCCACAAGAAGACCGTCGAGCACAAGCTCGCCACGGCCCGGCGGCTGCTCAACTCCCTTCCGGACAGCGAGCGCGACGCCTACGGCCGCGCCTCCCGCTCCGGCCGCGACGGCTTCCCCGACCTCGGCGGCGCCACCGCCGCCTCGGGACGCGGAGCCGCCGCCGTCGCCGCCGCCCGCAGCGTGCTCGGCAGGCCCTACATCTGGGGCGCCAACGGCCCCTCCGGCTTCGACTGTTCGGGCCTGACGCAGTGGTCGTACGCGCAGGCCGGGGTCTTTCTGCCGCGCACCTCGCAGGCCCAGCGGCACGCCGGCCGGCAGGTCCCGCTGTCCGAGGCACGCCCCGGTGACCTGGTCGTCTACCGGTCCGACGCCAGCCATGTCGGGATGTACATGGGCAACGGCCAGGTCATCCACGCGCCCTACCCCGGCGCGCCCGTGCGCTACGACCCGGTCGGGATGATGCCCGTCTCGTCGGTCACCAGGGTCTGACCGGCGCGGCCCGGCGCCCGTACGATCGGGAACGTGGCTGGTCGAAGGTCGGGGTCCCCGGTGGTGGCGCTCGTTCTGCTGCTCGTCTTCCTGGCCGGATGCGGCGGCCGGCCCGCCGCCGACAGCGCCACGGCCGACGTCCAGCGGCTCCTCGACCGGCGGGCCGCCGCGGTCCTCGACCACGACGAGCGGGCCTACGCCCGCACGGGCACGGAGGCGGATTTCGCCCACGTGCGCGCGCTGCCCCTGGCCGACTGGTCGTACCGCGTGACCGGCCTGCACCGCAGCGGCGACACGGCCACCGCCGACGCCGAACTGCGCTACCGCGTCGCGGGGTACGACCGGGCGCCGGTGACCGCGGCCCGCACTCTGCGGCTGAGCCGCGACGCGGACGGGCGGTGGTCCGTCGATGCCGACCGGCCCGCGAGGAAGTCCGCCCAGCAGTTGTGGGACCAGGGGGCCGTCCAGGTCGTCCGCGGCGAGCGCAGCCTGGTGCTCGGTGTCGGGCGGTCCGGCCGGTCGCTGCGCGGCTTCGCCGACCTGGCCGACCGCGCGGTGCCCGCCGTCTCGGAGGCGTGGGGCACCGACTGGGGCCGGCGCGTCGTCCTGCTCGTCCCGAAGTCGCTGGAGGGGATGGCGGGGCTGCTCGGCTCACCCGCCTCCGCCTACCGCGGGATCGCGGCGGTCACCACCGGCGAGACGGGGGCACCGGCGCGGGCGCCCGCGGACCGCATCATCGTCAACCCGGACGCGTTCGCACTCCTCGGCACCCTCGGCGAGCAGGTCGTCGTCACCCACGAGACGACCCATGTCGCCACCCGCGACCACACCACCCCCGCCACCCCGCTCTGGCTGTCCGAGGGCTATGCCGACTGGGTCGGCTACCGGGCCGCCGGCCGCACACCGCGCGAGGCCGCGCCCGAACTGTCCCGCGCCGTGACGCAGGGCGAGATCCCGGCCGCCCTCCCGGACGACGGGGACTTCGGCTTCACCGGCGACGCGAGCCGCCTGGCCCGGGCCTACGAGAGCGGCTGGACGGCGTGCCGGTTGATCGCCGACCGCTGGGGCGAGGCCCGGCTGGGCGCGTTCTACCGGGCCGTCGGGGAGCACCGGAAGAGGGCCGGGGCGGTGGAGGAGGCCATGCGCGATGTGCTGGGGACGACGCCGGAGGCCTTCACGGGGGAGTGGCGGGACTATCTGCGGGTTCAGCTGGGCTGACCGAGCCGGGGCCGGACGGGGCCGTCTGCGGCTTCATCCCGGCTGTTCCAGCAGCGCGATGGCCTCCCGCAGCCAGGTGCGTTCCGCCTCGCCCGTCGCCCGGGCGACCCGCAGCACGCCCTGGCGGAACAGGTCGTCCGTCTCCTCGGCGCGGACCGGCTTGCCCGACGCGTAGAAGAAGCTCGCCGGGGTCTCAAGGAAGTCCAGCCGGCGGCGCAGCACCGCGGCCTGCTCGTGCGGGTCGGGCAGGTGGCGCAGGAACGCCAGGACCGTGTTGAAGCGGACCTGGTCGGTGATCTCGGTCTGCTTCGGACGGCGCAGCCGCTCCAGCAACTCCTCGCGGCCCTTGCCGGTGAGGGCGAGGATCCGGCGCGGGGCCGCGCTCGCGCCGGGCTCGGTGCGCTGGTCGAGCAGGCCCGCCCCGACCAGGCGGGTGATCGCCGGGTAGAGCGCGCCGTCGCTCACCGGCCGGACATGCCCGGTCAGCGCCTTGATGCGCTCCTTGAGCTCATATCCGTGCAGCGGCTCCTCGGCCAGGAAGCCCAGGATCGACAGCTCCAGCATGGTCCTCCTTGCGGGTGCGTGAGGTCCCATGCTACCTCTTATCGAGCTACCTCGAAACGAGCTAGCTCGAATCGCGGTTCACCAGGACCCGGGGGGGACAGTCACCGTGAACGCCCACCGCTCGCAGCTGCTCCAGCTCGCCCGCCCCGTCTACTTCTCGCTCCTGGCGTCCGTCGCCGCCGGGATCATCAACACCGTCTGGGTCGCCCGGCTGGGCGGACCTGCCGTGGCCGCCGTGGCCGTGGCGACCACCACGGAGAACGTGCTGCTCGGCATCGCCCTGGTCTTCGGCTCCGGCACGACCGTGCTCGTCGCCCACGCCCGGGGCGCCCGCGACCCCTCGGCCGTACGGGCGGCCGTGCGCGGCGGTTGGGCGCTGTGGGCGCTGGTGACGCCCCTGGTGGTGGTGGGCGGCCTGCTCGGCCGCGAACCGCTGGCCCGGCTGGTGCTGGGCGGGTCCGACGGCGCCGCGCTCCCGCTCGCCGTCGCCTACTTCACGCTCTCCATGCCCGGCATGGCCGTCTTCTTCGCCCAGCAACTCGTCGACGGCATCCTCAAGGGCACCGGCGACACCAGAACCCCGATGCGGCTCGCCCTGCTCTCCAACGGCCTGATCCTGGCCCTCGACCCGCTCCTCATCCATCTCCACGGCGTCCAGGGCGCCGCCGCCTCCACGGTGCTGTGCCGGTCCGTGGCGCTCGGGGCCGGGCTTGTCGCGGTCCGGCGCACCGCACTGCTGCGGAGCGCCCGTGACACGGCACCGGCCGAGCCCCTGGCCGTCTCCCTGCGCCGGACGCTGACGACCGGCCTGCCCATGTCCGCCGACTTCACCGTGCGGCAGACGGGCGCCCTGGCCCTGGTCGCGATCGTGGCGCGGCTCGGGGTGACGGCGGTGGCCGCGTACTCGATCGCCTACAAGGTCATGTACGTGGCGACCATGGCCTTCTACGCCGTGCGCCAGGCCGCGTCCATCCACACCGCGCACACACGCGGTGAGGGGAGGGACGAGCGCCGGGAGATCGGACGGCAGGCGGTGCTGGTCTCCGGAGTCATCGGCCTCACCGCGGCCGTCCTGCTGGCCGCCGCCGCCCCGTGGCTCATGGCCGCCTTCGGTGCCGGACCCGGGGTCGCGCGCGAGGGCGTGCTGTTCCTGCGCTGCGTCGGGCCCTACCTGCTGCTGATGGCCTGCCTCATCGCGCTCGGCGGGGTCTTCGAGGGCAGCGGGAACGCCCCGGGGCTGCTGCGCGTCACCGTGCTCGGGACGGCTCTGCAACTGGCGCTCGCGTACGGCCTGACGGGGCTCGGACTGCCCGGGGTGTGCCTCGCGCTGGCGGGGGCGACGGCGGTGCAGTGTGCGCTGGCGGGCGTGCTGTTCCGGCGGGACCCGGCTCAGGTGGAGACCGGTGTCTCGTCGGTGCGGGTGGTGGGCTGAGCGGGGACGGGAGCGGGAACCGTGCGCGGCACCGTCGCACGCCACAGGGCGCGGGCCGCGAGGAGCGTGGCGGCGACCAGCAGGCCGTTGCGCAGGAAGAGCAGGGTCAGGCCGAGGCCGTCACTGGCCACCACGTTGGCGAAGTAGAGCGGGAACTCCAGCACCGTCACGAAACACGCCACCAGGACGAGCCCGACCGGCAGCCGCATCCGGCTCCCGGGGAAGTACAGGCAGACCGCGGCCAGCCCGACCAGCCACACCATGTACTGCGGACTGATCACCCGGCTGGTGGTGGTGAACATCAGCACCGCCACGAAGGCCGCGTCGGCGACCGTGTGCTCCTCGAAGTGCCGGGCCAGCAGCCGCCACAGCACCAGCCAGCCGAAGGCCGCCCCCGTCAGGAACAGCGCGCCCGTGCTCACCTCGCTCACGTACGGCCCGAGGAACTCGATCGAGCCGTAGTTCAGCCGCACCTCGCCCTGCCAGCCGAAGTGCCGGGCGACATGGAAGACCAGCGCGCCCAGCGACTCGACCTCGGTGCCCCGGTCGCGCTGGAAGGTCAGGAAGGCGAACGCGCCCGGCACGGCCAGGGCGAACACGCCCGTCACCGCGATGCCGGTCACCACCGCCGACACCCAGGAGGCGGGGCGGCGGGCCGCCAGGAGGAGCATCGCCGGCCAGACCTTCAGCAGCGCGCCGAACGCGGCCAGCGCCCCCATCGCCTTGGGGTGCCGGGCGCCCGCGAGCAGCGCCGCCACGGCCACCGCCGTGACCATCACGTCGTAGCGGGCGTACACCGTCGGCCCGAGCAGCGGCACGCCCGCCACCCACACCCAGGCGCCGCGCAGCGACCTGCCGGGGCGCCGGCCCGCGTACGTCAGCAGGGCCAGGACGGCCAGGTCGGTGACGCAGACCAGGACGAAGAACGCGGTCGCGTAGGGCAGGAAGGACAGCAGGCCGGGGGAGAGGATCGCCAGGGCGGCGGCGGGCGGGTACTGCCAGGTGACGTCGTCCTGGGGGAACGTTCCGGTGCGCAGGACGTCGTACCAGCCCTGGTAGATCACGGACACGTCGCTCGTCACGTCCGGGCCCGGGAAGACGTACACCTTCAGCACGAACAGCAGCAGCACCAGCCTCGTGAGACACCAGACCACCGGCAGACATGCCAGGGACCGCCTCGCGCCCGTCGTCCTCACCAGATCCCTGCCCGTCCGCGTGCCGTGTCGAGGAGGCCATGATGTCCCCGTCGGCTGTGAGCGTGCCACACCTGCCGGTGCGTACGGTCGTGAGGGGCGGTTCGGTAGGGTCGGCGGCGTGCGCAAGACCCTGATCGTGACGAACGACTTCCCGCCCCGGCCGGGCGGCATCCAGGCGTTTCTGCACAACATGGCGCTGCGGCTGGATCCGCAGCGGCTGGTCGTCTACGCGTCGACCTGGAAGCGGAGCCGGGAGGGCGTGGAGGCGACCGCCGCCTTCGACGCCGAGCAGCCCTTCACCGTCGTACGGGACCGTACGACCATGCTGCTGCCGACGCCGGGTGTCACCCGGCGGGCCGTGGGACTGCTGCGGGAGCACGGGTGCACGTCGGTGTGGTTCGGGGCGGCGGCCCCCCTGGGCCTGATGGCGCCGGCGCTGCGGAGCGCGGGCGCCGAACGGCTGGTCGCCACCACGCACGGCCACGAGGCCGGCTGGGCCCAACTGCCCGCCGCCCGGCAACTGCTGCGCCGGATCGGCGACTCCACGGACACGATCACCTACCTCGGCGAGTACACGCGCTCCCGGATCGCCGGCGCGCTGAGCCCCCAGGCGGCCGCGCGGATGGCGCAGCTGCCGCCGGGCGTCGACGAGAAGACCTTCCACCCCGGCTCGGGCGGCGACGAGATCCGGGCGAGGCTCGGCCTGACGGACCGCCCCGTGGTGGTGTGCGTCTCCCGGCTGGTGCGGCGCAAGGGCCAGGACACCCTGATCCGGGCCATGCCCCGGATCCTGGCGGCCGAGCCGGACGCCGTGCTGCTGATCGTCGGAGGCGGCCCGTACGAGAAGGACCTCCGCAGGCTGGCCCACGACACGGGCGTCGCCGCCTCCGTCCGCTTCACGGGCCCGGTGCCCTGGGCGGAGCTGCCCGCCCACTACGGCGCCGGTGACGTCTTCGCCATGCCCTGCCGGACCCGCCGCGGCGGCCTGGACGTGGAGGGCCTCGGCATCGTCTACCTGGAGGCGTCGGCGACCGGGCTGCCCGTCGTGGCCGGCGACTCGGGCGGCGCCCCGGACGCGGTCCTGGACGGCGAGACCGGCTGGGTGGTGCGCGGTGGCTCCCCCGAGGAGGCGGCCGACCGCATCACGACCCTCCTGGCAGACGCCGAGCTGCGCCGCAGGATGGGCGAGCGGGGCCGCGAGTGGGTCGAGGAGAAGTGGCGCTGGGACCTCCTCGCGGAGCACCTGAAGAACTTGCTGTAGTTGTCTTCCCTCAGGGGCGCGGGGCTGTATCGATGTGCGGCTCCGCCGCGTGGGCGCGACAGGCCACACACGACCCGCACCCGCCCGCAACGATCAAGCGGCACCCCACTAGTGACCTGAGTCAGAGATTCGTCGTTAGTCGGGCATGAGTCGTCCGGGTCCGAAGATTCCGCCGTTGTCGGTCACCGATGCCCAGCGGGCGGTGCTGGAAGGCTGGTTACGCCGCCGTACGACGGCTCAGGCTCTGGCTCAGCGGTCGCGGATCGTGCTGGAGTGCGCCGAAGGCCACTCGATCATGGAGGTGTCCCGCCGGCTGCGGATCGCTCCGGACACGGTCCGCACCTGGCGGCGCCGCTTCATCGAGCGGGGACTGGACGGCTTGTGCGACGACCTGCGGCCCGGCGTGCCCCGGAAGATCACCGATGCCGACGTCGAGCGGGTCATCGTCAAGACGCTCGAGGAGACGCCGAAGAACGCGACCCACTGGTCGACCAGGTCGATGGCCACGGCCACGGGGATGTCCCAGTCGACCATCTCGCGGATCTGGCGGGCGTTCGCCCTGGCCCCGCACCGGTCGCAGACGTTCAAGCTGTCCACCGACCCGCTGTTCATCGACAAGGTCCGCGACGTCGTCGGTCTGTATCTCGATCCGCCCGAGAAGGCCCTGGTGCTCTGCGTGGACGAGAAGTCGCAGATCCAGGCACTGGACCGGTCCCAGCCTGTTCTGCCGATGGTGCCCGGCGTTCCCGAACGCCGCAGCCACGACTACGTCCGGGCCGGCACCACGACCCTCTTCGCCGCCCTCGAGGTCGCCACCGGCAAGGTCATCGGCTCCCTCCACCGCCGCCACCGGGCGGCGGAGTTCAAGAAGTTCCTCGCGAAGCTGGACAAGGAAGTCCCGGCTGATCTGCAGGTTCATTTGATCCTGGACAACTACGCGACCCACAAGACCCCGGACATCAAGCGGTGGCTGCTGGCGCACCCTCGGTTCCACCTGCACTTCACGCCGACCAGCGCGTCCTGGCTGAACCTGGTCGAGCGGTGGTTCGCCGAACTGACCCAGAAGAAGCTCAAGCGCGGCGTCCACCGCTCCGTCCAAGCCCTCGAACGCGACATCCGGGCCTGGCTCGCCGACTGGAACGAGCACCCCAGACCGTTCGTCTGGACGAAGACAGCCGACGAGATCCTCGACAAAGTCGCCGCCTACTGCCGACGAATCTCTGACTCAGGTCACTAGGCGGAACCCGAAAATCCGCCGATGCTGCGCACATGACATCTAACCTGATGCCCCGTCAGCTGACAAGACGTCAGATCCTCGGCATGGCAGCCCTGCAAACCGCAGCCACCCTGGGATTCACCCGCATCGGACTCGACTCCGCCCGAGCGGCGCAGCCACACGCAGTCGACACCGCCCCCGCCATCGTCGTCGGCTCCGGCTACGGCGGCGCCGTAGCCGCCCTCCGCCTCGCCCAGGCCGGCATCCGCACCCTCGTCCTGGAAATGGGCCGCCTCTGGAACACCGCGGGCCCGGACGGCAACGTCTTCTGCTCCACCCGCACCCCGGACCAGCGCTCCATGTGGTTCCGCACCCGCACCGAGGCCCCCCTGGGCACCTTCCTGTGGCTGGACGTCGTCAACAGGGACATCAGCCGCTACCCGGGCGTCCTGGACCGCGTCCACTTCGCGCAGATGTCCGTGTACGTCGGCCGGGGCGTCGGCGGCGGCTCGCTGGTCAACGGGAGCATGGCGGTCACCCCGCCGAGGGCGTACTTCGCCGAGCAGTTCCCCACCGTCGACGCCGACGAGATGTACGGCACGTACTTCCCGCGCGCCCGCGCCGCCCTCGGCGTGAACACCGTCGACCCCGCCTGGTTCGAGTCGACGGACTGGTACCGCTTCACCCGCGTCTCCCGCAAGCACGCCGACAACGCCGGCCTGCGGACCACCTTCGTGCCGAGCGTCTACGACTTCGGCCACATGGCGCGCGAGGCGGCCGGCACCGCCCCGAAGTCCGCGCTCGCCGGCGAGGTCATCTACGGCAACAACCACGGCAAGCGCAGCCTCGACAAGACCTACCTCGCCGCCGCCCTCGGCACCGGCAAGGTCACCATCCACACCCTGGAGAAGGTGCGCGCGATCAGCAGGGCGCCGGACGGCACCTACGTCCTGACCGCCGACCGCATCGACGCCACCGGCCGGGTCGTCGAGACCAAGGAGTACGGCTGCACGTACCTCTTCCTCGGCGGCGGCAGCCTCGGCACCACCGAACTGCTGCTGCGCGCCCGGGAGACGGGCACCCTGCCCGATCTCGACCCCGGCGTCGGCACCGGCTGGGGCACCAACGGCAACGTGATGCTCGGCCGGGCCAACCACCTGTGGGACACGGTCGGAGCGAACCAGTCGACCATGCCGGTCATGGGCATCGACGACTGGGCCAACGCCGCCAACCGCGTGTTCGCCGAGATCGCCCCGCTGCCGACCGGGCTGGAGCACTGGGTGAGCCTCTATCTGGCGATCACGGGGAACCCGGAGCGGGCGTCCTTCTCGTACGACACCGGCTCGGGCGAGCTGCGCCTCGGGTGGACGGCCGCCCACAGCGCGGTCTCCGTGGCCATGGCCAGGAAGCTGTTCGACCGGATCAACGCGGCCAACTCGACGATCTACCGCTACGACCTCTTCGGATCGAGCAGCAAGGTCTTCGCCGACGACTTCACCTACCACCCGCTGGGCGGCTGCGTGCTGGGCCGGGCGACGGACGACTACGGGCGCGTGAAGGGGTACCCCCGGCTGTACGTCACGGACGGCTCGCTCGTGCCCGGGTCGCTCGGGGTGAACCCCTTCGTGACCATCACCGCGCTCGCCGAACGCACGATGGCGCGGGTCCTCGCCGAGGACACCGCGCCATAGCCGACCCCTGGGGTCACTTCGCGTAGATCGCCTCGACCTCGTGCGCGTAGTCCTTCGCCACCACGTTCCGCTTCAGCTTCAGCGAGGGGGTCAGGTGGCCCGACTCCTCCGTGAACTGGGAGGACAGAATGCGGAACTTCCGCACCGATTCCGCCTTCGACACCGCGGCGTTGCCGTCGTCGACCGCCGCCTGGATCGCGGCCAGCAGATCCGGGTCCTCGCACAGCGACGCCGCGGTGGAACCCGCCGGCTTGCCGTGGTCCGCGCACCAACGGCCCAGGAACTCCTCGTCGATGGTGATCAGCGCGCCGACGAACGGCCGCCCGTCGCCCACCACCATGCACTCCGCGACCAGCGCGTGCGCCCGGATGCGGTCCTCGATCACGGCCGGGGCGACGTTCTTGCCGCCCGCGGTGACGATGATCTCCTTCTTGCGGCCGGTGATCCGCAGGTAGCCGTCCTCGTCGAGGGTGCCGATGTCACCGGTGTGGAACCACCCGTCGGCCAGCGCCTCCGCGGTCGCGCCGGGGTTGTTCCAGTACTCCTTGAACAGGTGCTCGCCGTGCAGCAGCACCTCGCCGTCGTCGGCGATCCGGACCACCGAACCGGGCAGCGGCTGGCCGACCGTGCCGATCTTCTGCCGGTCCCAGGGGTTGAACGCGGTGGCCGCGCAGGACTCGGTCAGGCCGTAGCCCTCCAGGACCGTGAAGCCGATGCCGCGGAAGAAGTGGCCGAGGCGCTCGCCCAGCGGGGCACCGCCGGAGATGGCGTACTCGCCCCGGCCGCCGAGGACCGCGCGGAGCTTGCTGTAGACGAGCTTGTCGAACGTCCTGTGCTTGATCCTCAGGCCGAGGGAGGGGCCCGAGGGGGTGTCCAGCGCCTTGCTGTACGCGATCGCCGTGTCGGCGGCCTTGTCGAAGATCTTGCCCTTGCCGTCGGCCTGCGCCTTGGCGCGCGCCGAGTTGTAGACCTTCTCGAAGACCCGCGGCACGCCCAGGATCAGCGTCGGGCGGAACGCGGCCAGCTCGTCGGTGAGGTTCTTGATGTCCGGGACACAGCCCAGCTTGATCGGCGCCATCATCGGCGCGATCTGCACCAGCCGCCCGAAGACGTGCGCGAGCGGGAGGAACAGCAGCACCGAGCACTCACCGGTGCGGAACAGCGGACGCAGCCGCTCCACGATGTTGCCGCACTCCGCGAAGAAGCTGCGGTGGGTGAGCACGCAGCCCTTGGGGCGGCCGGTGGTGCCCGAGGTGTAGACGATGGTCGCCGGGTCGTCGGCCTTGGCGAACGAGCCGCGCTCCTCGACCGTCTCGTCGGTGACGTCCTGGCCGAGCCGGCCCAGCTCGTCGATGCCGCCGCCGTCGATCTGCCACACGTGCTTGAGCGCCGGAAGCCCGTCGCGCACCGACTCGATCGCGGCCGAGTGGGCGTCCGACTCCACGACACAGGCGGTCGCGCCGGAGTCGCCGAGGATCCACTGCACCTGCTCCGGCGAACTGGTCTCGTACACCGGCACGGTCACCGCGCCCGCGCTCCAGATCGCGAAGTCCAGCAGCGTCCACTCGTAACGGGTGCGGGACATCAGGCCCACCCGGTCGCCCGGCTGGACCCCGGCGGCGATCAGCCCCTTCGCGGCCGTGTGCACCTCGGCGAGGAAGGCGGTGGCCGTGACGTCCTGCCAGGCGCCGCCGACCTTGCGGGCGATGACGGCGACGTCCGGGTGCTGCGCGGCGTTTCTGCGGACGATGTCGGTCAGATTGCCGTCCGCAGGGACCTCGTACAAAGCCGGAAGGCTGAACTCGCGCAAGACTGCTGCTCCTCATAGGGCGCCGGCGCCACGACGTTGTGTGATGCGACGGTCCGGTCCAAGGCTCGGGCAGGTGCTCGGACATTCACTTGTTGAAATGCAGAGCACGACTGGACTGCCCGGACGTTACCCGCCGGTATGCGTCTCCGACAGGGGGTCCCGTCGAGATGTTCGCTGCGTCACACAGTTGGGTATTCCTTCGCGCACAGTAGTCCACCCACTAACTGACTGGCCAGTAACCGCAGGTAGGGCCGCCACTGTTCACAACCGCACCGCTCGACCTACCCTTGATCGCCATGGCACCCACACCAGCCGGAAAACACAGGACGCGCGTGCATGTGGTGAGCGACGTGCACGGCAACGCCCGTGACCTGGCCAGGGCCGGCGAGGGCGCCGACGCCCTGATCTGCCTGGGCGACCTCGTCCTCTTCCTCGACTACGCCGACCACTCGCGCGGCATCTTCCCCGACCTGTTCGGCGCCGAGAACGCCGACCGCATCGTCGCGCTGCGCACCGCCCGCCGCTTCCAGGAGGCGCGGGAGTTCGGGGCCCGGCTGTGGGCCGGCGTCGGCGAGGACCGCGCCTCGGTGATCGAGAAGGCGGTGCGCAAGCAGTACGCCGAGATGTTCGCGGCGTTCCCCACTCCTACGTACGCGACCTACGGCAATGTCGACATGCCGCCCCTGTGGCCGGAGTACGCCGGCCCCGGCACGACCGTCCTCGACGGCGAGCGCGTCGAGATCGGCGGCTGGGTCTTCGGCTTCGTCGGCGGCGGCCTGCGGACGCCGATGCGGACACCGTACGAGATCAGCGACGAGGAGTACGCGGCGAAGATCGAGGCGGTCGGCGAGGTCGACGTGCTGTGCACGCACATCCCGCCCGAAGTGCCCGAACTGGTCTACGACACCGTCGCGCGCCGCTTCGAGCGCGGCAGCCGGGCCCTGCTGGACGCCATCCGCCGCACCCGCCCCCGCTACTCCCTCTTCGGGCACGTCCACCAGCCGCTGGTGCGGCGGATGCGGATCGGGGCGACCGAGTGTGTGAACGTGGGGCACTTCGCGGGGACCGGTACGCCGTGGGCGCTGGAATGGTGAGGACGTCCCAGGTCGGGTGAGATCGGCGGGTCCCGTGCGCGGTAGCCTTCACGCTGCACGCGTTTGCGCACGACGACCTCATACCGGCCCGTATCTGGAGGAGCCACGGCGATGGCGGAACACACCAGCTCGAGCATCACCATCGAGGCGGCCCCGGCCGACGTCATGGCGGTCATCTCCGATTTCGCCCGCTACCCGGACTGGACGGGCGAGGTGAAGGAGGCCGAGGTGCTCAAGAGCGACGAGCAGGGCCGCGCCGAACAGGTCCGGCTCGTCATGGACGCCGGTGCGATCAAGGACGACCAGGTCCTCGCGTACACGTGGACCGGCGAGAACGAGGTCTCCTGGACCCTGGTCAAGTCCCAGATGCTCCGGTCCCTGGACGGCACATACCTGTTGAAGCCGGCGGGGGCGGGGGGCACCGAGGTCACGTACGCGCTGACCGTCGACGTCAAGATCCCCATGCTCGGCATGATCAAGCGCAAGGCGGAGAAGGTCATCATCGACCGGGCGCTGGCGGGTCTGAAGAAGCGAGTGGAAGCGGGCAAGTAGGGGTCGCGCCGTAGCGGCGCCCGCGCCGTGCCGGGCGCGGCCCGTCGTGGCTGGTCGCGCAGTTCCCCGCGCCCCGGAGGGCGTGTCGGTTACCGTTCACCCCCATGCGCACCATCCTGATCACCGGCCCCGGCGGCAGCGGCCGTACCACCCTCGCGGCCGCCACCGCCCTGGCCGCGGCGGCCGACGGCACGGACACCCTCGTGCTGTCCGCCGACCCCGTGGACACCCTCGGTGCCGCCCTGGGCGTGGCCACCGGCCCGACCCCGGTCGAAGCCGCCCCCCGGCTCACCGCCTGGCGTCCCGACCCCGCCCAGGACTTCCGCAAGGACCTCACCGCCCTCCAGGACCGCGCCTCCTCCGCCCTGGACCTCCTCGGCGCCTCCCGCCTCGACCCTGAGGAACTCACGCCCCTCCCCGGCGCCGGTGAACTCGCCCTCCTGCGCGCCCTGCGCGACGCCGCACTGTCGGAGTCGCACGACCTGCTCGTCGTCGACCTGCCCCCGGTGCCGCAGGCCCTCGCCCTCCTCGCCCTGCCCGAGGAGCTCCGCCGCTACCTGCGCCGCCTGCTCCCGCCCGAACGCCAGGCCGCCCGCGCCCTGCGCCCCGTGCTGGGCCGGCTCGCCGGCGTCCCCATGCCCGCCGAGTGGCTGTACGAGACGGCCGCCCGCTGGGACCTGGAGCTGGCCGCCGTCGAGGCGGTCGTCGCCGACCGCGACACCGTCGTACGACTGGTCGCCGAGCCCGGCCCGGCCGGTGCCGACGCCCTCCGCACCGCCGGCCTCGGCCTCGCCCTGCGCGGCCTGCGCACCGACGTCGTGGTCGCCAACCGCGTACTGCCCGAGGCGTCCCCGGACACCTGGCTGGCCGGTCCGGTCGCCCAGCAGCGCAAGACACTGGACGAGTGGCGGGAGGCGTACGACGTCCGGACCGTCGCCCACCTCGGACGCGACCCGGTCGGCGCCGACGACCTGGCCGCCCTCGCCGTGCCCGGCACCGACCCGGGCGCCCCCCTCCCCCCGGTCGAGTGGCGGGTGGCCGACCGGCTCGGCGAGGAGGGTGTGCTCGTCTGGCACATCCCGCTGCCCGGTGCCATACGCGAGGAGCTGGACCTCGTCCGGCGCGGCGACGAACTCGTCGTCACGGCGGGGCGGTTCCGCCGTATCGTTCCGCTGCCCTCCGCGCTGCGCCGCTGCACCGTCGACGGGGCCGCCCTGCGCGAGGGCGAACTGCGCATCCGCTTCGCCCCCGACCCGAAGCTGTGGCCGCAGACCCGTTGAGAGGGGGGTAACGTCGTAGGGACGAACCGTAGTCAGGAGTCCGTCATGAGCGAAGAGCTCCCCCCGTCCGACGCCGCCCGCGAAGAGGCCGCGGACGAGGTGCGGGACACCGACGCCGACGCCTGGGCGACCGCGTGCGCCGAGGACCTCGAGGCGGAGAAGGCCCGCCGCCGTGCCCGGTACGGCCCGCCCCCGGGCTCCGCGGCCGAGGAACTGAAGAAGCTCGTCGACGCCGTCGCGGACAAGCTGTCGGGGATCCAGTCCCCGTTGTTCGGCGCGGTCGCGGGGCCCGCCGCCGAGCAGGTCGTCCGCCAGGTCGTCCAGCAGGCCAAGGCAGCCGTGGAACCCGTCATCGAACGCAACCCGGACGTCTTCGACCACCTGGCCGCCGCCGGGAACGAACTGCTCGCCGCCTACCGCTCCGCCGTCGAGGCCCAGGAGCGGCGCTGGAGCGGCCGGGACGACCGGATCGACCCGCGTGACGTGGACGATCGTCATGACCGGGGCGACGACGCCGGTCCCGGGGAGCGCATCGACCTGGACTGAGCCCCCCAGCTCGGGACGAGCCGCGACCGGTGTGCCGCCGCCGGTCCTGCCCAGCGTGCGGACGACAGCGAACCGACGGCAGTGCCTCGGGTACCGTTGGCCGTAGCGGGGCTCGACCGAAACTGAGGGATTCATGGGACTCACCATCGGCGTCGACATCGGCGGCACGAAGATCGCGGCCGGCGTGGTCGATGAGGAAGGCAACATCCTCTCGACCCACAAGGTGCCGACCCCGGGCACGCCCGAGGGCATCGTGGACGCCATCGCCTCGGCGGTGGAAGGCGCACGCGTCGGACACGACATCGTCGGCGTGGGCATCGGCGCCGCCGGCTACGTCAACCGGCAGCGCTCCGAGGTGTACTTCGCGCCCAACATCCACTGGCGCAACGAGCCGCTCAAGGAGAAGGTCGAGGCCCGTGTGGGCCTCCCGGTGGTCGTCGAGAACGACGCGAACGCCGCGGCGTGGGGCGAGTACAAGTTCGGCGCGGGCAAGGGCCACCGCAACGTCATCTGCATCACGCTCGGCACCGGCCTCGGCGGCGGCATCATCATCGGCAACAAGCTGCGCCGCGGGCACTTCGGCGTGGCCGCCGAGTTCGGACACATCCGCATGGTGCCGGACGGCCTGCTGTGCGGCTGCGGCTCGCAGGGCTGCTGGGAGCAGTACGCGTCGGGCCGGGCGCTGGTGAGGTACGCCAAGCAGCGCGCCAACGCCACCCCCGAGAACGCGGAGGTCCTCCTCGGCCTCGGCAACGGCACGCCCGACGGCATCGAGGGCAAGCACATCTCCATGGCCGCCCGCCAGGGCGACCGTGTGGCGGTCGACTCCTACCGTGAGCTGGCCCGCTGGGTCGGCGCGGGCCTCGCCGACCTCGCCTCCCTCTTCGACCCGTCCGCCTTCATCGTCGGCGGCGGCCTCTCCGACGAGGGTGAACTGGTCCTGGGCCCGATCCGCAAGTCCTACAAGCGCTGGCTGGTCGGCGGCAACTGGCGCCCGGTCGCCGAGGTCCGCGCCGCGGAACTGGGCAACAAGGCCGGCCTGGTGGGCGCGGCCGACCTGGCGAGGGAACCCGACCCGATCATGTAGACGCCTTCGGGGCCGTGCCCCGAGGGGCGCGGGGGAACTGCGCGACAAGCCACGAACAACCGGTACGCGCGCGCAGTCCCCGCGCCCCGAGCTCTGGGGCGTAAATTGATCACATGCCGCTGCTCCCCAACTCCCGTACGGAACCCGACGGTTCCGCGGTCATCAGGGTCCTCAGCTACAACATCCGCTCCATGCGGGACGACACCGCCGCCCTGGCCCGTGTCATCAAGGCCTGCGAGCCCGACCTGGTGCTCGTCCAAGAAGCCCCCCGCTTCTTCCGCTGGCGCAAGAAACTCGCCCGCCTCGCCCTCGCCTCCGACCTGGTCGTCGTCACCGGGGGAGCCACCACCACGGGGCCGGCGATCCTCAGCTCGCTCCGGGCGAGCGTCGAACGCACGGAGGACGTCCTCCTGCCCCCCACGCCCGGACTGCACCGCCGTGGCTTCGCCACCGCCGTCGTCCGGTTCGCCGGCACCCGCCTCGGCGTCCTCAGCTGTCACCTGTCGCTCCAGAAGGACGAGCGCTACGACCAGGCCGGCCTGCTCCTGGACCGGCTCGCCGGGATGGGCGTGGAGCACGCGATCGCGGGCGGCGACCTGAACGAACGCCCTGACGGACCCGCCTTCCGCCGTCTCGCGGATGCCCTGCGGGACTGCCACGCGACCGCGCCGTGGGGCGGCGAGCACACCTGGACACCCACCGACCCCTACCAGCGCATCGACGCGATCTTCGCGACCGAGGGCATCGAGGTGCTGGGCTGCGGCGTGCCGGCCGGCCACCCCGGGGTGACCGACACAGACCTGAGGGCGGCCACCGACCACCTCCCGGTCCTGGCCGCCCTCAGGATTCCAGTCGCCTGAAATCCAGCCGTCTAGACGACCGCACCCCGCCCGGGGTCGTCGTCGTCCTCGTCGTCCGTCCGCATGCGCATCACCAGCGTCGCGAAGCCGCCGAGGAACCCGCCGATCCCCAGCGTGGCCAGCCACCAGGTCATCTCCCAGCCGAGCAGCACGGCGAGCATGAGCAGCACCGGCCCGCCCAGCACGCCGAGCCAGGCGAACTTCGCGGTGGGGTCGGCGGACGGCAGCGGGGGCGGCTCCGGCGGCACGAAATGCCCCTCGTCGTCCTCGTCGAAGTCGTCCTCGGCGGGCTCGGGCGCGGTGTAGTCGCGCGGTCCGACGCCGGGCGCGAAGGAGACGGAGCCACCCAGCGGCTTGTCCGGCTTGTCCGGCTTGTCTGCTGACGCCTTCGGCTCCGGCCCGTCCGGCTCGCCGGGCTTACCGGCCTCTGCGGGGGCCGGCCCGGTCCCCGCTGCCGTGTCCACCCTGTCGTCGTTGGTCGGAGACTCCAGCAGCGCCAGGTCCTCGACCGACTTGAACGGCTTGGCGCCCGGCGGGTCCGGCGGCTCCTCGCCGTACCCGGCGACGATCGCCGCCCAGGCGGCCTCCTCGTCGAACGGGACGCCCTTCTCGTCCGGCTCGCGGCCCTCGCGGTCGGAGTCGTGCTCAGCCACCTGCGGTCGTCCCTTCCTTGCCGAGACCGGGCTCCTTGCCGAGGCCGGACGCGAGCCGACCGATGAAAGCGGTGCTCTCCTCGAAGATCCGGTCCGCGTCATGGTCCAACGTGGCGACGTGGTAGCTCTGTTCCAGGAGGACCTCTTTCACGTCCGTCGACGAGATGCGGCTGAGGATACGGGCCGAGTCGGCGGGCGGCACCACATGGTCCTGCGGGCTGCGCAGCAGCAGCACCGGCTGGGTGACCTGCGGCAGCTCGCGGTCGGCGACCTGGAAGAACTGGCGCAGGGAGTGCGCGGCGTGCAGCGGCACCCGGTCGTAGCCCAGCTCCCTGCTGTCCGGCTTGGCGATGTCACTGGCGATGCCCTTCGTCGCGGGGACGAAGTGGCGGATCACCGGCAGGGCGTGCGCGGCCAGGCCGTGCACCTTGTTCGCCGGGTTGACGACCACCACACCGCTGACGGCGTCGCCGTGCCGCGCGGCGAGCCGCAGGGCCAGGGCGCCGCCCATGGACAGCCCGGCCACGAACACCTGCTCGCGGCGCTCGCACAGGAGGCGCAGCTCGCGCTCCACCTCCGCGTACCAGTCCTGCCAGCCGGTGATCCGCAGGTCCTCCCAGCGCGTGCCGTGCCCGGGCAGCAGCGGCAGCGAGACGGTCATGCCGCGTGCGGCGAGATGCTCCGCCCAGGGGCGCAGCGACTGCGGTGAACCGGTGAAGCCGTGGCAGAGGAGCACGGCGATCTCCCCGCCCTCGTGGCGAAACGGCTCGGCTCCGGCAAGGACCGGCACCTTCGGCCTCCTGGTCGTGAGAAGGGACTGGCACGATCACGGATTGTCACGGAACGTCATGACGGGGATCGCACGGCGTTCGCGGGACCTTCACCGTACGCGACGGCACTGACACCGACCAGGGCCGTCGGCGCCTTTGACAGCGCGCCGGGTTAAGGTCTGATCGACACATACAGGAGGCACTCGGTTGTTGTACGGCGCGATGAAGGTCGCTGTTGGGGGACCGCTGAAGGTCGCCTTCAGGCCCTGGGTGGAAGGCCTGGAGAACGTTCCCGCAGAGGGCCCCGCGATCCTGGCGAGCAACCACCTGTCCTTCTCGGACTCGTTCTTCCTGCCCGCGGTCCTGGACCGCAAGGTCACGTTCATCGCGAAGGCCGAGTACTTCACCACGCCCGGGGTGAAGGGCCGGCTGACGGCCGCCTTCTTCAAGGGCGTGGGCCAACTGCCCGTCGACCGCTCCGGTGCGCGCGGCGCGGGTGAGGCCGCCATCAAGAGCGGCATAGAGGTGCTGGAGCGCGGCGAGCTGTTCGGCATCTACCCGGAGGGGACCCGCTCGCCCGACGGGCGGCTCTACCGCGGCAAGCCGGGTGGCCTCGCGCGCGTGGCGCTCGCCACCGGCGCGCCGGTCATCCCCGTCGCCATGATCGACACGGAGAAGATCCAGCCGCCCGGAAAGGTCATGCCGAAGCTGATGCGCCCCGGCATCCGGATCGGCAAGCCCCTGGACTTCAGCCGCTACCAGGGCATGGAGCACGACCGGTTCGTGCTGCGCGCGGTGACCGACGAGGTCATGTACGAGATCATGAAGCTCTCCGGCCAGGAGTACGTCGACATGTACGCGACGGCCATGAAGCGGCAGCTCGCGGAGGCGGCGAAGGCGGAGAAGGAAGCCGGGAAGGCGGCGAGGGCCGCGCTCGCACGGGCGGAGAAGGAACAGGCGGACAAGGAAAAGTCGGAGCGGGAAGAGCCGGAGAACAGGCGGACGGAGCCCTAGTCGGGGGTCCGCTTCGGGGGTGGGGGAGATGGCCGAGCGCGAGCGAGTCATGAGGATGTCGGTCGAGCAGCCGCTGTGGCGCGCGCTGACCGCCTACCGGGTGCTCACGATGCTGTACGCGGTCGGCCTCTTCGCCACCGCCTACGAGGAGTTCGTCCGGCCCTGGGTCGCCGTCGCCTACTACGCCGTGCTGGCCGTGTGGACCCTGGCCACCCTGCCCCGGGTCGCGAACGCCGCCCGCTGCACCAAGCGGTTCCTCGCCGCCGACCTCACCGTCGCCCTCACCGGCATCCTGCTCACACCCGTCGCCGACGCGCACGAGCGGGTCCAGGCGGGCGGCCCGACCCTGCCGTCGATATGGACCGCCGGCGCCGTCCTCGCCTTCGCGGTCAAGGGCGGCTGGCGCTGGGCGGCCCTCGCCTCCAGCCTGGTGGCCGCCGCCAACCTGGTGGAGCGCGGCAGCCCGGCCCGCGACACCGTCCACAATGTCATCCTGGTCTGCATCGCCTCCATCGCCATCGGCTACGTCGTGGAGGTCGCCCGTGCCTCCGAGCGCACCCTCGCCCGCGCCCTGGAGATCGAGGCCGCGACACGCGAGCGGGAGCGTCTCGCCCGGGACATCCACGACAGCGTGCTCCAGGTGCTGGCGATGGTGCAGCGGCGCGGCGCAGTGATCGGCGGCGAGGCGGCCGAGCTGGGCCGGATGGCCGGTGAGCAGGAGGTCGCGCTGCGCACCCTGGTCTCCGGCGGACTCGTGCCCGTCTCCCGGGTCTCGGAGGACGCCGCCGATGGAGCCGTCGTCCGGGCCGTCGACGAACAGCCGGAGGGGAGCGGCCCCGTCGACCTGCGCGCCCTGCTCGCGCCGTACGCCGGCGCCAGGGTCAGCCTCGCCGAGCCCGGCGCGCCCGTGCCGCTGGTGCCGGTCGCGGCACGGGAGGTGGCCGCCGCCGTCGGGGCGGCCCTGGACAACGTCCGCAAGCACGCCGGGGAACAGGCGCGCGCGTGGATCCTCGTCGAGGACGAGCCGGACGAGGTGATCGTCACCGTGCGGGACGACGGACCCGGCATCCCGGAAGGGCGGCTCGCCCAGGCCGAGGGCGAGGGGCGGCTCGGTGTCGCCCTGTCGATCCGCGGCCGGCTGCGCGACCTGGGCGGCAGCGCGGAGCTGATCTCGGTGCCGGGCCAGGGCACGGAGGTCGAGCTGAAGGTACCGAAGGACGTGACGACCGTACGGGGGAAGGCGGAGCAGCGATGACGGAGACCACCGCGGACCAGCGGGAGCCGATCAAGGTCATGGTGGTCGACGACCACCCCATGTGGCGCGACGCGGTCGCCCGTGACCTGGCCGAGTCGGGCTTCGAGGTGGTCGCCACCGCGGGCGACGGCGAGCAGGCCGTGCGCCGCGCCAGGGCCGCCGCTCCCGAGGTCCTCGTGCTCGACCTGAACCTGCCCGGCAAGCCCGGCGTCCAGGTCTGCAAGGAGGTCGTCGCCGCGAACCCCGCGCTGCGCGTCCTGGTGCTGTCCGCGAGCGGCGAGCACGCCGACGTCCTGGAGGCGGTGAAGTCCGGCGCGACCGGCTACCTGCTGAAGTCGGCCTCCACCGAGGAACTCCGGGACGCGGTCCGCCGTACGGCCGTCGGTGACCCCGTCTTCACCCCCGGCCTCGCCGGACTGGTCCTCGGCGAGTACCGCCGCCTGGCCTCCGAACCCGCCCCCGCGCAGGACACCGACGAACCGAAGGCGCCCCGGCTCACCGAGCGCGAGACCGAGGTGCTGCGCCTGGTCGCCAAGGGCCTGAGCTACAAGCAGATCGCCGAACGCCTGGTCATCTCCCACCGCACGGTGCAGAACCACGTCCAGAACACCCTCGGCAAGCTCCAGTTGCACAACCGCGTGGAGCTGGTCAGGTACGCGATAGAGCGCGGCCTCGACGACGAGTGAGGCGCACGTCACACTGACCCTTCGTCAGGCACCTGCGGCGAAGGGACTGTTCCATGCGCGTCGGAGTACTGACCGGAGGCGGCGACTGCCCCGGGCTCAACGCCGTCATCCGGGCCATCGTCCGCAAGGGCGTGCAGGAGTACGGCTACGACTTCACCGGCTTCCGGGACGGCTGGCGAGGCCCCCTGGAGAACGACACCGTCCGGCTCGACATCCCCGCCGTGCGCGGCATCCTGCCCCGCGGCGGCACCATTCTCGGCTCCTCGCGGACCAATCCGCTGAAGGTGGAGAACGGCATCCGCCGCATCAAGGAGAACCTCGCCGAGCTGGAGGTCCAGGCGCTCATCGCCATCGGCGGCGAGGACACCCTGGGCGTGGCCGCCCGGCTGTCCGACGAGCACGGCGTGCCCTGCGTGGGCGTGCCGAAGACCATAGACAACGACCTGTCCGCCACGGACTACACCTTCGGCTTCGACACCGCGGTCGGCATCGCGACCGAGGCCATCGACCGGCTGCACACCACCGCCGAGTCCCACATGCGGGTCCTGGTCTGCGAGGTGATGGGCCGGCACGCCGGCTGGATCGCCCTCCACTCGGGCCTGGCCGGCGGCGCGAACGTCATCCTCATCCCCGAGCAGCGCTTCGACGTCGAGCAGGTGTGCGCCTGGGTGACGTCCCGCTTCCGGGCGTCCTACGCGCCGATCGTCGTCGTCGCCGAGGGGGCGATGCCCAAGGACGGCGACATGGTCCTCAAGGACCAGTCGCTGGACTCCTTCGGGCACGTCCGGCTGTCCGGTGTCGGGGAGTGGCTCGCCAAGGAGATCGAGAAGCGCACGGGCAAGGAGGCCCGCACGACGGTGCTGGGCCATGTCCAGCGCGGCGGTACCCCCAGCGCCTTCGACCGCTGGCTCGCCACCCGTTTCGGACTGCACGCCATCGACTGCGTCCGCGACGGCGACTTCGGCACGATGGTCGCCCTGCGCGGCACGGACATCGTCCGCGTCCCCATCGCGGACGCGACGGCCCGCCTGAAGACGGTGGACCCGACGCTGTACGAGGAGGTCGGGGTGTTCTTCGGCTGACCGCCCGGTGCCGGTGCCGGTCGGGGCCGCGCGGCCCCGACCGGACCCGTCCTACGCCGAGGGCGTGCTCGTGCCCCGCAGCTGCCGCACCAGCTCCCGTACGACGGTCGCGCCGTTCAGCGTCAGCACCGACTCGGGGTGGAACTGGACGCCCGCGAACCCGGGCCCGCGCAGCGCGTGCACCTCACCGTTCGCGGCACGGCTGACCTCCACGCCGTGCGCGGCCAGCTCCTGACGGGCCCCCTCGTCGCAGCACGCCACGAAGCTGTTGTAGAAACCGACCGTCTCCGGCCGCCCGAACAGGTCGATCGTCGTCTGCGCCCCCTGGTAGGGCACTTCCTTCCGTACGATCTCCAGCCCCAGCTCGGCCGCGATCAGCTCGTGTCCGAGGCAGACGCCGAGCACGCCCTGCCGTTCTCCCCGGATCACTTCGGCGGTCAGGGAGCGCAGGAACCGCATCTTCGGATCCGCCAGGTCGGACGGATCACCCGGCCCGGGCCCCAGCACCACCGGCCCCTCGTGCCCCAGCACCGCTTCCCGCAGTCCGGGCTCGTCGTAGCGACGCACGCTCACCTCCAGGCCGCTGGAGCGCAGCACGTGCGCGAGCATCGCCGTGAAGGTGTCCTCGCCGTCGACGACCAGGGCGTGCCCCGCCAGTTCCCCGGACCGCTCCTGCATCCGCAGCCAGAAGGGCGCGAGCGAGGCCCGGCGGCCGTCCAGCGCCGCCCGGACCCGGGGGTCGTCGGCCAACTGCGGCCGTGCGGCCTCCGCGCGCGGCCGTCCCGGCCGTACGCCCAAGGCCGCCAGCACACCCGCCGCCTTCGCGTGCGTCTCCGCGACCTCGCCCGCCGGGTCGGATCCCCGCACGAGCGTGGCGCCCACCGGCACCCGCAGCCGCCCGTCGGCGTCGATGTCGGCGGTGCGGATGAGGATGGGGGAGTCGAGGGTCTGCGTCCCGCCCGCGTCCCGGCCGAGCAGCGCCAGCGCGCCGGCGTAGTACCCGCGCCCGCCGACCTCGTGCCGCTCGATGACCCGGCAGGCGTTCTGCACCGGCGAGCCCGTGACGGTCGCCGCGAACATGGTCTCCTTCAGGACCTCCCGCACGTCCAGCGAGGACTTCCCGCGCAGTTCGTACTCGGTGTGCGCGAGGTGCGCCATCTCCTTCAGACGGGGCCCGACGACGACCCCGCCCATGTCGCCGACGGTGCACATCATCTTGAGCTCCTCGTCGACGACCATCGACAGTTCCTCGATCTCCTTGCCGTCGGCGAGGAAGCCGAGCAGGTGCTCGGGCGTGGGCCCCTCGGCGGGATAGCGGTACGTCCCGCTGATCGGGTTCATGACGACCGTGCCGCCGGACATCCGCACGTGCACCTCCGGGCTCGCCCCGACCAGGGTCCGGTCCCCGGTGTGCACGACGAACGTCCAGTACGCGCCCCGCTCGCCCTCCAGCAGCCGCCGGAACAGCGCCAGCGCGTCGGCCCGGCCGAACCCGGGGATCTCACCCTCGTACGTCCGCCGGATGACGAAGTTCGCGCCCTCGCCCCGCCCGATCTCCTCCCGCAGCACGCGCCCGACGATCTCCGCGTACTCCTCGTCACCGACGTCGAAGCCACCGCCCTCGACCCGTACGTGGTGCGCCGGGAGCTGCTCCAGGGCGTCGGCGAGCGGGACGACGGAGGACTCCGCGGGTGTCAGCACCGACAGCGGCGTGCCGTCGTCGCGGACGTCGAAGCCGCGCTCGCGGATCTGCCGGAAGGGGACGAGCGCCAGGCCCTCGTCGGGCAGGTCGGCGAGGCGGTCGTACGTGGTGACCGGGCCGACGAGGACCTCGATCACGTCGTGGTCGTGGCCCGGGGCGCGGCGGCGGAGCAGCGCGAAGGGGCGGGGCTCGTGCAGCAGCTGTGTCAGGTCCATGGTTCCTCCGTGGCTGTCGATCGACGGCGATCGATGTCGGTGAGGAACGGACCCCGGAAACGCCGAAGGCCGCCCCTCGGGCGGCCTTCGCGAAGTGAAGTCGTACGCGCAGTCAGCGGGCCGCCGGATGAGCGGTCCACCACCAGGTCTGGATCGAGTGCGCGAACATGGCAGGCACACTACCCCATGTCCGAGTCGTGTACCCCGTGTCTCAATTGCTGGGCATGGGTCAGGACGCCCGACACGACCCCGTAATGTTGAGGCCGTGACCGTGAACGCTAAGACCAGCGCGAGTGCTGGCAACACCTGGCGAGACCTGCCCGCGGCGCAGCAGCCCGAGTACCCCGACACCGAGGCTCTGCGCGCAGTCGTTGCGGACCTCGAGTCGTATCCGCCGCTCGTCTTCGCGGGCGAGTGCGACCAGCTGCGCGCCCGGATGGCGGCCGTCGCCAAGGGAGAGGCGTTCCTCCTCCAGGGCGGCGACTGCGCCGAGGCCTTCGACGCGGTGTCCGCGGACCACATCCGCAACAAGCTCAAGACGCTGCTCCAGATGGGCGCGGTGCTGACGTACGCCGCGTCCGTGCCGGTCGTGAAGGTCGGCCGCATCGCCGGCCAGTACTCCAAGCCGCGCTCCAAGCCGACCGAGACCCGCGACGGCGTGACCCTGCCGACGTACCGGGGCGACTCCGTCAACGGTTTCGAGTTCACCGAAGAGGCCCGCGTCCCGGACCCCGAGCGGCTGAAGCGGATGTACCACGCCTCGGCCTCCACGCTGAACCTCGTGCGCGCCTTCACCACCGGCGGCTACGCCGACCTGCGCCAGGTGCACGCCTGGAACCAGGACTTCGTGAAGTCGTCCCCGTCGGGGCAGCGCTACGAGCAGCTCGCCCGCGAGATCGACAACGCGCTGAACTTCATGCACGCCTGCGGGGCCGACCCGGAGGAGTTCAAGACGGTCGAGTTCTACTCCTCGCACGAGGCGCTGCTGCTCGACTACGAGTCCGCCCTGACCCGGGTCGACTCGCGCACCGGACAGCTCTACGACGTCTCCGCGCACATGGTGTGGATCGGTGAGCGCACCCGGCAGCTGGACCACGCGCACATCGAGTTCGCCTCCAGGATCCGCAACCCGATCGGCATCAAGCTGGGTCCGACGACCACGGCCGAGGACGCGCAGCAGTACATCGAGCGCCTCGACCCGGAGCGGGAGCCGGGCCGGCTGACCTTCATCGTCCGCATGGGTGCCGACAAGGTCCGCGACAAGCTCCCCGAGCTGGTCGAGAAGGTCACCGCCTCGGGCGCCACCGTCGCCTGGGTGACCGACCCGATGCACGGCAACACCTTCGAGGCGGCCTCCGGGCACAAGACCCGCCGCTTCGACGACGTGCTCGACGAGGTCAAGGGCTTCTTCGAGGTCCACAAGGCGCTCGGCACCCACCCGGGCGGCATCCACGTGGAGCTGACCGGCGACGACGTCACCGAGTGCGTGGGCGGCGGCGACGAGATCTTCGTCGACGATCTGCACCAGCGCTACGAGACGGCCTGCGACCCGCGGCTCAACCGCAGCCAGTCGCTGGATTTGGCGTTCCTCGTGGCCGAGATGTACAGGGACCAGTAGCGGGATCGCCTGTCACCCGACACGACTGGGGCGCGGATCACATACGATCCGCGCCCCTCTCCACTTTTGTGCCTCCCACCCGGCGGGTAAGGTTAGGTTAGCCTCACCGATCAACGGGGACGGCGCCTTGGAACGACCTGTCGGGAGGTGGACCGCGTGTACGTGTGCAGTTGCTTCGGGATCACCGAGCAGCAGGTCAAGCAGCACGCGGACGGCGGCGCCTGCACCCCTCGGCAGATAGCCTCCGCCTGCAAGGCGGGCACGGACTGCGGGTCGTGCGTACGCCGCATCCAGGCGCTCCTCGGCAGGGGGTCGTGCCCTCGCCGCGAGCTGGCGGACCGGGGCGAGCCGGTGCTCGCGGAACTGGAAGACGCCGCCTAGGCCCGCCTAGCTCGGCTGCTCGATCTGCTGCGCGATGTACAGCGCCTCGCCGATCTTGTCGATGAGCTCCAGCTGCGTGTCCAGGTAGTCGATGTGGTGCTCCTCGTCCTCGAGGATCGACTCGAAGAGGTTCGCGGACGTGATGTCGCCCTTGGTGCGCATCACCTCGATACCGCGCTTGAGGCGGTCGATGGCCTCGACCTCGACCTGCCGGTCGGCCTGGAACATCTCGGTGACCGTCTGGCCGACCCGTACGTGGAAGAGCCGCTGGTAGTTGGGCAGGCCGTCCAGCATCAGGATGCGTTCGGTGATCTTGTCCGCGTGCTTCATCTCGTCGATGGATTCTTCACGCGTGTACTTGGCGAGCTTGGTCCAGCCTTTGTTGTCCTGGATCCGGTAGTGCAGCCAGTACTGGTTGATCGCGGTCAGCTCGCCGGTCAACTGCTCGTTCAGGAATTCGAGGACCTCGGGGTCGCCCTGCATCGCAGAGGCTCCTTCCACGCGGGGGAACTGGCAGGTTGCGCCGCATGATTCCACCGGCGACGAAGATCGTCCAGTAAGTCTTCACTTAGTAAGTAAGGGCATGCTTAGTTCTAATTGCCCCGTTTTGGGATTGCCCCGGTCAGGGGCATCACCGGGGGTCTGTCAGGATGGAGTCATGGGTCAGCCGGTGGGACACGAGTCGGGAGAAGGGCGCGATCCGGCAGGAGCGACGCAGCCCGGGCTTCCGCCGGGACAGCGGGTCCAGCGCGGCTGGCCGGTCACGCACTACGGGCCCGTCCCCAAGTTCCGGCCCGAGCGCTGGGAGTTCAGGGTCTTCGGCGCCACGGCGGACGGCGGCAAGCACTGCTGGACCCACGAGGAGTTCACGGCCCTGCCGTACACCACCGTCGTGGCCGATCTGCACTGCGTCACGAAGTTCAGCATGCTCGGCGCCGAGTGGGGCGGTATCCCCGCGCGCACGATCCTCGACATCGCGCCGCCCGCGGACGACGTCACCCATGTGATGGTGTGGGCCGAGTACGGATTCAGCTCCAACCTCCGGCTGTCCGACTTCGCCTCCGAACACGTCCTGTTCGCCACCCACAAGGACGGCGAACTGCTCACCGCCGAGCACGGCTTCCCGCTGCGCCTGATCGTGCCCCACCTGTACGCCTGGAAGGGCCCCAAGTGGGTGCGCGGCGTGGAGTACATGACCGCCGACCGGCGGGGCTTCTGGGAGGAGCGGGGCTACCACAACATCGGCGATCCATGGCAGGAGCAGCGCTACTCGTACCAGGAGGAGCCCGGGGACGGCCCCGACCTCTGAGGCCCGGGGCTCCGACGCCTCCGGGGTCTGTCTGGGCCTTCAGCAGTCGCGCAGCTTCTTCAGCCGCTCCACGTCCGCCGCGTGCCCCTCCTTGCCGCCCGGCGTCTCGATGATCAGCGGCACGCCCGCGGTCGCGGGGTGCGTCATCAGGGCCCGGAACGGGTCCTCGCCGATGTGGCCCACGCCGATGTTCTCGTGCCGGTCCTTGTGCGCCCCCACCACGTCCTTGGAGTCGTTGGCGTGGATCAGCTTCAGCCGGCCCTCGCCGACCGTGTCCACCAGCAGGTCCAGCGTCTGGTGCATGCCGCTGGGGCCGGTCAGGTCGTGCCCGGCGGCGAAGATGTGGCAGGTGTCCAGGCACACGCCGAGCATCGGATGGGCGTCCAGCGCCTCGAAGTACGGGCCGAAGTCCCACGTCCGCGAGCACAGGGAGGCGCCCTGGCCGGCGGTCGACTCCAGCAGCAGATACGGGTCGTCGTCGTGGGTCAGCTCGTCGAGCAGCGGCAGCAGATGCTCCCGGACCTGCTTCAGCGCCACCGACCGCTCCCGGCCGCCGGTCGCACTGCCGGTGTGCACGACCACGCCCAGCGCCCCGATCTCCCGCCCGCGGCGCAGCGAGTGCCGCAACGACTCCACCGACCGCTCCACGGTCGCCTCGGTGTGCGAGCCGAAGTTGATCAGGTAGGGGGCGTGCACGTACGCCGGGATGGACTCGGCCTCGCACGCGGCGCGGAACGCCTCGTCCTGCTTCGGATTGCCGGCCGGAGTGGCCCAGCCGCGCGGGTTGGCGACGAAGACCTGGACGGTCTCGGCCTTCAGGTCACGGGCGTAGGTCAGGCCGACGGAGTGGAGCCCACCGGCCACCGGGACGTGGCCGCCCACGGGGTTGCGGGGGCGGCCGGACAGCTGATTGTTCACCCGTTCAGGGTGTCATGCGTCCGGCCCTGCCCCGTCCACGGGCTCCCTGCCCGCATCCGTCACCTGATCTTGATGGTGATCGTCGAGCCCTTGGGCGCGGTCTCCCCGCCCTTCACGGACTGGTCCTTCACCGTGTCGCCGAACAGGCCGAGCAGTCCGCGGTCCTCGTCGACCTGGAATCCGGCGCTCTTCAGCTCCCGGGTGGCGTCGTCGACGCTGTCGCCGACCACGTCCGGGACCTCGATCATCTCGGGGCCCTTGGACACCGTCAGCGTGATCGTGTCGCCCTCGGCCGCCCGGCCGCCGGGGTTCGGGCTCTGCTCGGCGACCTGGCCCTTGTCGAACTCGGAGGAGGTGACCCGCTCGGCGGCGACCTTCACCTTGAGACCGGCGCCCGTCAGCTCGGCCCTGGCGTCGGCCAGGTCGTCACCGGTGACGTCGGGGATGTCGATGGGGCTGCCCTTGCTGACGACGAGCGCGACCGCCGTGCCCGCGCGCACCTTGGTGCCGTCCGCCGGCCGTGCGGAGATCACCGAGCCCTTGGGCACGTCCTCGCTGAACTCCCGGGTGACCATGCCCGGCTCCAGCCCGTCCTCCTTCAGCAGGGACCGCGCCTTCTCCAGCCGCTGACCCTCCAGGGCGGGCACCCGTACGTTCTGCGGGCCGTCGGAGATGGTGAGGGACACCGAGTCGTTGCCGCGGATGCGTGTCCCGGCCTTCGGGTCGCTGCTGATGACCGTGCCGCGCTCCACGGTGTCGCTGTAGGCGTGCTCCACCTTGCCGAGTTCCAGCCCGGCGTCCTGCAGCCGGTCCTCGGCCTGCGCCTGGGTCTTCGCCAGCAGCGGGGGGACCTCGGTGAACTGGCCCGAGTTGATGTACCAGATGCCGGCGCCGAGTCCGAGCACCAGCAGGACGGCGGCGACGATCGCCATCGGGCCGCGCCGGGGCCCCGAGCGGCGCCGGGACGGCGGGGGCGGCGGGGACGCGAAGCGGCTCGTGCGGTTCAGCGCGGCCGCGGACCCCTCCTCGTCCTCGTTGACGGGCAGCGGGCGCGGCGTGGCGAGCGCCCGGGGGATCACGCTCGTACGGTCGTCGGCGTTGTCGTGGTCCGCCGCGAGCGCCTGCGGCGGCACGGCGTCCAGCTGCTCCACGGTCAGCCGGCCGCGCCCGTCACGGACCTGCGCGAGCAGCGCCACCGCGTCGTGCGGGCGGATGTCCGGGGTGCGGGCGGTCGCCGAGGCCACCATCTCGTCCAGCTCGTACGCCAGACCGGGCACGGCGGCCGAGGGCGGCGGGACGTCCTCGTGCAGATGCTTGTAGAGGATCACGGCCGGGGAGTCCCCGTCGTGCGGCTTGTCGCCGGTGAGCATCTCGTACAGCATCACGCCGCACGCGTACACGTCGACGCGGGGGTCGGCGGTGCCGTTCTCTATCTGCTCGGGGGCGAGGTACGAGACCGTGCCGAGCACGGTGCCGGTGGTGTTCGTCACCGTGTCGACGGCCCGCACCAGCCCGAAGTCGGCGACCTTGACCCGGCCGTCGTCCCCTATCAGGACGTTCTCGGGCTTCATGTCCCGGTGCACGAACCCGGCGCGGTGCGCGGCGCCCAGCGCGGCCAGCACCGGCTCCAGGATGTCCAGGGCGGCACGCGGCTGCAGTGCCCCGCGCTCGCGCAGCACGTCCCGCAGGGTGCAGCCCGCGACGTACTCCATGGCGAGGTAGACGTAACTGCCGTCGGTGCCCTGGTCGAAGACCTGCACCACGTTCGGGTGGGCCAGCCGGGCCACCGACTTCGCCTCGCGGATGAAGCGCTCGACGAACGAGCCGTCGACCGCGAGCGAGGGGTGCATCACCTTGAGCGCGAGGACCCGGTCGAGCCGGGTGTCCACGGCCCGGTAGACCGTGGCCATCCCGCCGACGGCGATCCGCGCGTCAATGCGATACCGGCCGTCGAGCACCTGCCCGACCAAGGGGTCCTGAAGGGTCGTGTCCACGCAGGCGAGTGTACGAGCCATGACTGACAGCTCCGTCGCCCCGCCTGCTTTCGGAGCGTGACTGAAGCGGACCTGTGACGTGCGTCCCACGCCCGCTGCCTCCGCTCACTGGAAAGCGGGCCGCTCCGGATCCAGCACGGCCACGCCGTCCATCGGAGACGACGCCTCCGCGAAATGCCGCCGAGGGATGCGTCCCGCCCGGTAGGCCAACCGCCCCGCCTCCACGGCATGCCGCATCGCGTCGGCCATCAGCACCGGCTCCTGCGCCCGCGTCACCGCCGAGGCGAGCATCACACCCGCACACCCCAGCTCCATCGCCAGCGCGGCGTCCGACGCCGTACCGGCCCCCGCGTCCAGGATCACCGGCACGCGCGCGTGCTCGACGATCAGCTGGAAGTTGTGCGGATTGCGAATGCCCAGTCCGGAGCCGATCGGCGAGCCGAGCGGCATGATCGCCGCGCAGCCGACGTCCTCCAGCTTCCGCGCCAGCACGGGATCGTCGTTGGTGTACGGCAGCACCGTGAACCCGTCGTCGACCAGCGTCTCGGCCGCCTCCAGCAGCTCGATCGGATCCGGCAGCAGCGTGCGCTCGTCTGCGATGACCTCCAGCTTGACCAGGTCGGTGCCGAGGGCCTCGCGCGCGAGACGGGCCGTGAGGACGGCCTCACCGGCCGTGAAGCAGCCCGCCGTGTTGGGCAGGACGCGGATGCCCAGCTTGTCCAGGACGGACAGCACCGAGCCGTGCACCGAGGCGTTCACCCGGCGCATCGCGACCGTCGTCAGCTCCGTCCCGGACGCGACCAGCGACCGCTCCAGCACGTCGAGGCTGGGCGCCCCGCCCGTGCCCATGATCAGGCGGGACGTGAAGGACGTACCACCGAGGACAAACGGATCGTCGGCCATGGTCAGCCTCCTTGGACGGCGGTGAGGACTTCCACGCGGTCCCCCTCGGCGAGGGGCGTGGACGGCCACTGGGCGCGCGGGACGACGGTTTCGTTGAGGGCGGCGGCCACGCCGGACGGCGCGGCGGTGAGGGACTTCACGACGGAGTCGAGAGCCGTACCGGGCCGGACGTCCCGGGGCTCCCCGTTGACGGAGATGTTCATGCGGGCTGCTCCGTGAGGGCGGTGGCGGTGCTGAAGCGCTTCGGAGTGAAGGGGCGGGCTTCCTCGGGGAGTTCACCCGTCGTCAGGACGTGCGCCATGGCGTCGCCGGTGACCGGCGTGAGCAGGACGCCGTTGCGGTAGTGCCCGGTGGCCAACGAGAGCCCTTCGAGACCGGTCGGGCCGAGCAGCGGCGCGTTGTCGGGGGAGCCGGGGCGCAGTCCGGCCCGGGTCTCGGTGAGGGGCAGCTCGGTGATGCCCGGGACCAGCTCGTGCGCGTCGCGCAGCAGCTCGTACACACCGCCCGCGGTCACGGTGGTGTCCCAGCCCAGCTCCTCGCTGGTCGCCCCGATGACCAGCTCGCCGCTCTCGCGCGGCACCAGGTAGACATGGCTGCCGCGCACGACCGCGCGCACGGTCCGGCTGAGGAACGACCCGTGCCGCTGCGGCATGGTCAGCCGTACGACCTGCCCCTTCACCGGCCGCACGGGGGGCAGCACATCCTCCGGGACGCCCGCGAGCCGCCCGCTGAGACTGCCCCCGGCCAGCACGACCTGTCCGGCGTCCAGCGGGGTGCCGTCGTCCGTGACGGCACCCGTGGCCCGGTCCCGTACGACGGTGAGCCGCTCCGCCCATGCCCGGTGGAAGACCACACCGGTCCGCTCGCACGCGGCGACCAGCGCCCCGGCCAGCCGCCGCGGGTCGATCTGGTGGTCCCCGTCGACCCGCAGCCCGCCGCGCACGCCCGGCGCGAGCATCGGCTCCAGGCGACGGCACTCCCGCCCCGACAGCCACTGCGATTCCAGGCCCGACTGCTGCTGCAAGGCGTGCAGTTCGCGCAGATGGGCCCGGTCGTCGGCGTCCAGGGCCACGGCGAGCGTGCCGCACCGGCGGTAGCCGAGGTCGTGGCCGGTCTGCTCGGTGAGCTCGGCCGCGAAGTCCGGATAGCGCCGGGCGGAGGCGAGGTTCAGACCGAGCAGGGTCTGCTCGCCGTAGTGCAGTTCCGTGACGGCGGCCAGCATCCCGGCCGCCACCTGTGCGGCTCCGCCGCCCGGCTCCGGGTCCACCACGGCCGTGGCGAGTCCGCGCTGCGCGGCCCGCCACGCGGTGACCAGGCCGATGATCCCGCCCCCGACGACGAGGACGTCTGACGTTCGCGTACGCGACATGGGCGTCCAGCCCCTCCCTTCGCCGGCATGACCCGGATCAGGTTCGTACGGTCGGAGGCCGCCAGCCTCCCTCTCAGCCCGGTGCGTCCGGGCTCCCGCGAGTGCCTTACGTTGGCCACCCACCCTAGCCCGATGCCGTACGCCGCAGTAAGGGAGCCACCGCCATGGCCCGATCCCTCGACGGTCTCGTCCTGGCCCCGGTCGCCGACCAGGCACCCGGCCAGGTGGGGACCCGCACCCGGTTCACGTACCACGAGCAGGACGGAGAGGTCTGGGCCGAGTACTCGGGCGGCGACGTCGTACGCGGACATCTCGTGGGTACCCGGGAGGGCGACAGGCTGGACTTCCGGTACGTACAACTCAAGGGGGACGGGACCACCTCCTCCGGGCACTGCGTGTCGACCGTCGTGGAACTGCCCGACGGGCGGGTGCGGCTGGAGGAGAGCTGGGAGTGGGAGTCCCAGGCGGGCAGCGGGACGAGCGTTGTGGAGCAGGTCACTGCGGATGAGCACTGACTGACGAAATGTCAGTTGTCTATGGTGATCAGGTGAGCGAGCAGACGCAGGAACCAGGTTCGTCCGCGCCGGGGCGCGTGGTCGTGGCGGGCGCGGGCATGGCCGGTGTCCAGACCGCGGTCGCCCTGCGCGAGCAGGGCTTCACCGGCACGGTGAGCGTGCTCGGCGCCGAGCCGCACCAGCCCTACGACCGGCCCCCCCTGTCCAAGGCCGTCCTGCTCGGCAAGGCCGAGGGCTCAGCCTTCGACGTCGACTTCGAGGCCCTCGGCATCGAACTGCGGCTCGGCTGCGAGGTGCTGGGCCTGCGCCCAGGCGACCACGAGCTGGACACCGAGGACGGGCCCGTGCCGTACGACGTCCTGGTCGTCGCGACCGGTGCCGAACCGATCCGGCTGCCCGGGGCGGAGGGCGTGCCGGGCGTGCACCTGCTGCGCACCCTGGACGACGCCGAGCGGCTGCGGCCGGTGCTGGCCCGCCGGCACGACATCGTGGTCGTCGGCGCGGGCTGGATCGGCGCGGAGTTCGCCACGGCCGCGCGCGAGGCGGGCTGCGCGGTGACCGTCGTGGAGGCCGCCGACCGGCCCCTCGCCGGGGCGCTGCCCGCCGAGGTCGCCGCGCCGATGGCCCGCTGGTACGCCGACGCGGGTGCCGTGCTGCGGACGCACGCGCGCGTGGAGCGTGTGGAACCCGGAACGGTGGTCCTCGACGACGGCTCGCGGCTGCCCGCGGGCGCGGTCGTCGTCGGCATCGGCGCCCGTCCGGCCACGGCCTGGCTGTCCGGCTCCGGGATCGAGCTGGGCACGCACGGCGAGATCGTGGCCGACCAGCACCTTCGTTCGTCGGTGCCCGACGTGTACGCGGTCGGCGACTGCGCCTCCTTCCCCTCGGGCCGGTACGGCGAGCGCCTGCTGGTGCACCACTGGGACAACGCCCTCCAGGGGCCGCGCACGGTCGCCGTGAACATCGTCGGCCGGGCCTCGGGGGAGACCCCGGCGGTGTACGACCCCGTGCCGTACTTCTGGTCGGAGCAGTTCGGACGGTTCGTGCAGTACGCCGGGCACCACGCGGCCGCCGACACGACCCTTTGGCGGGGCGACCCGGCCGGACCGGCCTGGACGGTCTGCTGGCTGCGCGGCGACCGGCTGGTCGCGCTGCTGGCGGTGGGCCGCCCCCGGGACCTGGCGCAGGGCCGCCGCCTGATCGAGTCGGGCACGCCGATGAATCCGGCGTTGCTGGCGGACCCGGCGAGGCCGTTGAAGGCGGCGACGGCGTAGCTGTCGAGGCGGGCGTGTCCGCCCAGGTGGGCGGGCCCGACTTCCGACTGTCAGTGGGGGATGGCAGGCTGGTTTCCGTGACCGAGATTGACGCAAAGATCGATGCTCTCGTCCCTGCCTGGCTCACCCTCCCCGACATCGCCGAACAGCTCGGCGTCGAGGTGACGCGCGTGCGGCAGCTGGTCAAGGACGGCCAGCTCATCGCCGTACGCCGCGGTGAGAACCGCGCGCTGCACGTCCCCGCGGCCTTCATCGACGGGGACAAGGTCGTCAAGGGCCTGTCCGGGACCCTGACGCTCCTGCGGGACGACGGCTTCACGGTCGAAGAGATGCTGGAGTGGCTCTTCACCCCCGACCCGAGCCTGCCCGGCACGCCGGCCCAGGCCCTGAGCGAGAACCGCGGCACGGAGGTGAAGCGCCGCGCCCAGGCGCTCGCGGTCTGACCCGACCACGACCGAACAACCGTCCGGTGCCGTGCGAGCGGGGCCGGACCTGAACAAACGCCCGGTGTGTGTGGGCCGGGGCCTGTGCGGTCGACCCGCAAGGTCCCGGTCAGGGGGTGGCTTGTGCCCGGCCGGGGGGGGGAGGCCGACCGGAGTCACCGGAGCGGGCGTTCCGGCGCTTGGGCCCGCCCGCACTTGTACGGTGCCACCGGTGCATCCGCACCCGTGCGCAACGATGGGCCACCTGCGCCCGCACCCGCGCCGGTGCGGAACCATGGGAGCAGCCGCACCTGACGGCGCCGGGGCGCGCACCCCGCACCCGTACGCCACCGACAAACCAGGGGGACACACGCATGGCCGCCACAACTGCCGGCACCGCCCGCGCCCAGCTCGCCGACGCCCGGGTCTACCTCTGCACCGACGCGCGCAAGCGGCAGGGCGATCTCGTGGAGTTCCTGGACGCCGTCCTGGCGGGCGGGGTCGACATCGTGCAGTTGCGGGACAAGGGCATGGAGGCGGCCGAGGAGCTGGAGCACCTGGCCGTCTTCGCCGACGCCTGCGCCCGGCACGGCAAGCTGCTCGCGGTCAACGACCGCGCGGACGTCGCCCACGCCGCCGGCTCCGACGTACTGCACCTCGGCCAGGGCGACCTCCCCGTCCCCGCGGCCCGCGCGATCCTCGGCGACGGCGTCCTGATCGGCCGCTCCACGCACGCCGAGTCCGAGGCCGCCGCGGCCGCCGTCCAGGACGGCGTGGACTACTTCTGCACCGGCCCCTGCTGGCCCACCCCCACCAAGCCCGGCCGGCACGCCCCCGGCCTGGACCTCGTCCGGTACACCGCCGCCCTCGGCACCGACCGGCCCTGGTTCGCCATCGGCGGCATCGACCTCGGCAATCTCGACCAGGTCCTGGAAGCGGGGGCCCGCCGCGCCGTCGTCGTACGGGCGATCACGGAGGCCGACGACCCCGGCGCGGCGGCGGCCGAGTTCGCCGAGAGGCTGCGGGAGAAGCGGTAGCCGGTTTGTGGGCCGGTTTGTCCAAGGGATGGACAACAAGTGCGCAAAACGGGCAAAACCCTGCGCCCGGTTGGGGGACCGACCGCCCCTGGCTAACCTGCCGGTATGGCCCTCGGCACCGCATCCATCAGGTCGGACCACGCGCGCACCGTCCGCGACATGCTCGCGACCGGCAAAACGACGTACTCGTTCGAGTTCTACGCCCCGAAGACCCCGAAGGGCGAGCGGAACCTGTGGAACGCGCTGCGCCGGGTCGAGGCCGTGGCGCCCGACTTCGTCTCCGTGACGTACGGCGCGGGCGGCTCCACCCGGGCGGGCACGGTCAAGGCGACCGAGGCGATCGCCTCCGACACCACCCTCACGCCCATCGCGCACCTCACGGCGGTCGACCATTCGGTGGCCGACCTGCGCAACATCATCGGCCAGTACGCCGACGCGGGGATCCGCAACATGCTCGCCCTGCGCGGTGACCCGCCCGGCGACCCGATGGGCGAGTGGGTGCCGCACCCCCGGGGTCTCGCCTACGCCGCCGAACTGGTCGAGCTGATCAAGGCGTCCGGCGACTTCTGCGTGGGCGTCGCCGCCTTCCCGGCGATGCACCCGCGCTCCACCGACTGGGACTCCGACGTCCGTCACTTCGTCGACAAGTGCCGTGCGGGCGCCGACTACGCCATCACGCAGATGTTCTTCCACCCGGAGGACTACCTCCGGCTGCGCGACCGCGTCTCGGCCGCCGGCTGCGACACCCCGATCATTCCCGAGGTCATGCCGATCGCCAGCGTGCGGTCGCTGGAGCGGATCGGGTCCCTCACCAACGCCGCGTTCCCGGCCGCCCTGAAAGAGCGGATCCTCACAGCAAAAGACGATCCGGCCGCTGTACGCTCCATTGGTATCGAATTCGCCACGGAGTTCTGTGCGCGGCTGCTCGCCGAGGGCGTGCCCGGCTTGCACTTCATCACGCTCAACAACTCCACGGCGACGCTGGAAATCTACGAGAACCTGGGCCTGCACCACCGACCGCAGGCCTAGACCGTTCGCACCGGTATACGACACACTGCGTAGCGGCGACTGGGAGAGGGGCGTACATGGGCTGGGCGGTCCTCTACATCGCGTTCGGCATCGTCGCGCTGTGGCTGTTGGGCGAGGTGCTGTTGCAGTACAAGGCACGGCTGCGCTGGCGGCTGCTCGCCTTCGTCGGTTTCCTCGGTGTCGTGGTCGGTGTGCTGATCCCGTCGGTCGTCGTGATCGGGCTGGGTGCGGCCGCCTTCGCGGTCGGGCAGACGTACGTCACCCTGTCCTTCCGCAGCGGCTTCTCGGCCGGCTGGGCGATGAACGCGCCGATGCTGGGCGGCGGCAAGGGCCGCCGCGGTGAGCGCGGCCGCCAGGAGCCGAGCCTTGAGGTCTCGGGCCTGGAGGCGGCCGACGGCGGCTTCGGCGACGAGGGCGCCGACTACCGCCACGACGCCACCGCCCCCGCCTACGGCCAGGACGACGACTACGACCACGACGACGTCTTCACCCCGTCGCGCCCCGTCCACCCGACGGCCGCCGAGACCACCGCCGTCTACGAGCCGCAGCCCGTGCCCGACGACACCGGCTCCTACGGCGTGTACGGCGACACCGGATACCAGCCGGGCTTGCCCCACGACCAGTACGCCGCCACGGCCCAGGGCACCGACCAGCCCTACGCCTACGACTACTCGGGCTACGGTCGGCAGCAGGGCTACGACGCCACGGACCAGCAGCAGTACGCCGCCTACTCCGACCCGTACATCGGCTCGCCGACCTACGGCGGAGGCTCGTACGACACCTCCTACGGCGACCAGCAGTACTACGCCCAGCAGGGCTACGGCCAGGACCAGTACGCCGGTACCTACGGGGGCGAGACCCCGCCCGGCGGTGCCTGGGTCCCGCAGCAGCGCAACACCGACGAGTACGGCCAGGAGCTGCCGCCGGAGCAGTCGTACCCGTACCAGGGCACCGGGCAGCAGCAGACACCCGGGAACGGCTTCGACGAGCAGTACCGTTTCTGAAGCCTGAACGCCGCTGGGGCGGCGAGCCTACTGGGAGCCCCGGAACTCCGGCCCCTCCACGATCAGTCCCGCCACCAGCGCGCCCGACATGCCGGCGTGCGGCAGTCCGCCACCGGGATGCGCCCAGCCGCCCACGGTGAACAGACCGGGCACGCGGGTGCTGTTGGACGGATGCAGCAGCCGCCCGCCGCCCGCCGCCAGAGCGGGCACCGGCACCGCCCCGCCCTCCGCGCCGGTCGCCTCGGCGATGTCGGCCGGGGTGCGCACGTCGTGCCAGAGGAGACGGTCGCGCAGGTCCGGTACGGCGCGTTCGGCGACCGTGATCATGTTTTCGGTGAGGTCGTCGCAGGGCTCGTCGGGCCGCGCGGGCACCACCGTCGTGAGGGTGACCGCCTCGTGGTCCGGATCCGGGACCAGCCGCGGGTCGTCGGGCCGCAGGACCGTGACCGTAGGGCGTGGGTGCCGCGCCGCCGTGCCGAAGAGGGCGTCCAACTCGGCCTCGCGGTCCGCCGCGTGCACCACTGTGCGGTGTGCCGTGCCCTCGGGGCGGGCGCCGCGCAGGGCGAGCAGCACCGTGACCCGGCTCGCCGACGCCGGCTGCGGCGGCACCTCGCCGTCACCTCGCACCCTGGCCGGTGCCGACAGCCGGTCCAGCGTGCCGGGCGCGACACCCGCGACCACGAAGTCCGCCTCCGCGACCGTGCCGTCGGCGAGTTCCACCCCCGACGCCCGGCCGTCCTTCTCCAGCACGCCGGTCACGTCGGCGCCGAAACGGAACTCGACCTTTCGGGCCACGCACCGCTCGTACACCGCGCGGGCCAGCTCGCGCAGGCCGCCGCGCACGTACCAGGTGCCGAAGGCGTGCTCCAGGTACGGCAGTACGGCAGCGCTCGCCGGGGTCGTCCGGGGGTCCAGGCCGTACGCCAGGGCGTGGCTCTCCAGGAGGGCGGTGAGCCGGGCGTCCCGCAGCTCCCAGGCGCCGACCTCGGCGAGCGTGCCGGCCCGGCGGGTGCGCAGCAGCCGCTTGTGAGGCACCGCCGGGTACGGCTCGCGCTCGGCCAGCACCTGCCAGTTCGGCCACAGCGGCTCCTCCAGGAGGGGCCGGCGGGTGCGGTCCCAGGCCTCGCGGGCCCGCACCAGGAAGTCGCCCCAGCGCTTCCCGGCCCCGGAGCCGAGCGCCTCGTCCAGCGCCGCCACGACGCCCGCGCGCGAGGCGTTCGGCAGCGACACCCGGGTGCCGTCCGCGAACACGTGCCGGGACGACGGGTCGACCTGGACCAGGTCGACGCAGGCCTCCAGCGGCTCCTTGCCGGTCTTGACGAACAGATCGCGGTAGACGGCGGGCAGCGGGAGCAGGCCGGGGCCGGTGTCGAAGGAGAACCCGTCGCGCTCGAAGCGGCGCAGCGCTCCGCCGTACGTGTCCGTCCGCTCGTACACCACCACCCGGTGGCCCGCGACGGCCAGCCGGGCGGCCGCCGCCAGCGCGCCCATCCCGGCGCCGATCACCGCAATCCGTGCCATGCCAGGGACTTTATCGGCCCCCACTGACAACCTTTGCGCGGCCGCCTCCGAGTACGGACGCGGAGGCGATCGTGACCAGCCGGCCACGGGGCGTTCTGTGGCCGCGTGCGCAGGGCTGAGTACCCGTACCTAGTGAGGGAGTTGAGTACGCGCGCGGATGGGAGGCGACCTGCGAGAACGAGAGAGTGGAGGCACGGAGAGGGGCACGGTTCCGGTACCGGCGACACGGGGCGCCGGAACGGGACCGGGCCCACGATCCGCTCCTTCCGCCGACGGTGTCGGCGGGAGCGAGGCACGGGGGAGAACCGGGGGATGACCGAACGGGGGTCCTGCGGGGGAAGTACGGGGGAGCAGGAAAACGGGGGAGCAGGGAAGGCGCCGGTTCGAGGTGGCCCGCGGGGGACGCGGCCACAGCGGACCGGCGCTTTCACATCTGCACCAGGGATGCCCTCAGCGGCAGCGTTCAGGGGTGTGCCCTCAGCGGCAGCCGCTCACCCGTCCCTGGAGCAGCCGGGACAGCGCCGCGTGGACGTCGTCCAGGGAGCGCTCCGGCTGGAAGGACTTCCAGTCCAGCGCGGCCACCAGGACCATGCCGACCAGCGCGGCCGCCGTCAGCGGGATGTCGATCTCGTCGCTGAACTCACCGCCCGCCACGCCGTCGCGCAACACGTCCTCCACCACCGCGACGGCCTGCTGCCGGACCACCATCAGCGTCGACTGCCAGGCCCGGTTCGTGCGCCACAGCTCGGCCACGTACAGCTGCGTGAAGGCCGGGTAGCGGTCGATGAAGACCAGTCCCGCGCGGATCATCGCGTCCAGGGCGTCGACCTTGGTGCCGCCATCCCGGGCGGTCCGCTCGGCCGCTTCCCGCAGGGAGGCGGTGAGGAGGCCCACTCCGTGCCGCAGCAGTTCCTCGAAGAGGACGGACTTGCTCGCGAAGTTGTAGTAGACCGTGCCCTTCGCGACTCCGGCACGCTCGGCGATCTCGTCCACGGTCGTGGCGGAGAAGCCCTGCTCGGCGATGAGCGTGACGGCCGCCTCGTAGAGCTTCTGCCGGGTGGCCTCGCGGCGCGTGCTGCCGCCCGACGCGGCACTGCTGCTTTCCATGGCCCCGATTGTCACAGGAACCTTTCCGGGGGATGTCACCGAAGGGTTCACCGGGGATGTCGCCGAAGGGCTCACAGACTCAGCTCCGGGTGCAGCCGGTCCAGCGTCCACACCTGGCGGCGGCGGGCCGCCACGGCGGTCAGCGCCAGGGCGCCGGCGGTGAACGCGGTCAGCACCACGCACGCGTGCCACACCGGTTCCAGACCGCCGCCCGTGATGAGCCTGCGCAGAGCGTCGACGACGTAGCTCATCGGCAGGAACGGGTGGAGCGCGTTGAAGAAGCCGGGGCTGGTCTGCACGGGGTACGTGCCGCCCGCCGAGGTCAGCTGGAGCATCAGCAGGGCGAGGACGAGGATCCGGCCCGCCGCCCCGAAGCGCGCGTTCAGCCACTGCACGATCGCCGCGAAGCACGCCGTCACCAGGAACAGGAAGCCCACCGTCCCGGCCGCCCGCGCCATCTCCAGGCCGACCGCCCAGTGCAGCACCGACATCAGGGCCACCGTCTGGAGCACCCCGATCGCCACCACCGGCAGCCAGCCGGCCAGCGCGATCCGCCATGCCGGGGCGCCCGCGGCGAGCGCGCGCCGGTTCATCGGCGCGATCAGCATGTAGGCCACCATCGCGCCCACCCACAGCGACAGCGGGATGAAGTACGGGGCGAACCCGGTGCCGTAGTTGGGCGCCTTGTGCAGGTCCTGGGAGGCGAGCCGCACGGGGTCGGCCATGACCTCGGTGCGCTGGTCGCGGTCCTGCTTGTCGTAGTCGGGGATCCGCTCCGCCCCGTCGTGCAGCCCGCCGGCGAGCTTGCCGGAGCCGTCGACGAGCTTGAACATGCCGCCGCTGAGGTCGTCCGCGCCCGTCTTCAGCCGGCCGACGCCCTTGTCCAGGTCGACGGCACCGGTCCTGGCCGTGCCGAGCCCCTTGTGCAGCTTCTTCGCGCCCGCGGCGACCTTCGCGGCCCCGTCGTTCAGCTTGTTGATCTTCTTGACGGCGTCGTCGAGGTCCTCGGACAGGTGCGGCGCCCGGTCTGCGAGAGCCTGGGACTGCTTCTGGAGGGCGGCGAGGTTCTTGTCGAGCTTCGTCAGGTCGCCGTTCTGGTCCGCGATCAGTGTGTTGACGTCGCCGGCGATGACGGCCACGTCGGCCGCCGCGTCCTTGGCCTTCTTCAGGTCGGCACAGGCGGCGTCGGGCAGGACGGGGTCGTCGCAGCGCCTGGCGTAGACCCCGTTCAGCGTGTCCGACGCCGTGCGGGCGCCCTTGGCGGCGGTCGGTGCCGTCCTCGCCAGGGTGTCCAGGTGCTTGCGGATCGCACCGGAGGAGTCGGCGACCAGCCGGGCCGTGTCACCGATGGTCTTCTCGTTGCCCCTGAGGAAGGGGCCGACCTTGCCGGCGGTCGTGTTGACCCGGTCGGCGAGCTTCTGCGTGCCCTCCGCGACCTGCTTCGAGCCGTCCTCCAGGTCGCCCGCGCCCGTGTGGAGTTTCTTCAGGCCCGTGGACAGCTTGCCGCTGCCGTCCTTGGCGTCCTTCAGGCCGTCGGCGAGGTCCTTGGAGCCCTTCTCGGCCTTGCCGATACCGCCCTTGAGCTTGTCGGCGCCCTTCGCCGCCTGCACGGTCTTGCCGTGGATGTCGGAGAACGAGACGAAGATCCTGTCCAGGAAGGACCGCGACGTCTTCGTGGATGCGGCCTGCCGCACCTCGCTGAACACCGTCCGGGAGATCTGCCCGACGATGTAGTTGTTCGCGTCGTTCGTGTGCACCTGGAGGGCGCCGGTCTCCGGGGACTTCCCGGAACTGGAGGCGATCCGCTCGCTGAAGTCGGCGGGCATGGTGAGCGACAGGTAGTAGGTGCCGTCCTCGACTCCCCTGCGGGCCTCGGCGGCGCTGACCTCCTGCCAGTCGAAGGTCTTGCTGTCGTGCAGGCCCTTCGTGATGTCGTCGCCCGCCGTGATCCTCTTCCCGTCGGCGGTCGCCCCCTTGTCGTCGTTCACGAGCGCCACGGGGATACGGTCCAGACGGCCGTACGGGTCCCAGAACGACCAGAGGTACAGCGCGCCGTACAGCAACGGCAGCACCAGCAGCGCGACCAGCGCTGCGCGCGGCAGCTTGCCCCTGCCGAAGCGGCGCAGCTCAAGCGCGGCCAGTCTCGGCGAGCGCATCGGCCTTCTCCTCTCCCTGACCGGCCTTCTCGTCCTCGGCGGCCGGGTCGTCCTGGTTCTCCCGGGCGTCCTGGTTCTCGTGGGTGGACACCCTGACGGCGCCTTCGGGGGCCTCACTGCACACCGCCACGACCGTCGTCCCGGCGCCGGCGAGGGACCTGAGCAGGGACCAGACCTCGTCCCGCTCGCCGTCCGAGAGCTTGAGGTCGGTGTCGTCGACCCCGAGCAGCCGGGGCCGGCCGACGAGGGCGAGGGCGATGGACAGCCGCAGCGCCTCCACGCGCTCCAGATCGCGTACGGCGGTACGGGGCCCCTTGGGCAGTGCCTCCAGGTCGAGACCGGCGGCGGCCAGTGCCGCGTCGACGCGCTGCCCGGCCTCGGCCGCCCGCTCGCCACGGGGCCGCAACAGCCCGCGCAGGGAGTCGCCGAACCGCCGCTGGAGCAGCGCCCGTTCCCGCAGGTGCTCGCCGACGGTCAGGGCCGGGTCGAGGTCGCTGACCCCGGGCACATGGGCCAGGGCGCTGACGCGACGCACCGCCGACAACTGCTTGGGGAGCCTGGCCCCGCCGACGGTGGCGGTGCCCTCCGCGATCTTCATCCTCCCCGTCAGCGCGAGCAGCAGGCACGTGCGGCCGGACCCGGACGGGCCCTCGACCGCGACGAGCGAACCCGGCTCGGCATCGACGGAGATACCGCGGAACGCCCAGCCGCGCGGCCCTTTGACCCCGAGGCCCTCGGCGGCGACCCGCGCCCCTCCCACTCGTTCCCCCACGAGTCTCCCTCGATCTGTCGGAGAATTTGAACTGACTGGTCAGTGCAAAAACTACTCCGAACCTACGATCGAAGCAAAACCGCAGGTCAGAACGGATTGTCAGTGCCATACCTCACGATGGGTCACATACGGCACTCCGTGGCCGGACGTGCCGTCACACAGACGACAGGAGGTTCGTCATGGCCAGCTACCACGCAGCAGCCGCCCGTCGGCGCCGCGCCACCGGCCCTGCCCCCTCACTGACCGGCCCGGCGAGCGACGTGCACCCCGTGCTGCGCCGGGCCACGGCCCCGCCCGCCGCCCTCGACCTGCTCGCCCAGGCCCGCGCCGGCCTCGAAGAGGCCACCGTCCTGGAAACACCGAACGAGCGCTACGCGACGGCCCATCTCGCCGCCCTCCGCACCGCCGCCGCCGTGCTCGCCGCCCGGGGGCGGCCGGAGACCTCGCCCCGGGCCCGGGCCAAGATCAGGAGCGCCTGGGAAGTGCTCCCCGAGATCGCGCCCGAACTGTCCGAGTGGAGCGCGCTGTTCGCGTCCGGCGCCCGGCGCCGCGCCCGCGCCGAGGCGGGCATCCAGGACGCGGCCAGCAGCCGGGACGCCGACGACCTGATACGGGACGTGGCGATGTTCCTCCGCCTCGTCGAGCGCATGCTGGTCCTCCAGCCGGTCCTCCCACAGCCCCGCCCGGACCAGGACCGGCCCGAGGGGCCGGGGGAGGGGCGGGACATGCCGGACGCGGGCTGAGCGGGCGGCGGCGCGTGTCCGCCCGGTCGGGCCGACGCGTGTCCGGGTGAGTACCGGGCCATGCCGGCTGCCCTGGCGGAGGCAATAGGGTGGGGGACGCCTGAAGTCTTCCCTCCCCGTCACCGGGGCCGGGGAGACACCCCGTTCGCTCCGCCGTGCAAGAGGCGGTGCCGCGCCGAGGAGTCAACTGCCGTGTCGGACCCGATGCGCCCCCGCGCCTCACTCCGTACCGCCGTGGTCTGGGAGGTCCTCCAGGACGCCCTGGACCGCCGGGTCAAGGCCACGGGTCGGGAGTCGCTGGACGTCCTCGACACCGGGGGCGGCAGCGGCAACTTCGCGGTGCCCGTCGCCCGTCTCGGCCACCGGGTCACCGTCGTCGACCCCAGCCCCAACGCGCTGTTCGCCCTGGAGCGCCGGGCCGCCGAGGCAGGGGTCGCCGAGAGGGTGAAGGGCGTGCAGGGTGACGCCCACGGCCTCTTCGACGTGGCCGAGCGCGGCGGCTACGACGTGGTGCTGTGCCACGGCGTCCTGGAGTACGTGGACGACCCGGCCGAGGGGGTCCGCAACGCGGTGGCCGCCCTGCGCCCGGAGGGTGTCCTCAGCCTGCTCGCCGCCGGTCTCGGCGGTGCCGTGCTGGCCCGCGCCCTGGCCGGTCACTTCAAGGAGGCCCGCCAGGCGCTCGACGACCCGAACGGTCGATGGGGCGCGGGTGACCCCGTCCCGCGCCGCTTCACCGCCGAACAGCTCACCGGGCTGGTCGAGGGCGCGGGCCTGCGTGTCGGCGCCGTGCACGGCGTGCGGGTCTTCGCCGACCTCGTGCCCGGCGTCCTCGTCGACACCGAGCCCGGCGCTCTGGAGGCGCTGCTGAAGCTGGAGGAGGCCGCCGCCGAGCTTCCCGCCTTCCACTCGGTGGCCACGCAGCTTCATGTGCTGGGTGAGACCGCCGAGACCATCGAGACCGATGAGGCGATCGAGACTGCTGGGTCTCCCGAGGCCTGAGTCCCTCCTGAGGTACCGCCGCTGATCAGCGCCTTGGCTGTGCATGGAGTACGCCACAGGCCCCCCGAATGGGGGCTTGGCGCCGTATGATCGAGGGAGACCGTTCCGGCATGACGGGTCGGCCGCCGGGGAATGGAAGCCTCAGCGAGCCGGGGACGTCCATGGCGGGTTCCGGTTGGCCAAATGGCGCAGAGGGGCGGGTTTCACGGGGGCGATTCCCTGCCTATCCTGAAGAGACCCCCCGGGTCGCCCCGGCGACTGCACGATGAGGAGGACTCCGTGCCGCTCTCGGAGCACGAGCAGCGCATGCTCGAGCAGATGGAGCGAGCGCTGTACGCCGAAGATCCCAAGTTCGCGTCGGCGCTTGAGGGAAGCGGGCTGCGTACGTACACCCGGCGGCGGGTCTACCAGGCGGTCGCGGGCTTCCTCGTAGGTATTGCGCTCCTCATGGCCGGTATGGTCGCCAAGCAGGTCTGGCTCAGCGTCGTGGGCTTCCTCGTCATGCTGGGCTGTGCGGTGCTGGCCGTGACCGGCTGGCGCAAGGCCCCCAAGCCGGGCGAACAGGCGGCGGGGGCCGGCGGACAGCAGGCCGCCCGCCGACAGGGCCGGCAACGGCGCTCCATGATGGACCGCATCGAGCAGCGCTGGCAGAAGCGCCGCGACGAACAGGGCGGCCATTAGCCCGGAGCGCAGCTCTCCAGGACATGTGAAGACATGAGTCAGGGGTGACCACCGACTGGGTGGTCACCCCTGACGTATGCCTACCAGGCCCTGATGTACGCGTACCTGGCGCGACTGGCTCCCGAGGCAGGCGCCTCCGTGCCCCGGGGGAGGCGGCGCGGGCGGCCGGAAACAAGCCCGACCGGCCCCAGACCCCCGGCGCCCGTCAGCCCTGCTGTCCCGATGCCTTCCGCCACGTCGGCCGCAGCGCCAGGGCACGTGCCCGCATGCCCGACCACCAGGCCGACGCCGCCCACACCAGGCGCACGGTGGAGCGCGGGACGAGAACCGCACGGAGTCTGGCGCCGCGGCCGACCCCGGCGCTCAGGCCCGCCGCCGCACGGCGGACGTCGTCCGTGAGGCCCGCCGTCGGGCGGGGGTGCGGTGCGTACAGGACCTGCTCCACCGCGTTCGCCACCCGGTGCACCGAGGCCGCGGCCGTCGCGTCGAGAGAGCCCAGCCGGACGATACGGGCGGCCGCCTTGCGCGGTGTCTGTGACTCGTCCGGCGCGATGCCGAAGTCCCACGCCGTGTCGGTCAGCTCCTGCCAGACGGCCAGCGTGTGCGGCATCGCGTCCGCCTCACCGCGGCCGTGCGCCCCCAGCCGTACCGCGCGGGTCCGCAGGCGCCACAGCATCGGTGCCAGCGGGAGCACCAGGACGGCGAGGCCGCCCAGGGTCCAGGCCAGGAGCGCGTACCACTTCGGGCCGTCGTCCCCCGTGGGCAGCACCGCCTGCGGGGACTCGCTCGCGCACCCGCCGCCCAGCTTCTTCTGCTCCGGCGTGCAGCTGTCGCTCGTCGAGGGCGTCGGGGACGGCGCGGCGGACGACGTCCGGGACGGGCGCGCCTCGTCCGGCACCGAGCTGCCGGGGTTGTCCGGCAGGGTGTACGGCGGCATCGAGCCGCGGTTCGGCGTCGGCTCGAAGCGGGTCCAGCCCACGCCCTCGAAGTACAGCTCGGGCCAGGCGTGCGCGTCGCGCAGCCCCACCGACACCGAGCCGTCCGCCTGCGGTGAACCGGGCGCGAAGCCGACCGCGACCCGGGCCGGTATGCCCAGGGAGCGGGCCATCGCCGCCATCGCGAAGGAGAAGTGCACGCAGAAGCCCTGCTTGTCCTTCAGGAAGCGGGCGATGCCCTCCGAGCCGCTGCCGACCTGCACCTGGGTGTCGTACTCGAAGCCGCCGGTCACGGCGAACCAGTCCTGGAGCTTGACCGCCTGGTCGTAGGGATTGGCGGCGCCGGCGGTGACCTGGCGGGCGGTGCGGGCCACCACCGACGGCAGCGAGTCGGGCAGCTTGGTGAAGTCGCGCTCGATCGCCGCCGGCGGAGGCGGCGCCGAGGCCAGCTGCTCCGCCGTCGGCTGCACGTCCAGGCTCTTGACCCGGTACGTCAGCCCTCGTGTGTTCTGGCCGTGGTCTCCGACCAGCGTCATGCCCAGGGGCTCGTAACGCCAGTTGCCCCGGATGCTGACGCCGCTCGGCGGGTACGGCATGGGCAGCCAGTCCTGGGCGTACCAGCCGGCCGCCGTGATCGTGGTGTCGACCTCCGTGCGCTTGACGTCGGGACCGAGGCCGATCGGAGTCGGGAAGGTGCCGTCGGGGACGGCGGTGATGGAGCGCCGGGACGGCTTCCAGGTGGTGCCGTCGAAGTCGTCCAGGGACACGATCCGCAGATAGAGGTCCGAGACGTCGGCCATCTTCGTCTTCACGGAGAGGACCTGCCGGTCCTCGTCCACGTTCAGACTGTCGCGCAGCGACACCAGCGGGTTCACGGCGGAGATCGTGCCGCCGCTGCCCGTGCCGCCGCCCGCGCCCGTGCCCACGGAGTCCAGCAGGCCGCCGTTCATGGCGGGCAGGCCGAGCGGCACCACCAGGGCGATGCCCAGCGCGACCACGCCGATGCGCCGGCCGGTGCGGACCGGGGCGAGCGCGCCGCTCGGTTCCCCTCCGGCCGTGCGCGGTGCCCCGCCGAAGACCCGGCCCCACTGGGAGAGCCGGTCCCGGCCCTCGGCCAGGAGCAGCATCAGATAACCGGCCGCCGCCACCAGGAACCACAGCCAGTCCGTGCCCCCGTCGGACAGCCCCGCGGCCACCGAGTACAGCGCGAGCAGCGGCAGACCGGCCGGGGCGGCGCTGCGGAAGGTCACCGCCAGGGTGTCCACCAGCAGTCCGATGATCAGGACACCGCCGATGAGCATCAGCCGGATGCCGTCGGACTCCAGGGGCGCCGGGATCGCGTACCGCGCGATGTCTTCCCCGCCCTGCTGGAGCAGGAGCGTGAAGCGGTCGATGGCCTGCGGCCCGGGGATCAGCCCGGCCAGGGCCTGCTCACGGGCGAACACGAACGTCAGCAGCGCGACCGTGACCACGGCCTGCGCCGCGACCGTCAGCGGGCGCGCCAGCGGTACCCGGCGGGCCGCGGCGCCCACACCGGCCTGCACGGCGAGCAGGAAGGCCGCCTGGACGATCCACGTCGCCGGTTTGACGAGGGGCAGCAGGGCGCACGCGGCCATCAGTGTGGCCGCCCACGCGCCCAGCGTCAGCCGTACCCGCCCGCTCATCACGGTCCCTCCCCGCCGCTCGCGGCGACCACGCCCCTGCGCACCCGGTCGGCCTGCCGCCACAGCTCGTCCACGGAGGCACCCCGCGGCACACCGAGGGCCGTCCAGCCCGCCTCGCGCAACATGCGCAGCCGCTCCCCGCTCCGGTCCAACGGCCCGGGCACATCGCTCGGTTCCCGCACCCAGGTGTCGCTGTCCAGCACGAAGGCGACCGCGCCCGGGCTGCGCTGCCGCATCCGGCCCAGCACGGCCGCCTGCTCCTCGTCCAGGTCGCCGAGGAAGGCCACCAGCAGCCCCTCGTTCCCGCCGCGCAGCACGTCGTAGGCCCGGGACAGCCCCGCGCCGTCGGAGTGGTCGATCACCGCGAGGGTGTCCATCATCAGCCCGGCCGCGTCCGCCGACTCCTGGCTCGCGCCCGCGAAGCCGTCTCCGCCCTCGCCGGGCACCGCGTTGCCGGTGTCCGTCAACAGCCGTACCGAGTAGCCCCGTTCGAGCATGTGCACCAGCACGGACGCGGCGCCCGACACGGCCCACTCGAAGGCCGAGTCGGGGCCCGCGCCCTGGTAGGCGATGCCCCGGGTGTCGAGCAGCACCGTGCAGCGGGCGCGCTGCGGCTGCTCCTCGCGGCGCACCATCAGCTCGCCGTAGCGGGCGGTGGAGCGCCAGTGCACCCGGCGCAGGTCGTCGCCGTAGCGGTACCCGCGCGGGATCACGTCGTCCTCGCCGGCCAGCGCGAGCGAACGCAGCCGCCCGTCGCCGTACCCCTTCGCCTCGCCGCTGAGGCGCACCGGCGCCAGCGCCTCCACGTGCGGGATCACCGTCAGGGTGTCGTACGTCGAGAAGGACCGGGTCAGCTCGCACATGCCGAACGGGTCGGTCAGGCGCAGTTGGAGCGGGCCCAGCGGGTAGCGGCCGCGCAGGTCGGAGCGCACCCGGTAGGACACCTCGCGCCGGCCGCCCGCCTCCACCCGGTCGAGCACGAAACGGGGCCGGGGACCGAGCACGTACGGCACCCGGTCCTGGAGCATCAGCAGGCCCGTGGGCAGCCGCGAGACGTTGTCCATCCGCAGGTGGACCCGGGCCTCGCTGCCGGCCGGCACGCGCGCGGGGGAGAGGCGGCGGCTGCCCGCGACCCGGTAGCGCGTGCGGTACAGCACCGTCGCGCAGACCAGCGGCAGCACCGCCAGCAGCAGGCCCACGCGCAGCAGGTCGCTCTGCCCGAGCACGTACGAACAGACGGCGGCCGCGACGCCGGCGGCCAGGAAGGAGCGTCCGCGGGTGGTCAGACCGGCCAGGGCGGTGCGGATGCCGCCCTTCTCGCCCCGGTCGGCCTCCGCCTGCCCCGCCCCCGCGGTGGTCATCACAGCCTCCGCGGCGGCTGCTGGGGATACGCCGGCACGCCCCGGCCGAGGCCGCCGAAGCCGCTCTGCTGCGGTGGCGCGGCCGGCACCGGAGTGCGCTGGAGGATCTCCTCGACGACCTGCTCGGCCGTGCGGCGGTTGAGCTGGGCCTGGGCGGTGGGCAGCAGACGGTGGGCCAGGACGGCGACGGCGAGTGCCTGCACGTCGTCCGGCAGCGCGTACTCCCGGCCGCTCAGGGCCGCGGACGCCTTCGCCGCGCGCAGCAGGTGCAGCGTCGCGCGCGGGGAGGCGCCGAGTCTCAGGTCGGGGTGCGTGCGCGTGGCGCCGACCAGGTCCACCGCGTAGCGCCGGACCGGCTCGGCGACGTGGACGCCGCGCACCGCCTCGATCAGCTTGAGGATCTCGTGCGCGTGGGCCACCGGCTGGAGGTCCTCCAGCGGCGAGACGCCGCCGTGCACGTCCAGCATATGAAGCTCGGCCTCGGCACTCGGGTAGCCGACGGAGACCCGGGCCATGAAACGGTCGCGCTGGGCCTCCGGGAGCGGGTAGGTGCCCTCCATCTCGACCGGGTTCTGCGTCGCCACCACCATGAAGGGGCTGGGCAGCTCGTAGGTCTTGCCGTCGATGGTGACCTGGCGCTCCTCCATGGATTCCAGGAGCGCGGACTGCGTCTTGGGCGAGGCGCGGTTGATCTCGTCGCCGATCACCACCTGCGCGAAGATCGCGCCCGGCTTGAACTCGAAGTCGCGGCGCTGCTGGTCCCATATGGACACACCGGTGATGTCCGAGGGCAGCAGGTCGGGCGTGAACTGGATGCGCCGCACCGAGCAGTCGATGGACCGCGCCAGTGCCTTCGCGAGCATCGTCTTGCCGACGCCCGGGACGTCCTCGATCAGCAGATGTCCCTCGGCGAGCAGTACGGTCAGCGAGAGCCGTACGACCTCGGGCTTGCCCTCGATCACGCCTTCCACCGACTCCCGCACGCGTTCCACCACGGCGGTCAGATCAGTGAGGCTCGCTCGATCGTCATAGGTCGTCACCCGGCCCTCCTCGGCCTTTCCCTTGCTCCCAGGGAGCACGGGATACCCCATTTTCCCGGGTCGACGCCGCATGACGCGGGCCGGCCCACCCCGAACCACGGACACCACGCGTGAAAAGTTCCGCGCGACGCCACTCCCGCATTCTTGCTGCCGTTACCGATTCGTGTCACTCGACTGTGGATAACTGGCCGCGATATGTCGGCCTTGCGACCATTCGAACGCGTGACTGACAGGCTTTCGACAGCTACAGCAGGTTGTGTCCGGGGCGGGCGAGCAGGTCAGGCGGCCGGGTCGACCTCCCGCAGCAGGCCGGTCTTCACGTCGAAGACGAAACCCCGCACGTCGTCCGTGTGCGGCAGGAACGGCGAGGTGCGCACGCGCTGCATCGACTGCCGTACGTCCTGGTCGACGTCCCGGAAGGACTCCACCGCCCACGCCGGGCGCTGGCCGACCTCGGCCTCCAGCTCGTTGCGGAAGTCCTCGGTGAGGCTCTCCAGACCGCAGCCCGTGTGGTGGATGAGGACGATGCTGCGCGTCCCCAGCTTGCGCTGACTGATGGTGAGGGAGCGGATCACGTCGTCGGTGACGACGCCGCCCGCGTTGCGGATCGTGTGGCAGTCGCCGAGTTCGAGGCCCAGTGCCGCGTGCAGGTCGAGGCGGGCGTCCATGCAGGCCACGACGGCGACGTGCAGCACGGGCCGGGCGTCCATCCCCGGGTCGGTGAATTCGGCGGCGTACCGGGCGTTGGCGTCGACGAGGCGGTCGGTGACCGTGCCGCCGCCGGCCGGGGCGTTCTCCGAGGCTGTGGGAACCGATGCAGAAGTCGTCATATCCATGACGTTACTGGTCACACCCCGTCCGGGCCTCTTGTGGGAGTGGACAAAGAACGCCAGCGGGCCTGTGATGTGAGGTAACCCACAAGGGTGGTGTGCCGGCGGTCGCGACGCGCAGGCCGGTTGATTGACCGGGAGACAGGGTGGACTAAAGTGACGCGAAGCGGGAGGCGAGACCCTCCCCGCTGGACTGTTTTCCCCGGAGACCCCGGCGACGGCCGGAGGTCTCCCCACGTGCGCGGCGCGTACGTACGGCTCGGCCTCCTCCCGCTCCCGGTCGGCTGACGCTTCCGGCGCCGGCAGGCCTCCCCTTCGAGCGGGCGGGGACCCGGCGGTGCGTAGGGCCGCGCCGGATCTGAGAGGGCCCTTTGAGCCAGAGTCGACACGTCCCGGTGATGCTCCAGCGGTGCCTGGATCTGCTGGCACCCGCCCTGGAGGGCCCGGAGGCCGTGGTCGTCGACTGCACCCTCGGCCTCGGCGGCCACAGCGAGGCGCTCCTGGAGAGGTTCCCCGGTGTCCGCCTCGTCGCCCTCGACCGCGACAAGGAGGCCCTGCGCCTGTCCGGCGAGCGCCTCGCGCCCTACGGGGAGCGCGCCACCCTCGTCCACGCCGTGTACGACGAGCTCCCCGAGGTGCTGCGCAAGCTCGGCATCGCGCGCGTGCAGGGCGTGTTGTTCGACCTCGGCGTCTCCTCCATGCAACTCGACGAGGCCGACCGCGGTTTCGCCTACGCCCAGGACGCCCCGCTCGACATGCGCATGGACCAGACGTCCGGGGTCAGCGCCGCCGAGGTCCTCAACACGTACGCACCGGGCGAGCTGGTGCGCATCCTCCGGGCGTACGGGGAGGAGAAGCAGGCCAAGCGGATCGTGTCCGCGATCGTGCGCGAGCGCGAGAAGGAGCCGTTCAGCAGCAGCGCGCGGCTGGTCGAGCTGATCCGGGACGCGCTGCCGCAGGCCGCCAAGCGCACCGGCGGCAACCCGGCCAAGCGCACCTTCCAGGCCCTGCGCATCGAGGTCAACGGCGAACTCGCCGTCCTGGAGCGGGCGATCCCGGCCGCCGTGAAGGCGCTGGACGTGGGCGGGCGCATCGCCGTGCTGTCGTACCACTCGCTGGAGGACCGGCTGGTCAAGCAGGTGTTCGCGGCGGGTGCCGCCACCACGGCGCCGCCCGGGCTGCCCGTCGTGCCCGAGCGTTACCAGCCGCGGCTCAAGCTGCTCACGCGAGGTGCCGAACTCCCCACGGAGGAGGAGATCGCCGAGAACCGGCGGGCGGCACCGGCGCGGCTGCGCGGCGCCCAGCGCATCAGGGAGGACATCGAGTGAGCCACGTGCAGGGCGGGCGGGTGTCCCGGACCCGAGGGAGCGTGAGTGAGCAGTAAACCCGAACTGAAGGGGAGGGCGGCACGTCTCGCGCAGCTCTTCCCGACCGGCCCCGGGCAGGCGGCCCGCACCCCCTTCGTCCTCCTCGTGGTCCTCCTCCTCGGCGGTGGTCTCATCGGCCTCCTCGTGCTGAACTCGGCCCTCAGCGAAGGCGCGTTCAAGCTCGACGACCTCCAGCGCGAGACCAAGAGCCTCACCGACGAGGAACAGGCCCTCCAGCGGGACATCGACGCCTACTCCGCTCCCGAGGCTCTCCAGCGCCGCGCCCGCGAACTCGGCATGGTCCCCGGCGGCGACCCCGCCTTCCTCGCCCCCGACGGCACCGTCAAGGGCGTCCCGAGCCCCGCCCCCGGCGTCCGGCCGACCTCCGCCCACATCCCCCTGGTCCTGGCCCCCGAGGCCATGTCCGACGGCTCCACCTCGATCTCCGGCAGGTGACGGAAGTGACCGACAGGGAACCCCCGCGCCGCCGCGTGCCCGGCCCCGCCAGGCCCGCTCGCCCCGACGCCCGGCGCCGTCCCGGCCCCGGAGCCCGACCGGCCCGCCGCCCGGGCCCGGCCCGTCCGGGGGCCCCCAAGCCCCTCCGGCTGGGCAGCCCCCGACCGCGGCTGCGTCTGGTCGGGCTCGCGCTGACGCTGGTGCTGATCGCCTTCGTCGTGCGGCTGTTCCAGGTCCAGGCCGTCGACGCGAGCACGTACGCCGCCAAGGCGGAACAGAACCGGTACGTCGGGCAGGTGCTGGCCGCCGACCGGGGCGAGATCACCGACCGGTCCGGTGTGGCCCTGGCGACCAGCGAGGACGCCTACGACATCACCGCCGACCCCACGATGTTCGCCCCCGACAAGCTGAAGATCGGGGACGGCCCCGAGCAGGCGGCCGCGCTGCTCGCGCCGATCCTGGGCCAGGAGCAGGAGACCCTGGTCGAGAAGCTGCGGCCGAAGAACAAGGCGCTGCGGTACGTCAAGCTGGCCTCCCGCCAGACCCCGCAGGTCTGGAAGCAGATCAAGGACCTCAAGTCCGCGCTCGCCAAGAAGGAGGAGACCGACAAGTCCACGCACAACGTCCTCGCGGGTGTCTTCTCCGTCGCCACCAGCAAGCGCGTGTACCCGGGCGGCGACCTCGCCGCCGGGATACTGGGCTGGGTCAACGGCGAGGGCAAGCCCGGCGGTGGCATCGAGCTCCAGCTGAACAAGCGGCTGGCCGGCAAGGACGGCAAGATCCGCTACGCCCAGTCCGGCGGCCGGCTCGTCCCCACCGCGGGTTCCACCGAGACACCCGCCGTGCCCGGCAGCGACGTCGAGCTCACCATCGACCGCGACATCCAGTGGGCCGCCCAGAAGGCCATCAGCGACCAGGTGACGGAGTCCGCGGCCGACCGCGGCTACGTCATCGTCCAGGACACCCGCACCGGCCAGGTCCTGGCCATGGCCAACTCACCCGGCTTCGACCCCAACGACCTGTCCGACGCCGACCCCGCCGCGCTCGGCAACGCGGCACTCCAGGACGCCTTCGAGCCCGGCTCCACCGCCAAGGTCATGTCGATGGCGGCCGTCCTCCAGGAGGGCGCGGCGACCCCCATGACCCACGTCGTCGTGCCCAACCGGCTGCACCGCGGCGACCGGCTCTTCAAGGACGACGTGAACCACCCGACCTGGTACTTGACGCTCAACGGCGTCCTCGCCAAGTCCAGCAACATCGGCACCATCCTCGCCACCGGGCAGCTCGGCAAGACCCAGGCCCAGGCCAACAGGGTCCTCTACGACTACCTGCGCAAGTTCGGCCTCGGCCGCTACACCGGCCTCGGCTTCCCCGGCGAGACCCCGGGCATCCTCGCCCCGCCCGACAAGTGGTCGACCTCGCAGCAGTACACGATCCCTTTCGGCCAGGGCGTCTCCATCAACGCCATGCAGGCGGCGTCGGTGTACTCGACCATCGCCAACGGCGGCGTCCGCGTCGAACCCACGCTCGTGCGCGGCACCAGGGGCCCCGACGGCCGCTTCACTCCGGCCCCCAAGCCCGAGAAGACCCGGGTCGTCAGCGCCAAGACGGCGAAGACCCTCGCCCAGATGCTGGAGTCGGTCGTGGACGACGAGGAGGGCACGGGCACCAAGGCGCGCATCCCCGGCTACCGCGTGGCGGGCAAGACGGGCACGGCCAACCGCGTGGATCCGGCCACCGGCAAGTACCACGGCTACACCTCCTCCTTCGCCGGGTTCGCCCCCGCCGACAAGCCCCGCATCACCGTCTACTGCGCCATCCAGAACGCCACCAAGGGCAACTACTTCGGCGGCCAGATCTGCGGCCCCGTCTACAAGCAGGTCATGGAGTTCGCACTGAAGTCCCTCCAGGTCCCGCCGACCGGGGCCAAGCCCGCGAGGCTGCCCGTCACGTTCAAGAACTGAACCGGCCCCGAGAACTGGACCCGCCCCGAGAACCGAACCGACCCCGAACCGTCAAGCCCTGATCAGCACCGAGCACCACCGAGCCACCAGGACCGCCCCCGTGACAACGATCACCCCCGATCCCGGGAACCAGAGCTCCCCCCGCCCCTCACTTCGCCCGGAGGCGGGTACGCCCGGTACGCTCACCGCCGTGCCACACGCTGATCAGTCCCAAACCACCCAGAAGGGCCATCCCGTGACATACCCCGGGCCGCCCAGGCCGGCGCAGGTCTCCGCCACACCCCTCGCGGAACTCGCCGGTCAACTGGGTGCCCCCGCGCCGGAGGGCGCCGCCGACGTCACGGGCATCACCCACGACTCACGCGCAGTGCGCCCCGGCGACCTGTACGCCGCCCTCCCGGGCGCCCGTCTGCACGGCGCCGACTTCGTCGAACAGGCCGCGAGCCTGGGCGCGGCCGCCGTGCTGACCGACCCCACCGGCGCCGAGCGCGCCGTCGCCTCCGGGCTGCCGGTCCTCGTCGTCGACGACCCTCGCGGGCGGATGGGCGAGCTGGCCGCCACGATCTACGGCCACCCCGGCCGGGACCTGCTCCAGATCGGCATCACCGGCACCTCCGGCAAGACCACCACCGCCTACCTCGTCGAGGGCGGCCTGAGGACCGTGAAGTCGACCGGCCTGATCGGCACGGTCGAGATGCGCATCGGCGACGAGCGCATCAAGTCCGAGCGCACCACGCCCGAAGCCACCGACCTCCAGGCCCTGTTCGCCGTCATGCGCGAGCGCGGCGTCGAGGCGGTCGCCATGGAGGTCTCCAGCCACGCCCTGGTCCTCGGCCGCGTCGACGGCTGCGTCTTCGACATCGGCGTCTTCACCAACCTCAGCCCGGAACACATGGAGTTCCACTCCGACATGGAGGACTACTTCCGGGCCAAGGCGCGGCTGTTCACGCCGGAACGCGGCAAACTCGGCGTGGTCAACGTCGACGACGAGTACGGCCGCAGGCTGGCGAACGAGGCCACCGTCCCGGTCGTCACCTACTCCGCCGAGGGCCACCCCGACGCCGACTGGCGCGCCGAGGACGTCGAGGTCGGCAGGCTGGACTCGACGTTCACCGTCGTCGGGCCCAAGGGCGAGCGGATCAGCGCCAAGTCGCCGCTGCCGGGCCCCTTCAACGTGGCCAACACCCTCGCCGCGATCGTCGCCCTCGCCGTGGCCGGCCTCGACCCGCAGGCCGCCGCCGACGGTGTCGCCGCCGTACCGGGCGTGCCGGGCCGCCTGGAGCGCGTGGACGCCGGACAGCCGTACCTCGCGGTCGTCGACTACGCCCACAAGACCGACGCCGTCGAGTCCGTCCTGCGCGCCCTGCGCAAGGTCACCGAGGGCCGGCTGCACATCGTCCTCGGCTGTGGCGGCGACCGCGACATCACCAAGCGCGCCCCCATGGGCGCCGCCGCTGCCCGGCTCGCCGACACCGCCGTACTGACCTCCGACAACCCCCGCTCCGAGGACCCCCTCGCGATCCTCGCCACGATGCTCCAGGGCGCGGCCTCCGTGCCGGCGCACGAGCGCGGCGAGGTGCAGGTCTTCGAGGACCGGGCCGCCGCGATCGCCGCCGCCGTCGCCCGCGCCGAGCCGGGCGACACCGTCCTGGTCGCGGGCAAGGGCCACGAGCAGGGCCAGGACATCGCCGGGGTGGTCCGTCCCTTCGACGACCGCCAGGTGCTTCGCGAAGCCATTCAGAAGACCCAGGGATGAATTCCCGCATGATCCAGGGGATGAACTTGTGATCGCCCTCTCCCTCGCCGAGATCGCAGAAGTCGTCGGCGGGCAGACGTACGACATACCGGATCCGACCGTCCAGGTCACCGGCCCGGTCGTCCGGGACTCCCGCGAGGCGGGGCCGGGCAGCCTGTTCGTGGCCTTCGCCGGGGAGCGCGTGGACGGCCACGACTTCGCGGCGGCGGTCGTGGAGGCGGGGGCGGTGGCCGTGCTCGGTACCCGGCCCGTCGGCGTGCCCGCGATCGTCGTGGACGACGTCCAGACCGCCCTCGGCGCCCTCGCGCGGTACGTCGTACGACGCCTCGGCGCCACGCTCGTCGCCCTCACCGGCTCGGCGGGCAAGACCAGCACCAAGGACCTCATCGCACAGGTGCTCCAGCGCAAGGCGCCGACGGTGTTCACGCCCGGCTCGCTCAACAACGAGATCGGGCTGCCGCTGACCGCGCTCAGCGCCACCGAGGAGACCCGGTTCCTCGTCCTGGAGATGGGCGCCCGCGGTATCGGGCACATCTCCTACCTCACGGGTCTGACGCCCCCGAAGATCGGCCTCGTCCTGAACGTCGGCAGCGCCCACATCGGCGAGTTCGGCGGCCGCGAGCAGATCGCCCAGGCCAAGGGCGAGCTCGTCGAGTCCCTGCCGTCCGAAGCCGACGGCGGGACGGCCGTCCTCAACGCGGACGACCCCTACGTACGGGCCATGGCCTCCCGAACGAAGGCGAAGGTGATCTTTTTCGGAGAGTCCGACGAAGCGGACGTTCGCGCCGAGAACGTACGACTCACGGACACCGGACAGCCCGCGTTCAGGCTTCACACACCCTCCGGTGCAAGCGATGTGACCATGCGCCTGTACGGTGAGCACCACGTGTCGAACGCGCTCGCCGCGGCCGCCGTCGCCCACGAGTTGGGCATGTCCGCAGACGAGATCGCCCTCGCGCTCTCCGAGGCGGGCTCCCTCTCCCGCTGGCGGATGGAGGTCACCGAGCGCCCGGACGGCGTGACGGTCGTCAACGACGCCTACAACGCGAACCCCGAGTCCATGAAGGCGGCGCTGCGCGCGCTCGCGGCCATCGGCAAGGGGCGTCGTACGTGGGCGGTGCTCGGCAAGATGGCCGAGCTCGGGGACGAGGCTCTCGCCGAGCACGACGCGGTCGGACGGCTCGCCGTCCGGCTCAACGTCAGCAAGCTCGTCGCGGTCGGTGGCAGGGAAGCCGCCTGGCTGCAACTGGGCGCATATAACGAGGGTTCGTGGGGTGAGGAGTCGGTGCACGTGTCCGACGCACAGGCGGCGGTCGACCTGTTGCGCAGCGAGTTGCGCCCGGGGGACGTCGTGCTCGTGAAGGCGTCCCGTTCGGTCGGCCTCGAGAGCGTTGCCCAGGCGCTGCTCGAGACCGGTGCCGAGGGTGAGGTTTCCGCCCGATGATGAAGCAGATCCTGTTCGCAGGAGTCATTGGCCTCTTCCTGACGCTGGTCGGCACCCCGCTGCTGATCAAGCTCCTCGCGCGCAAGGGCTACGGCCAGTACATCCGCGACGACGGCCCGCGCGAGCACGCCAGCAAGCGCGGTACGCCGACCATGGGCGGTATCGCCTTCATCCTGGCGACGGTCGCCGCGTACTTCCTGGCCAAGGTGATCACGGGCTATCTCGACCCGGACGTCGACGCGGCGCCGACCTTCTCGGGTCTGCTGGTGCTCGGCCTGATGGTGGGCATGGGCCTGGTCGGCTTCCTCGACGACTACATCAAGATCGTCAAGCGGCGCTCGCTGGGTCTGCGGGCCAAGGCGAAGATGGCCGGCCAGCTGATCGTCGGCATCGGCTTCGCGGTGCTCTCGCTCCAGTTCGCGGACAACCGCGGCAACACCCCGGCGTCCACGAAGCTGTCGTTCATCACCGACTTCGGCTGGACGATCGGACCCGTGCTGTTCGTGGTCTGGGCGCTGTTCATGATCCTCGCGATGTCGAACGGCGTGAACCTGACCGACGGTCTGGACGGTCTGGCCACCGGCGCCTCCGTGCTCGTCTTCGGCGCCTACACCTTCATCGGCGTCTGGCAGTTCCAGGAGTCCTGCGCCAACGCGCAGACGCTGACCAACCCCGGCGCGTGCTACGAGGTGCGCGACCCCCTCGACCTCGCGGTGGTCGCCTCGGCGCTGATGGGCGCCTGCCTCGGCTTCCTGTGGTGGAACACCTCGCCGGCCAAGATCTTCATGGGTGACACCGGTTCGCTCGCGCTCGGCGGTGTGCTCGCCGGCCTCGCGATCTGCTCCCGCACCGAGCTGCTGCTCGCCATCCTCGGCGGCCTCTTCGTCCTGATCACCATGTCCGTGGTGATCCAGGTCGGCTCCTTCCGCCTCACCGGGAAGCGCGTCTTCCGGATGGCGCCACTCCAGCACCACTTCGAACTCAAGGGCTGGTCCGAAGTGCTCGTCGTGGTCCGCTTCTGGATCATTCAGGGCATTTGTGTGATCGTCGGACTGGGCCTCTTCTACGCAGGATGGGCAGCGGACAAGTGACCTCCTCGGTGTCTTCGGAACTCAAGGGCAAGCACGTCACCGTCGCCGGGCTCGGCGTCTCCGGCGTCCCGGCGGCCAAGGTGCTGCACGGCCTCGGCGCGATCGTCACGGCCGTCAACGACGGCGCCGACGAGCGCGCGCGGGCGCAGGCCGCCGAACTGGAGGCGCTCGGCATCACCGTGCGCCTCGGTGACGGCGACACCCTGCCCGAGGGCACCGAGCTGATCGTCACCGCGCCCGGCTGGAAGCCGGACAAGCCGCTGTTCGCGGCGGCGGAGCGGGCGGGCGTCCCCGTCTGGGGCGACGTCGAGCTGGCCTGGCGCCTGCGCGGCCCGGACGCCGCCCCCTGGCTGGCCGTCACGGGCACCAACGGCAAGACCACCACCGTCCAGATGCTCGCCTCGATCCTCAAGGCCGCGGGCCTGCGCACGGCCGCCGTCGGCAACATCGGCGTCTCCCTCCTGGACGCGGTGCTCGGCGAGGAGCAGTACGACGTGCTGGCCGTGGAGCTCTCCAGCTACCAGCTCCACTGGGCGCCGTCGCTGCGCGCCCACTCGGCCGCCGTACTCAACCTCGCCCCCGACCACCTCGACTGGCACGGCTCCATGGAGGCGTACGCCGCCGACAAGGGCCGTATCTACGAGGGCAATCGCGTCGCCTGCGTCTACAACGCCGATGCCACCGACAAGCCGTCCACCGAGGACCTGGTCCGCGAGGCCGACGTCGAGGAGGGCTGCCGGGCCGTCGGCTTCACCCTCGGCACGCCCGCGCCCTCCCAACTGGGCGTCGTGGAGGGCATCCTGGTCGACCGCGCCTTCGTCGAGAACCGGCAGAAGAACGCCCAGGAGCTCGCCGAGGTCGCCGACGTCAACCCGCCGGCCCCGCACAACATCGCCAACGCCCTCGCGGCGGCGGCCCTCGCGCGGGCGTACGGCGTGCCCGCCAAGGCCGTACGGGACGGCCTGCGGGCGTTCACCCCGGACGCCCACCGCATCGCGCACGTGGCCGACGTGGACGGGGTCGCGTACGTCGACGACTCCAAGGCCACCAACACCCACGCCGCGGAAGCCTCGTTGGCGGCCTACGAGAAGATCGTGTGGATCGCGGGCGGGCTCGCGAAGGGCGCCACCTTCGACGAGCTGGTCAGCAAGTCGGCGCCCAGGCTGCGCGGGGCCGTGCTGATCGGCGCGGACCGCGCGCTGATCCGCGAAGCCCTGGCGCGACACGCCCCCGAAGTACCCGTCGTCGACCTCGACCGGACCGACACTGGGGCGATGCGCGCGGCGGTCCAGGAGGCGCGGCGGCTCGCTCAGGCCGGTGACACGGTGCTGCTGGCTCCGGCCTGCGCCTCCATGGACATGTTCGCCAACTACAACAAGCGCGGGGACGCTTTCGCGGACGCCGTTCGCGAGCTCGGCTCCGTCGACGGCTGACCCGGGTCCGCCTCGCCCGGCGGTGGCGCCGGGCGTATCTGGGAGGGACGCGTGACACGGATGTGGCTGGTGCCCGAGCGGCCGGGGAGCGTCAGGGGCCGTTCCGGCCGCACGACGTTCCCCTCCGGCATGGCGGGGTGAGCGGCGATGCCCACCAGCCGCACCGGACGGCCTCCCGTCCCCCGCGCTCCCAGGCGCCCCGCCGCGCCCCGGCTCGTCCGTGAGAACCGCGTCCTGGCCTTCTACCACCGTGCGCGCAGGGGCTGGGACCGGCCGCTGACCGCCTACTACCTCATCTTCGGCGGCAGTCTGCTGATCACCGTGCTGGGCCTGGTGATGGTCTACTCGGCCTCCCAGATCACCGCGCTGCAGATGTCGCTGCCGGGCTCGTACTTCTTCCGCAAGCAGCTGCTGGCCGCCGTGATCGGCGCCGGACTGCTCTTCGCCGCCTCGCGGATGCCGGTGAAGCTGCACCGGGCCCTGGCCTACCCGATCCTCGCCGGCGCCGTCTTCCTCATGGCCCTCGTGCAGATCCCCGGCATAGGAGTGTCGGTCAACGGCAACCAGAACTGGATCGCGCTCGGCGGCTCCTTCCAGATCCAGCCCAGTGAGTTCGGCAAGCTCGCGCTCGTGTTGTGGGGGGCCGACCTGCTGGCCCGCAAGCAGGACAAGAGGCTGCTGACCCAGTGGAAGCACATGCTCGTGCCGCTGGTGCCGGCCGCCTTCATGCTGCTCGGGCTGATCATGATCGGCGGCGACATGGGCACCGCGATCATCCTCACGGCCATCCTGTTCGGCCTGCTCTGGCTGGCCGGCGCGCCCACGCGGCTGTTCGCCGGAGTGCTGTCGGTAGCCGCCGTACTCGGCCTGATCCTCATCAAGACCAGCCCCAACCGCATGGCGCGCCTGCAGTGCCTGGGCGCCACCGAACCCCAGTCCGGCCCGGTCGACTGCTGGCAGGCCGTGCACGGCATCTACGCCCTCGCCTCCGGCGGAATCTTCGGCTCCGGGCTGGGTGCGAGTGTGGAGAAATGGGGTCAACTCCCCGAAGCCCACACCGACTTCATCTTCGCCGTCACCGGTGAGGAACTGGGCCTGGCGGGGACGCTGTCGGTACTCGCCCTCTTCGCGGCTCTAGGCTATGCGGGTATCCGCGTGGCCGGACGCACGGAGGACCCCTTCGTGAGGTATGCCGCGGGAGGCGTGACCACCTGGATCACGGCCCAGGCCGTGATCAACATCGGTGCGGTGCTCGGTCTGCTGCCGATCGCCGGCGTCCCCCTCCCGCTGTTCTCCTACGGGGGATCCGCCCTGCTGCCGACCATGTTCGCCATCGGGCTGCTGATCGCCTTCGCGCGCGACGAGCCCGCTGCGCGGGCGGCGCTTGCGATGCGGCAACCCCGCTTTGGTAGAAAGCGGGGGGCTGGGGGAACCGGTTCCGGCCGGAGTCCCCGGAGATGGAACACGATGCGACGGCGCGCCTCGGCGGCGCGCTCGTCCGGAGAGCGGTGAATTTCGGTGCATGTCGTACTCGCCGGCGGAGGAACCGCGGGCCACATCGAGCCCGCGCTCGCCCTCGCGGACGCCCTGCGCAGGCAGGATCCGACCGTGGGCATCACGGCCCTGGGCACGGAGCGAGGCCTGGAGACCCGTCTCGTACCCGAGCGTGGGTACGAACTCGCGCTGATCCCCGCCGTACCGCTGCCACGCAAGCCCACCCCCGAGCTGATCACCGTCCCGGGCCGGCTGCGCGGCACCATCAAGGCGACCGAGCAGATCCTGGAGCGCACCAAGGCGGACGCCGTGGTCGGCTTCGGCGGCTACGTCGCCCTGCCCGGCTACCTCGCGGCCAAGCGCCTCGGCGTGCCGATCGTCATCCACGAGGCCAACGCCCGCCCGGGCCTGGCCAACAAGATCGGCTCGCGGTACGCCAGCCAGGTCGCCGTCTCCACCCCGGACAGCAAGCTGCGCGGCGCCCGCTACATCGGCATCCCGCTGCGCCGCTCCATCGCCACCCTGGACCGGGCCGCCGTACGCCCCGAGGCCCGCGCCGCGTTCGGGCTCGACCCCAACCTGCCCACGCTGCTGGTCTCCGGCGGCTCCCAGGGCGCCCGCCGCCTCAACGAGGTCGTGCAGACGGTCGCGCCCTGGCTCCAGCAGGCCGGGATCCAGATCCTGCACGCGGTCGGCCCGAAGAACGAACTGCCGCAGGTCCAGCAGATGCCGGGGATGCCCCCCTACATCCCGGTAAGTTACCTGGACCGGATGGACCTCGCGTACGCCGCGGCCGACATGATGCTCTGCCGCGCGGGCGCGATGACCGTCGCCGAGCTCTCCGCCGTCGGGCTCCCGGCCGCCTACGTCCCGCTGCCCATCGGCAACGGCGAACAGCGGCTCAACGCCCAGCCGGTGGTCAAGGCCGGCGGCGGCCTGCTGGTCGACGACGCGGAGCTGACCCCCGAGTGGGTCCAGCAGAACGTCCTGCCCGTGCTCGCCGATCCGCACCGGCTGTACCAGATGTCCCGCGCCGCCGCCGAGTTCGGCCGCCGGGACGCCGACGACCTGCTCGTCGGCATGGTGTACGAGGCGATCGCCGCCGCTCGTGCACACCGCTAGGACCGTATGACGGAAGGCAGGGGAGCGTGGCCGGATCGACCACCGCCGAGCGCGGTGAACGCCAGCGGGAGTCGTCCGGCCCGCCGCCGGTCAGGCGCCTGAGGCGACGTCACCTTCGTATGATCGTCATTCTGGGTCTCGCCCTGGTGTTCCTCGGCATCCCGACGGTGTGGCTGTTCTACGGCTCCGACTGGCTGCGCGCCGAGCACGTCTCCGTGTCGGGGACCCGGGTCCTGACACCGCATCAGGTCGAGGCGGCCGCCGACGTCCCGCTCGGGAAGCCGCTGATCTCCGTCGACACCGATGCGATCGGGACGCGACTGCGGCAGAAGTTGCCCCGAATCGACTCGGTTGACGTGGTCCGTTCCTGGCCCCATGGAATCGACCTGAAAGTGGTCGAGCGGACTCCGGTTCTGATTGTCCAAAAGGGCGGAAAGTTCGTCGAAGTGGACGACGAAGGTGTCCGTTTCGCTACGGTTTCTGAGGCGCCGAAAGGCGTTCCCGCACTGGAATTGACGCTCTCCCGGTCCAGTTCCGCCGCCGCGAGCCTGCGCCGTTTCGGCGAGTCCCGGCTGGTGCGCGAGGCGGTGGGCGTCGCCCGCGCCGTTCCGGCCGCCGTCGCACGCGACACACGGATCGTCAAGGTCCGTTCCTACGACGACATCTCGCTGGAGTTGCGGGACGGCCGCACGATCGCCTGGGGGAGCAGCGAGAAGGGCGCCGCGAAGGCCCGTACGCTCACCGCCCTGATGAAAGCCTCGCCCGCCGCACGGTACTTCGACGTGAGTGTTCCCACCGCGCCCGCGTCAGCAGGGAGTTGACGCACATCCGCGCAGGCCAGCACCCTGGTTGGGCAGTGCTACGGCTGATCACATAGGGTGAAAAGAAAAACGGGAGGTTCGGCGTGTTCGTTGAAGGAGCGCCACTTGTCGACTTAGTGTCCTGTTCAGAAGACTCCAAGGAACAGACACACTGGTAACCCTAAACTTCAGGGTTAGGGTTCGGGTCGGCGATACGGACCGTCCCATTCGGCATCAGTCGTCGGGTCGCGGGGCGCAGCGCGCCACGGTGATTCGGCGACACGTAACTCGAGGCGAGAGGCCTTCGACGTGGCAGCACCGCAGAACTACCTCGCAGTCATCAAAGTCATCGGTGTCGGCGGCGGTGGTGTCAATGCCATCAACCGGATGATCGAGGTCGGTCTCAAGGGCGTCGAGTTCATCGCCATCAACACCGACGCGCAAGCTCTGTTGATGAGCGACGCCGACGTCAAGCTGGACGTCGGCCGTGAACTCACCCGCGGACTCGGCGCCGGAGCCAATCCGGAGGTCGGCCGCAAGGCCGCCGAGGACCACCGCGAGGAGATCGAGGAGGTCCTCAAGGGGGCCGACATGGTCTTCGTGACGGCCGGTGAAGGTGGCGGCACCGGCACCGGCGGCGCGCCCGTCGTGGCCAACATCGCGCGCAATCTGGGCGCCCTCACCATCGGCGTGGTCACGCGCCCGTTCACCTTCGAGGGACGGCGCCGCGCGAACCAGGCCGAGGACGGCATCGCCGAGCTCCGCGAAGAGGTCGACACCCTCATCGTCATCCCGAACGACCGGCTGCTGTCCATCTCGGACCGCCAGGTCTCGGTACTGGACGCCTTCAAGTCGGCCGACCAGGTCCTGCTCTCCGGTGTGCAGGGCATCACCGACCTCATCACCACCCCGGGCCTCATCAACCTCGACTTCGCCGACGTCAAGTCGGTCATGTCCGAGGCAGGCTCGGCACTGATGGGCATCGGCTCCGCCCGCGGCGACGACCGCGCGGTGGCCGCCGCCGAGATGGCGATCTCCTCGCCGCTGCTGGAGGCGTCCATCGACGGCGCCCGCGGTGTGCTGCTCTCCATCTCCGGTGGCTCGGACCTCGGTCTCTTCGAGATCAACGAGGCCGCCCAGCTGGTGAGCGAGGCCGCCCACCCCGAGGCCAACATCATCTTCGGCGCGGTGATCGACGACGCCCTCGGCGACGAGGTCCGGGTCACCGTGATCGCGGCCGGCTTCGACGGCGGCCAGCCCCCGGCCCGCCGGGAGAACGTGATCGGCTCGACCTCGGCCAAGCGCGAGGAGCCGGCCCCGGCACGGCAGACCGAGAGCCGCCCGTCCTTCGGTTCGCTCGGCAGCGTGACCCCGAAGGAGGACCCGGAGCCCGCTCCGGAACCGGTCAACGACATCCCGGTCGCCCCGCCGGTCCCGCCGGCGCCGCGGACCTACTCGGACAGCGCGGCCGAGGAACTGGACGTACCGGACTTCCTCAAGTGATCCTTCTGACGTGATAGGACAGCGCGAAAGCGTGAGCGGCGCCCACTTCGCCTTCACCGACCGGTGGGGCGGGGTGAGCGCCGCTCCGTATGAGGAGCTCAATCTCGGCGGAGCGGTCGGTGACGATCCGGACGCCGTACGCACCAACCGCGAGCTGGCCGCGAAGTCCCTGGGCGTCGAGCCGGACCGGGTGGTCTGGATGAACCAGGTGCACGGGGCCGACGTGGCGGTGGTGGACGGGCCGTGGGGATCTTCGCCCGAGATCCCGTCGGTCGACGCGATCGTCACGACGCGGCGGGGACTCGCCCTCGCCGTGCTCACCGCCGACTGCGTGCCGGTACTGCTCGCCGACCCCGTCGCCGGGATCGCCGCCGCGGCCCACGCGGGCCGGCCCGGCATGATCGCCGGAGTCGTCCCGGCCGCGCTACGCGCGATGACGGAGCTGGGCGCCGAGCCCTCCCGGATCGTCGCCCGCACCGGACCCACCGTCTGCGGCCGGTGTTACGAAGTGCCCGAGGCGATGCGCGCCGAGGTGTCCGCCATCGAGCCGGCGGCGTACGCCGAGACGAGTTGGGGCACTCCGGCGGTCGACGTGAGCGCCGGAGTGCACGCACAGCTGGAACGGCTCGGAGTGCGTGACCGGGCGCAATCGCCGGTGTGCACGCTGGAGTCGGACGATCACTTCTCGTACCGCCGCGACCGCACCACCGGTCGGCTCGCGGGCTATGTGTGGCTGGACTGATAAGGCATGACGGACCGTAAGGACGAACTCGCCGCGAATCTGGCGAAAGTGGAGCGGCGCATCGCCGACGCGTGCGCGGCCGCCGGTCGGGGGCGCGAAGAGGTGACCCTGATCGTGGTCACCAAGACCTACCCCGCGACCGATGTGCGGATCCTGGCGGAACTCGGCGTGCGGCACGTCGCCGAGAACCGTGATCAGGACGCGGCACCGAAGGCCGCCGCCTGTATGGATCTGCCCCTTACTTGGCATTTTGTCGGTCAACTCCAGACCAACAAAGTGCGATCCGTGGTCGGTTACGCGGACTTCGTGCAGTCCGTCGATCGTTCCAAGCTCGTCACAGCTCTGTCGAAGGAGGCTGTCCGCGCCGGACGGGAGCTGGGGTGTCTCATCCAGGTCGCACTCGACGCCGGTGAGAGCGAGCGGGGTGAGCGGGGAGGCGTCGCGCCCGCCGGAATCGAAGAGTTGGCCGACCTCGTCGCGCAGGCGCCGGGGCTGCGGCTCGGCGGACTGATGACCGTCGCGCCGCTGACCGGGGAGTACGCGGGACGCGAACAGGCGGCGTTCGGGCGGTTGATGGATTTGTCGACTGACCTGCGCCGGAGTCATCCGGCTGCCACCATGGTCTCGGCAGGGATGAGTGCGGACCTCGAACAGGCCGTGGCGGCCGGAGCGACACATGTGCGCGTCGGCAGCGCGGTACTCGGAGTCCGCCCCAGGCTCGGGTAACGTCGCCAGGAAGTCGGACCACAGCAGAAAATATGGTCATTGCCGCCGATAGGCGGATTCAAGGACCTCGTGGATCGCGGGCACTTGGCAGTCGTCAGCCGATCCACCACAGAGCGGAGGACTCAGAGCATGGCCGGCGCGATGCGCAAGATGGCGGTCTACCTCGGCCTCGTGGAGGACGATGGGTACGACGGCCGCGGATTCGACCCCGACGACGACTTCGAACCCGAACTGGACCCGGAGCCCGAGCGGGACCACCGACGGCACGAGCCGTCCCACCAGCCGCACGGCTCACATCAGCCCCAAAGGGACGAAGAGGTACGAGTCGTACAGCCGTCCGCACCTCGTGAACCGGCCGCCCGTTCCGCTTCGCTACCCGCGGAATCCGGCCGCCCGGCGCGCATCGCGCCCGTGGCATCCATCACACAAGAACGCGCAAGTCTGGAGAAGAACGCACCGGTGATCATGCCCAAGGTCGTGTCCGAACGAGAGCCTTACCGGATCACCACGCTCCACCCACGGACCTACAACGAGGCCCGTACCATCGGGGAACACTTCCGTGAAGGCACTCCGGTGATCATGAATCTGACTGAGATGGACGACACAGATGCGAAGCGACTTGTCGACTTTGCGGCCGGTTTGGTGTTTGGTCTTCACGGCAGTATCGAGCGGGTGACGCAGAAGGTGTTCCTGTTGTCGCCTGCTAACGTCGATGTCACGGCGGAGGACAAGGCCCGCATCGCAGAGGGCGGGTTCTTCAACCAGAGCTGAGACGTAACACCGGAAGCAGCAGTAACAGCAGGGCACAGGGGAGAGGGAAGCAACAGGTCATGAGCGTGGTTTTGGATGTCGTCTACATCGCGCTGATGTGCTTCCTCATCGTGCTCATCTTCCGGTTGGTCATGGACTACGTCTTCCAGTTCGCCCGCTCATGGCAACCAGGCAAGGCGATGGTGGTCGTTCTGGAGGCCACCTACACTGTCACGGATCCACCGCTCAAGCTTCTGCGGCGGTTCATTCCGCCGCTGCGTCTCGGGGGCGTGGCGCTCGACCTGTCCTTCTTCGTGCTGATGATCATCGTCTACATCCTGATCTCGATCGTGAGCCGGCTGTGAGCGATGTGAACTACGGTCTTGCCGAATGCCGACGACTACGTTGAGGTGAAGAGATGCCGTTGACCCCCGAGGACGTGCGGAACAAGCAGTTCACGACCGTCCGCCTCCGAGAAGGCTATGACGAGGACGAGGTCGATGCCTTCCTCGACGAGGTCGAAGCCGAACTGACCCGCCTGCTCCGCGAGAACGAGGACCTGCGCGCCAAACTGGCCGCGGCCACGCGCGCTGCTGCCCAGAACCAGCAGAACATGCGCAAGCCTCCGGAGCAGCAGGATCAGCAGCAACAGCAGCAGCAGGGCATGCGCGGTCCTGGTGGTCCCGTACCCGCCGGCATATCGGGCCCGCCGCAGCAGCAGATGGGTGGCCCCATGGGTGGTCCGCCCCAGCTGCCGAGCGGTGCCCCGCAGCTGCCCGCCGGTCCCGGCGGTCAGGGTGGTCCCCAGGGTCCTGGCGGTCCCGGCCCCATGGGCCAGGGTCCCGGTCCGATGGGTCAGCCCCCGATGCAGCAGCAGATGGGTGGTCCGATGGGCGGCCCCATGGGCGGTCCGATGGGCGGCCCCGGTCAAGGAGGCCCCGGTGGCGACAGCGCCGCCCGTGTCCTCTCGCTGGCCCAGCAGACCGCCGACCAGGCGATCGCCGAGGCCCGGTCCGAAGCCAACAAGATCGTCGGCGAGGCGCGTTCGCGTGCCGAGGGTCTGGAGCGTGACGCCCGTGCCAAGGCCGACGCCCTGGAGCGGGACGCGCAGGAGAAGCACCGCGTCGCGATGGGCTCCCTGGAGTCCGCCCGCGCGACGCTGGAGCGCAAGGTCGAGGACCTGCGCGGCTTCGAGCGCGAGTACCGCACGCGCCTGAAGTCGTACCTGGAGTCGCAGCTGCGTCAGCTGGAGACCCAGTCGGACGACTCGCTGGCCCCGCCGCGCACCCCGGCGACCGCGTCCCTCCCGCCGTCCCCGGCGCCTTCCATGGCACCGGCCGGCGCGAGCGCCCCGTCGTACGGCGGTGGCAACCAGACGATGGGCGGCGCTCCCTCGCCGTCCGGTCCGTCCTACGGCGGTCAGCAGCAGATGTCTCCGGCGATGACCCAGCCGATGGCGCCGGTGCGTCCGCAGGGCCCGTCGCCGATGGGTCAGGCGCCCTCGCCCATGCGGGGCTTCCTGATCGACGAGGATGACAACTGACGGCCTGATGGCCAGTAGTACGGCGTAGACGTCGGCAGCGTTCAGGGCGGGGCCCCGGGTTGAACCCGGGGCCCCGCCCTTTTGCCGCACGCGTCGGCCCTTTGCGACATCCGTTCGTGCGTACGCAACGCCGAAGGCCCGGACCCGCCAAGATCTTTGGCGGGTCCGGGCCTTCGGTCTGTGGCCTACGCCCTGTGGGTTACGCCTTGCGCAGGCGGAACGCCAGCGTCAGGGCCTCGTCCGTGAACGGGTTGCCGTAGCTGTCGTCCGCGTCGCCCTGCGCGAAGTCCGTCGCCAGGACCTCGTCGGCGATCAGGCCGGCGTGGTCGGTGAGGGCCGCGACCGTCGCCGGGTCCGTGGCGGTCCAGCGCAGTGCGATGCGGTCGGCCACGTCGAGGCCGCTGTTCTTGCGGGCCTCCTGGATCAGGCGGATCGCGTCACGGGCCAGCCCCGCACGGCGGAGCTCCTCCGTGATCTCCAGGTCCAGGGCGACCGTCGCGCCCGCGTCGGACGCCACCGACCAGCCCTCGCGCGGCGTCTCCGTGATGATCACCTCGTCGGGAGCCAGCGTGATGGTCTCGCCGTCGACCTCCACCGACGCCGTGCCCTCGCGCAGGGCCAGGGACAGCGCGGCCGCGTCCGCGTTCGCGACGGCCCTGGCCACGTCCTGGACCCGCTTGCCGAACCGCTTGCCGAGCGCGCGGAAGTTGGCCTTCGCGGTGGTGTCCACCAGGGAGCCGCCGACCTCGCTCAGCGTCGCGAGGGACTCGACGTTCAGCTCCTCGGTGATCTGCGCGCGCAGTTCCGAGTCCAGCGTGTCGAAGCCCGTCGCCGCGATCAGGGCGCGGGACAGCGGCTGACGGGTCTTGACGCCCGACTCCGCGCGCGTGGCACGGCCCAGCTCCACGAGCCGGCGCACCAGCACCATCTGCTTCGACAGCTCCGGGTCGATGGCGGTGAGGTCCGCCTCGGGCCAGGCCGACAGGTGGACCGACTCCGGGGCCCCCGGGGTGACCGGAACGATCAGGTCCTGCCACACCCGCTCGGTGATGAACGGGGTCAGCGGGGCCATCAGCTGTGTCACCGTCTGGACGACCTCGTGCAGCGTGCGCAGCGCCGCCTTGTCGCCCTGCCAGAAGCGGCGGCGGGAGCGGCGCACGTACCAGTTCGACAGGTCGTCGACGAACGCGGACAGCAGCTTGCCGGCGCGCTGGGTGTCGTAGGCGTCCAGCGCCTGGGTGACCTGGTCGGTGAGCGCGTGCAGTTCGGACAGCAGCCAGCGGTCCAGGACCGGGCGCTCGGCCGGCGCCGGGTCGGCCTCCGACGGGGCCCAGCCCGTCGTACGGGCGTACAGGGCCTGGAAGGCGACCGTGTTCCAGTACGTCAGCAGCGTCTTGCGGACGACCTCCTGGATCGTGCCGTGACCCACGCGGCGGGCCGCCCACGGGGAGCCGCCGGCCGCCATGAACCAGCGGACCGCGTCGGCGCCGTGCCGGTCCATGAGCGGGATCGGCTCCAGGGTGTTGCCCAGGTGCTTGGACATCTTGCGGCCGTCCTCGGCGAGGATGTGGCCGAGGCAGACCACGTTCTCGTACGACGACTTGTCGAAGACCAGCGTGCCGACCGCCATCAGCGTGTAGAACCAGCCGCGGGTCTGGTCGATGGCCTCGCAGATGAACTGCGCCGGGTAACGGGACTCGAAGATCTCCTTGTTCCTGTACGGGTAGCCCCACTGCGCGAACGGCATCGAACCCGAGTCGTACCAGGCGTCGATGACCTCGGGCACGCGCGTGGCCGTCTCGCCGCAGCCGTCCTGCGGGCAGGCGAAGGTGACCTCGTCGATGAACGGGCGGTGCGGGTCCAGGCCCGACTGGTCGGTGCCGGTCAGCTCGGTCAGCTCCGTGAGGGAGCCGACGCAGGTGAGGTGGTCGTCCTCGCAGCGCCAGATCGGCAGCGGGGTGCCCCAGTAGCGGTTGCGGGACAGCGCCCAGTCGATGTTGTTGTTCAGCCAGTCGCCGTACCGGCCGTTCTTGACCGTGTCCGGGAACCAGTTGGTGTTCTCGTTCTCCGCGAGGAGGCGGTCCTTGACCGCGGTGGTGCGGATGTACCAGGAGGGCTGCGCGTAGTAGAGAAGCGCGGTGTGGCAGCGCCAGCAGTGCGGGTAGCTGTGCTCGTACGGGATGTGCTTGAAGAGCAGGCCGCGCTGCTGGAGGTCCTCGGTGAGCTTTTCGTCCGCCTTCTTGAAGAAGACGCCGCCGACGAGGGGGACGCCCTCCTCGAACGTGCCGTCCGCGCGGACCGGGTTCACGACCGGCAGGCCGTACGCGCGGCAGACCTTCAGGTCGTCCTCACCGAAGGCGGGGGACTGGTGGACCAGACCCGTACCGTCCTCGGTCGTGACGTACTCGGCGTTCACGACGTAGTGCGTGCCGCCCTCGGTCTCCGGGAACTCGACGAGCTCGAACGGGCGCTGGTACGCCCAGCGCTCCATCTCGGCGCCCGTGAAGGTCCGGCCGGTGGTCTCCCAGCCCTCGCCGAGGGCCTTGGCGACGAGCGGCTCGGCGACGACCAGCTTCTCCTCGCCGTTTGTCGCCACGACGTAGGTCACCTCGGGGTGCGCGGCGACCGCGGTGTTGGAGACCAGGGTCCAGGGCGTGGTCGTCCACACCAGGAGCGCGGCCTCGCCGGCCAGCGGGCCGGAGGTCAGCGGGAAGCGGACGAAGACCGACGGGTCGACGACCGTCTCGTAACCCTGCGCCAGCTCGTGGTCCGACAGGCCCGTGCCGCAGCGGGGGCACCAGGGGGCGACGCGGTGGTCCTGGACCAGCAGGCCCTTGTTGAAGATCTCCTTGAGCGACCACCAGACCGACTCGATGTAGTCGGGGTCCATGGTGCGGTAGGGGGCGTTGAGGTCGGTCCAGAACCCCATGCGCCTCGTGAGTTCTTCGAAGGCGTCCGTGTGCCGGGTCACCGACTCGCGGCACTTCGCGTTGAACTCCGCGATGCCGTACGCCTCGATGTCCTGCTTGCCGGAGAAGCCGAGCTCCTTCTCCACGGTCAGCTCCACCGGGAGGCCGTGGCAGTCCCAGCCGGCCTTGCGGGCCACGTGGTAGCCGCGCATGGTGCGGAAGCGGGGGAAGACGTCCTTGAAGACGCGGGCCTCGATGTGGTGGGCACCGGGCATGCCGTTGGCGGTGGGCGGACCCTCGTAGTACACCCACTCCGGGCGGCCCTCGGACTGTTCCAGGCTCTTGGCGAAGATCTTCTGCTCGCGCCAGAAGTCGAGCACGGCGTGCTCGAGGGCGGGCAGGTCGACCTGGGCGGGCACCTGGCGGTACGTCGGCGATGTCATCAGCGGGCTTCCTCCGGCGGACTTGCTGCCTTCCGTCCGGAGGGACGAGAGCTACGTCTGTGCCTGCGCCGCCTTCGGCGCGCTCCCGCGGTACCACCCTCCTTGGCCCTCCGGCGCGGGGTGTGCGTCGGTGAGCCCCCTCATTGGGGTCGCGATGCCGGTTCTACTGGCCACTGCGCTCGGCGGCGGTTTTCTTCCGGCGGCTCCGGGGTGATCTTCACGTCGCGCTCGCCCCCGGGCTCCCACCGTCCCCGGGTCGCTCTGGGCTGCGTACGCCGCTACTCGTCCCCATCCACGCTTTTCGCTCCGCCCAGTGTACGGCGCCGCGCGGACAGCGGCCGACCGCTTTTCCGGGGCGGTCGGGGTCAGAGGGGCCTACGGGACGTCGGCAGAGGTGACGTATGGGTTTGATGACCCGAATGGCGAGGTATGGGTGTTCGGATCCTGGGACGTCCGGCTCGGCGGATTACCGGGCGGGGAGCTGGGCACAACGGATGCAGGTTCGCCGCGCGGGTGCGCGAGGCGGGCGAATCGGGCGGTGTGCCCCGTTGCCGCGGGACTCAAGTCGATTTATCGTCCCAGCACGATTCGCGAGCAAGATCACAATATGTGAAGGGGCCGCGGCCATGGTGGCGAAGAAGACCGCCGTACAGCAGCCGGCGTCCGGCAGGTCCGCGGAGGCCTCCGGCGGTGCGGCCAAGGACGTGGGCGGGAAGAAGACCACGCAGGGGGGCTCGGCGGGGCGGGCGGCGAAGGGGGCGGCCGGGAAGGCGACGGAGGGGACGAAGGCGGCTGTCAAGAAGACGAAGGCGGCCGTCGAGAAGGTGGCGGCCAAGACGGCTGTGGCCGAGGAAGCGGTGGCCAAGGCCGGGAAGGCTGTGACCAGGAAGGCCGCGCCGAAGAAGGCCGCGGCCAGGGCTCCGGCGGAGGGGGCGGCGGCCAGGGCTCCTGCGGAGGCGGCGGCCAAGAGCCCGGCGGCGAGGAAGACGGCAGCCGGGAAGGCGACGGCCGGGAAGACGACGGCCAGGACCGCGGCCGGGAATGCCCCGGCCAAGGAGGCGGTGGCAAAGGAGACGGCGGCCAAGGTCGCGGGCGAGAGGGCCCCGGCCAGGAAGGCGGCGGCCAAGGCCGCGGGTGAGAGGGCCCCGGCCAGGAAGGCCCCGACCACGAAGCCGTCGGCAAAGGAGGCGGCGGCCAAGAAGGCGGCGACCAGGAAAGCGGCGGCCGAGAAGGCGGCGGTCAAGAAGACGGCGGCCAAGGCCGCGGGGGAGAGGGCCCCGGCCAAGGAGGCGGCGGCCGAGAAGGCGGCGGTCAAGAAGACGGCGGCCAAGGCCGCGGGTGAAGGGGCCCCCGCCAAGGAGGCGGCGGCCAAGAAAGCGGCGGCCAAGGTCGCGGGCGAGAGGGCCTCGGCCGAGAGGGCCCCGGCCATGGAGACGGCGGCCAAGAAGGCGGCGACCAGGAAAGCGGCGGCAGAGAAGGCGGCGGTCAAGAAGGCGGCGGCCAAAGCCCCGGCCGAGAAGGCAGCGGCCCTGGAGACGGCGGCCGAGAAGACAGCGGCCATGGAGACGGCGGCCAAGGTCGCGGGCGAGAGGGCCTCGGCCGACGAGGCGGCGGCCAAGGAGACGGCGGCCAACAAGGCGGCGGCGAAGGAGACGGAAGCCAAGGTCGCGGGCGATAGGGCCCCGGCCACGGAAGCGGTGGCCAAAGAAGCTGCTGTCCAGGGGACGGCGGCAAAGAAGGCCGCGGTCAAGAGGGCGAAGGCCGCCAAGGCCGGGGCCGCTGGGAAGGCCGGCGTCGGGAAGAAGGGCGTCGAGGCCGAGGGCGTTCGCGCCGGAGGCGAGAGCACCACCACGAAGGGCGCTGTCGGGAAGGGCGCGGCCCGGACCGGCGCGGTCACACAGGACACGGCCGGGAGCAACACGGCCAAGAAGGCGGGTGCGGCCGAGGCCGCGCAGCAGACGGGAGCGACGACCGTGGGTGCGAAGAAGACTCCTGGTACGGCGACGGCGGCCAAGACCGCGGTTCCGAAGGCACGGGCGGCAGCGGCGGAGCCCGGTGAGCTCGCGGTTCGCCCGGGCGAGGACCCCTGGACGGAGGCGGAGGTCGAGGAGGCGCGTGCCGAGCTGACGTCCGAGGAGATCCGGCTGCGTGAGGAGATCACGTCGTCGGAGCGGTCGCTCGCCGGTCTGATGCGGGACTCCGGGGACGGCGCGGGCGACGACCAGGCGGACACCGGGACCAAGAACATCACCCGCGAGCACGAGCTGGCCCTGGCCGCCAACGCGCGCGAGATGCTCGTCCAGACCGAGCGCGCCCTGGAGCGCCTGCACGCGGGCACCTACGGCCTGTGCGAGAACTGCGGCAACCCCATCGGCAAGGCCCGCATGCAGGCCTTCCCGCGGGCCACCCTGTGCGTGGAGTGCAAGCAGAAGCAGGAACGCCGGTACTGACCGGCCGCCGAATGCCTCCTGAGCACGTGGGACGCCCGGGGTGTGCCGTACCCTCGTCCTCAGTCAGGCACCTAGGTTGAGGGACTCACGTGGCAGAGGCGGAGCGCATCATCGGTACGCCGGACACACCGGACGCGACCGGCAACGGCCGGGGGCGGCCCGGCGAGGACGCGGCGCCGGGCGGGCGCGCCGACTCCGAGGGCACCCAGGCCCCGGCCGGGCGGCCCCGGGGCAAGCGCCGGATCGCGGTCCTGTTCGCGGTCGCCACGTTCGCGTACGCCCTCGACCTGATCAGCAAGATGATCGTGGTGGCCAAGCTGGAGCACCACCCGCCCATCGAGATCATCGGGGACTGGCTGAAGTTCGAGGCGATCCGCAACGCGGGCGCCGCGTTCGGCTTCGGCGAGGCCTTCACGGTGATCTTCACCATGATCGCGGCGGCGGTGATCGTGGTGATCGCCCGGCTCGCCCGCAAGCTCTACAGCCTGCCCTGGGCGATCGCGCTCGGCCTGCTGCTCGGCGGTGCGCTGGGCAACCTCACCGACCGGATCTTCCGGGCGCCGGGCGTCTTCGAGGGCGCGGTCGTGGACTTCATCGCGCCCAAGCACTTCGCCGTGTTCAACCTGGCCGACTCGGCGATCGTGTGCGGCGGCATCCTGATCGTGCTGCTGTCGTTCAAGGGGCTCGACCCCGACGGGACCGTCCACAAGGACTGAGCCCGTCAAGGGCCCCGCGCGGAGTTGTCCACAGGCTCCGTACGGAGCTGTCGGACCCGTCCGGCATACTCGACGGGTGAGCACGATTCCCGAGATCCGTACCCTGCCCGTGCCCGACGGACTGGAGGGCGAGCGCGTCGACGCCGCCATCTCCCGCATGTTCGGCTTCTCCCGGACCAAGGCGGCCGAGCTCGCCGCCGCGGGGAAGGTCACGGTCGACGGATCGGTGGTCGGCAAGTCCGAGCGGGTGCACGGCGGCGCCTGGCTGGAGGTCGAGATGCCGCAGGCGCCCGCGCCGGTGCAGGTGGTGGCCGAGCCGGTCGAGGGCATGGAGATCGTGCATGACGACGATGACGTGGTCGTGATCGTCAAGCCGGTGGGCGTGGCCGCGCACCCGTCGCCGGGCTGGACCGGCCCGACCGTCATCGGGGGCCTGGCCGCCGCCGGGTACCGGATCTCGACCTCGGGGGCCGCGGAGCGCCAGGGCATCGTGCACCGGCTCGACGTCGGCACGTCCGGTCTGATGGTGGTCGCCAAGTCGGAGTACGCGTACACGTCCCTGAAGCGCCAGTTCAAGGAGCGCACGGTCGACAAGCGGTACCACACGCTCGTCCAGGGCCACCCCGACCCGACCAGCGGCACCATCGACGCGCCCATCGGCCGCCACCCGCAGCACGACTACAAGTGGGCCGTCACCGCCGAGGGCAAGCCGTCCGTCACGCACTACGACCTGATCGAGGCCTTCCGGGCGGCGTCCCTGCTGGACGTGAAGCTGGAGACCGGCCGCACGCACCAGATCCGCGTCCACATGGCCGCCCACCGGCACCCCTGCGTCGGCGACCTGACGTACGGCGCCGACCCGACGCTCGCCAAGCGGCTCGGTCTGACCCGCCAGTGGCTGCACGCGGTGCGGCTCGGCTTCGAGCACCCCGGGGACGGGCAGTGGGCGGAGTTCTCCTGCGAGTACCCGGAGGACCTCCAGAAGGCGCTGGACCAGGTCCGGGAGGAGACGTACGCATGAGCGGGACGCCGTCGCCGTCGCTGCCGTACGTGGTGCGGGTCGCCGAGGGCCCGGCCGACCGTGAGGCGTGCTTCGCGGTGCGCAAGGAGGTGTTCGTCGGCGAGCAGGGCGTGCCGGAGGACATCGAGTACGACGCGTACGACTCGGGGGCCGTCCATGTGCTGGCGGTCCGGGGGGACGGCGTGCCGCTCGGGACGGGGCGGCTGCTGCTCGGGGAGGCGGCCGTGGCACAGACGGGAGCCGACGCGTCCGTGGGCTCCCTCGGCCGGCTCGCCGTGGCCGCCCACGCGCGCGGACTCGGTGTCGGCGTCGCCCTGGTGCGGGCCATCGAGGACGCGGCACGCGCGCGTGGCCTCGCCGCCGTGGACCTGCACGCCCAGACCCACGCGCTGGGCTTCTACGAGCGGCTCGGCTACGAGGCCTACGGGCCGGAGTACTTGGAGGCGGGCATTCCGCACCAGGGGATGCGGCGTTCGCTTTAGCCCGTCATGAAGGGTGCCGAAACGGTTTGTCCCGGGAGTTGCGTGGCAGGCTTGAGGTCAGTCGTGTGAACGTCTGACCTACCGGAGCGCTGACCGTGGATCAGTTGGCCCTGCTTTTCGTGCTGCTGCTCGGGGCCGTGATCAGTGTCCCGGTCGGGGACCGGTTCAGCGTGCCCGCGCCGGTGCTGATGACGCTCCTGGGCATAGTGCTCGCGCTGCTCGACTTCGTACCGAACGTCGAGATCCCGCCGGACCTGATCCTGCCGCTGCTGTTGCCGCCGCTGCTGTACGCCGCCGTGCGCCGCACGTCCTGGCGGCAGTTCGCGGCGAACAAGAGACCGATCTTCCTGCTGGCCGTGGCGCTGGTGTTCGTCACCATGACCTGTGTGGCCGCCGCGGCCAACGCGATCGTGCCGGGGCTGCCGCTGGCCGCGGCGTTCGCACTCGGCGCGCTGGTCGCGCCGCCGGACCCGGTCGCGGCGACCGCCGTCGCCGGGCAACTGGGGCTGCCGCGCCGGCTGGTGTCGATCCTGGAGGGCGAGGGGCTGTTCAACGACGTGACGGCCATCGTCCTGTACCACGTGGCGATCGCCGCCGCCGTCAGCGGGACGTTCTCCCCCTGGAAGGCCGGGCTCGATCTGGTGCTGTCGGCCGTGGTGGCGGTGGCCGTGGGCCTCGCGCTGGGCTGGGGCGCGAACAAACTGATGGAACTGCTCGGGGACGCGACCCTCCAGATCGGGCTGACCCTGCTGGTGCCGTACGCCTCGTACGTCCTGGCCGAGGAGATGCACGGGTCCGGGGTGCTCGCCGTGCTCACCACCGCGCTGTTCCTCGCGGAGTACGGGTCCGATGCCGACGACGTCATGACGCGGCTGGCCGGGCACACGTTCTGGAACATCGTCGACACGCTCGTCACCGGCGTCGCGTTCGGGCTGGTCGGGCTGGAGCTGCACAACGCGATCCACACGGCGTCCGGCCGGTGGGGCGAGCTGCTCGGGTGGGCGGCGCTGGTCGTCTGCGTGGTCGTGTTCGTACGGCTGTTGTGGCTGCTGCCGGCGACCTGGCTGACGAAGCGGCTGCACGCGCGACGGGACTACGACGAGGACATCCCGGTGAGCTGGCGCGAGACCGTGGTGATGTGGTGGTCCGGGATGCGGGGAGTGGCCTCGGTGGCGCTGGTGCTGGCCATTCCGCTGGAGACCGACGCGGGCTCGCCGTTCCCCAGCCGGGACGAGATCATCTTCATCGCGTTCGGCGTGATCGTGGTGACGCTGGTGGTACAGGGGCTCACGTTGCCGTGGCTGGTGCGGTGGCTGGGGGTGCGCGCCGACACGGATGTCGAGAAGGAGTTCGCGAAGGCGCTGGCGATCCGGGCGGCGCAGGCGGCGAAGCGGAGGCTGCGGGAGATCGAGGAGAGCGAGGACATGCCGGAGGAACTGTCCGAGCAGATGCTGCGGCGGGCCTTCGACATCGGGGTGCGGATCAGTCCCGAACTGGCCGAGGACGAGCGGCGGGAGGCGTACCGGGAGCGCGCTCGGCGGGTGAAACGGGTGCGGCGGATCCAGCAGGAGATGCTGAGTGCGGCGCGGCACGAGGTGCTGGCGGCGCGGAGTGAACCCGGGGCGGATCCCGAGGTGGTGGACCGGGTGCTGCGGCATCTGGACGTGCGGAGCCTGCGCTGAGTTCGACCTCGGTGGCTGATGGGTCGTAGGGTCGCTCGTATGGCACGGAACGTAGTAATAAGTGGTGGAGGAACCGGAATTGGGCTCGCGGCGGCCCGGATGTTCGCCGCGGGTGGGGATCGGGTGCTGCTGCTCGGGCGACGGGCCGAGGTGCTGGAGAAGGCCGAGGTGCCCGGCGCGCTGACCTGTGCGGCCGATCTCGCCGAGCCGGAGGACGTACGGGGTGTCGCCGCCTTCGTGGAGCGGGAGTTCGGGTCCGTGGACGTGCTCGTGCACAGTGCCGGAGGCAGCGGACTGCTGGAACCGGACGCCCCGGGTGACGATCCGCTGGACGCCGTCGCGCACACCTGGACCGTGAACTTCCGGCTCAACACCCTGACGGCCGTCCTGCTCACGGAGGCTCTGAAGCCGCGGCTCGCCGAGCCAGGTGGGCGGGTGCTGTTCCTCAGCTCCATCGCCGCCTACCGGGGGTCCGGGAGCGGGGCGTACGCGGCGGCCAAGGCAGGGCTGCATCCGTACGCCCATGATCTGGCCCGGGAGCTGGGGCCGCGCGGCGTCACCGTGAACGTGGTCGCGCCCGGCTACATCGAGGACACCGAGTTCTTCGGGGACGCGATGGCCGAGGAGCGGCGGGCGCGGCTCATCGGCGAGACCTCGAACGGGCGGGCCGGGACTCCCGGGGACGTCGCCGAGACCCTGCACTGGCTGGCCTCGCCGGGCGCCGGGCACATCACCTCCCAGATCATCCAGGTCAACGGCGGCGCCGAGCGCGGTCACTGACCAGAGCGTCAGCAGGAGGGCTGCCCGCGACTGCGGACAGCCCTCCTGCTGTGCGGCCGCCGACCCGTGCCGTCAGCGCTCCGGCCGGCTCGAACCGTGGAAGCGGCGCTGGGGCGGGACGCCGTCCTGGGACGGGCGGTGGCCGTTGCGGGACGCGGCCGGGGGCGTGGCCGCGTCCGCCGTGTTGACGCGGGGCAGGGCGTACGGGTGCTCGTCGGTCAGCCAGCGGACCATCCGCTCGCGGACCGTGACCCGCACGGTCCAGATGTCGTCCGCGTCCTTGGCGGTCACCAGGGCCCGCACCTGCATGGTGTTCGGGGTGGTGTCCGTGACGGACAGGTCGTAGGCGCGGCCGTCCCAGGCCGGGCACTCGCGCAGGATGTCGCGGAGCTTCTCGCGCATGTCGTCCACGGGGGCCGTGTGGTCGACGTGCCAGAAGACGGTGCCGGTCATCTGGGGCGTGCCGCGCGACCAGTTCTCGAACGGCTTGGACGTGAAGTACGACACCGGCATGGTGATCCGCCGCTCGTCCCAGGTGCGCACGGTCAGGAACGTCAGCGTGATCTCCTCGACCGTGCCCCACTCGCCGTCCACGACGACGGTGTCCCCGATGCGCACCATGTCGCCGAAGGCGATCTGGAACCCCGCGAACATGTTGCTCAGCGTGGACTGCGCGGCGACACCGGCGACGATGCCGAGGATGCCGGCCGAGGCCAGCAGCGAGGCACCCGCCGCGCGGAACGCCGGGAACGTCAGCAGCATGCTCGCCGCGGCCACCACACCGACGATCGCCGACACCACCCGCATGATCAGCGTCACCTGGGTGCGCACCCGCCGGACCCTGGCCGGGTCGCGGTGGGCCCGGGCATGGGCGTACCGGCTGTACGACGTCTCGACGATCGCCGAGGCGATACGGATCACCAGCCACGCGGTCGACCCGATCAGCACGAGGGTCAGCGCCTGGCCGATGCCCTCGCGGCGGCTCTCCAGCAGCTGCGCCTCGTCGTACGACCCTCTCAGCAGGGCCGCGAAGAGCACGAGCTGGTACGGGATGCGGCCACGGCGCAGCAGCCCCCACAGCGGGGTGTCGTGGTGCCGTTCGTCGGCCTTGCGCAGCAGGAAGTCGGTGGCCCAGCCGATCACCAGCGTGAGCACGACCGAGCCACCGACCACGATCAGCGGTCGCAGGAGGTTCTCCATGCCCCCGAACCTAACCGGCTCCCGGGGGGCATGAACATGTGACTTCGGCGGCGTCCTGGGTAGTGCCGCGATCCCGGCCTGTCACACCCGGCTGGCACCATGGCCTCATGAACATCATGCTCTTTCACTCGACCCATGGGCTGCGGCCCGCGGTGCTCCAGGCCGCCGACCGGCTGCGCGCGGCCGGACACGAGGTGTGGACGCCCGACCTCTTCGAGGGACGCACGTTCGACACGGTCGAGGAGGGCATGGAGCACAAGGAGAAGATCGGCAAGGAGGAGCTGCTGAAGCGGGCCGTGCTGGCCGCCGCTCCGTACTCCGAGCGCGGGCTGGTGTACGCCGGGTTCTCGCTCGGCGCCTCCATCGCGCAGACCCTCGCCCTCGGCGACGACAAGGCGCGCGGGCTGCTGCTCCTGCACGGCACGTCGGACATCGCGCCGGGCGCCACGGCGGACGACCTGCCGGTCCAGTTGCACGTGGCGGAGCCCGACCCGTTCGAGACGGACGACTGGCTCAGCGCCTGGTACCTCCAGATGGGCCGCACCGGCGCCGACGTCGAGGTGTACCGGTACGCGGGGGCGGGTCACCTCTACACCGACCCAGACCTGCCGGACTACGACGAGGAGGCCGCCGAGGCCACCTGGCGGGTGGCGCTCGGCTTCCTCGACAGCTTGTAGCCGGTTGGCCGGCCGTTGTCCGGGGCTCAGACCGCGTCGTAGACGCGCTCCATCTTCTGCGTGCCGCTGCGGGTGCGGTACGAGCGGGACCACGTGGCGGTCGCGTCGCGCTTCGCGCGGTCCGAGATGACGTAGTAGTCCATCTGCGCGCGCTCGGCCGTGATGTCCAGGACGCCGAAGCCGTGGCGGTCGGTGTCGACCCAGTGGACGTGCCGGTTGGCGGCGCGGATCACGGGTGCGGCGACCGCGGAGACCGTGCCCTGCGGGACCTTGACCATGTCGTCGAGGTTGTCGGAGGTGACCGAGGTGACGACGAACTCCGTGGCGGCCGAGGGGGACAGCGGATACGTACCGGCGTCCACCGGCACGTCGTTGGCCCAGGCCATGTGGATGTCGCCGGTGAGGAAGACCGTGTTGCGGATCGCGTTCGCGCGCAGGTGGGCGAGGAGCTCGCGCCGGTCGTCGGTGTAGCCGTCCCACTGGTCGGTGTTGAGGGCGAGGCCCTCCTGCGGCAGGCCCAGCAGCTTGGCGAGGGGCTTCAGCAGATCGGCGGAGAGGGAGCCTATGGCGAACGGCGAGACCATCACCGAGTTGCCGACCAGCCGCCAGGTGGTGTCGGACGCCTTCAGGCCCGCCTTGAGCCAGTCCAGCTGGGCGCGGCCGGTGAGCGTGCGGTCCGGGTCGTCGACCCCGCCGTTGCCGACCTTGACCTGCTGCGAGCGGAAGGAGCGCAGGTCCAGCAGCGAGAGGTCGGCCAGCTTGCCGAAGCGCAGCCGGCGGTAGGTGGTGCCCGCGATCGCCGGGCGCACCGGCATCCACTCGAAGTAGGCCTGCTTGGCGGCGGCCTGGCGGACGGACCAGGTGCCCTCGGCGCCCTCCGTGTGGTTCTCGGCGCCGCCCGACCAGGCGTCGTTGGCGAACTCGTGGTCGTCCCAGATCGCCACGACCGGGGCCGCCGCGTGCAGCGCCTGGAGGTCCGGGTCGGTCTTGTAACGCCCGTGCCGGGTGCGGTAGTCGGCGAGGGTGACGATCTCGTGGGCCGGGGCGTGCGGGCGGACGACCGTGCCGCGGGTGCCGTACTCGCCGGTGCCGTACTCGTAGATGTAGTCGCCGAGGTGCAGCCAGGCGTCCAGGTCGCCGCGGGCCGCGAGATGGCGGTACGAGGAGAAGTAGCCGGCCTCCCAGTTGGCGCAGGAGACCACGCCGAAGCGGAGGCCGGTGACGGACGCGTCGGCCGCCGGGGCGGTGCGGGTGCGGGCGGCGGGGGAGTCGGTGCCGCCGGCGGAGAAGCGGAACCAGTAGTCGGTGGCCGGTTCCAGGCCGCGGATGTCGGCCTTCACGGTGTGGTCGGAGGCGGCCGTCGCGGTGGTGGAGCCCTTGGCGACGACGGTGGTGAACGCCCGGTCCTCGGCGACGACCCAGCTCACCTCGGTGTCCGGGCCGAGTCCGGAGCCGGGTACGGCCTCCGGGACGGGGGTCACGCGGGTCCACAGCAGGACGCCGTCCGGCAGGGGGTCACCGGAGGCGACGCCGTGCAGGAAGGCGGGAGCCTGGTCGACGGCGCGCGCGGGCAGGGTCGCTGCCAGCGGTCCGGCCAGGACAGCGGTCGCCGCCGCGGCCATGACGACCGTACGGCGGCGCGGGGTGAGGGAGTTGAGGTCCTCTGACGGCTTCGATGATCTGTATCGACTGGTCACGGACGATCAGGTTACTGATCGGTACACGCCAGAGCGGGCGAACTCCCGAAGTTCGCCCGCTCTTCACGTGGTGGCCGGTCCCGGACCCGCCGTCACTTCTTGAGGGCCTCGCCCACCACCCGGTTGAAGTCGGCCACCGTCATCAGCGGCGTGCCCTGGCTGTCGGCGGTGAGCTGCTTGCCGTCCATGACGAAGCCCGGGGTGCCCGTGACGCCGTCCTTGTTGTCGTCGAAGGTCTTCGACATGGCCATCGCCCAGGCGTCGTAGGTGCCCTTCTCGACCGCGTCCTGGAACTTCTTGTTGTTCTTCAGCTCCGGGACGGTGTTCGCGACCTTGATGAGGTAACTGTCGTTCTTGAACTCGTCGGTCGTCTCGTCCGGGTGCCACTTCTTGGAGTACAGCGCGGCCTTGTAGTCGAGGAACGCCTCGGGGCTGACGTTCAGCGCGGCGCCCAGGGCGCTCAGCGCGTTCTTGGAGCCCTCGCCGTTGTCCTTGTTGTCGATGAAGGTGGCGCCGATGAACTGCATCTTGAACTTGCCGTCGTCGATGTCCTTCTTCACGGTCGGACCGACGGTCTGCTCGAACTGGGCGCACACGGGGCAGCGCGGGTCCTCGTAGACCTTCAGGGTCTTCTTGGCCGAGTCCTTGCCGATGACGACCGTGGTGCCCTTGGTGCCCGTGGTGTTGGCCGGGGCGACGACCTCCGCGTCCTTCTGGGCCTCCCAGTGCGTGGGCTTGTTGGCCTGGACGACCGCGTAGCCGATGCCGCCGGCTATCGCCAGGACGCCGACGATGGAGGCGGCGACGATGATCTGCCGCTTGGCCTTCGCCCGCTTGGCCTCGCGCTCGCGTTCGGCGCGCAGCCGCTCACGGGCCGCCGTCTTCGCCGCCTGGGTGTTCCGCTTGCTCATGGTGATGTTCTCCGTCGGGGACGCGCACACGTCGTGTGCGGAATACGTAAGGGGGACTGCCGGTGCTCGAAAGGTGCCTCACGCGAAGGCGGGCGAGCACGGCGGTCCACGCCGTCCCAGACAGTGGGCGAGGATCCGCTCGCGGGCGGTGGGCGTGCGGTCGACGGCCCGCGACGGCAGGCGGCGCCCTGCCGGGGCCCGCGTCACCGTCACGGCGGCGACCGCCAGCAGCAGCGGCCGGAACGTGGTCGCCCCCACCGCCCGCAGCAACTGGGCCAGGGCCCGCTCGCCCCGGCGCAGCCAGACGGCGGCGGCCAGTCCCACGCCGACGTGCGCGCCGAGCAGCAGCCAGGCGGTGGCGGGGTCGGCGTGCGCGACCGCGGCCGAGAGCCGTTCGGTGCCGGTGGCCCCGGCCATCCGGGCCAGTGGTGTGCCGATCTCACCGCCCCCGCACAGCACGTCCAGGCCGACCGACCGCAGGGGGCCGGCGACCGGGCCGCCCGACCGGCCGTAACAGGCGTGCTGCCCCGTGGTGAACACCGTGTCGGCGGCCAGTTCCAGCGGGATCAGCAGGGCCGCGATCCGCCCGAAGGAGCGCTCGCGGCCCGCCAGGGCGTACGCGATCACGAACACGGTGGCGGCGACCGCGGCCACCGTGCCCATCGGGAGCGGGACCCGGGACAGCAGCACGTGCGACGCGGTGCTGAGCGTCACGACCACTGCCGTGAACAGCGCCGCGCGTACGGCTCTGAGCTGGATCCCGGATATGTCCATAGCGAAAGGAGAGTCTGTCACGGGGGCCTGTAAGGGACCCCTAAAGGATGCCTGTGAGTGAGCGGACGGCCAAAGCCCCGGCTCAGGGGCCCTTACAGACCCGGGATCCGGCCGTTGCGGAACAGGTCCACGAAGGTCTGGTGGTCGGCACGCGCCCGTGCGCCGTAGCTGTGCGCGAAGTCGATCAGCAGCGGCGCGAAGCCCTCCTCGTCGGCCGCGATCGCCGCGTCGATCGCCCGCTCCGTGGAGAACGGCACCAGGGACTCACCGGACTGGTCGTCCGCCGCCGAGTGCATCGTGGCCGTGGCCCGGCCGAGGTCGGCCACCACCTGGGCGATCTCCTCCGCGTCGTCGATGTCGCCCCAGTCGAGGTCCACCGCGTACGGCGAGACCTCGGCGACCAGCTGGCCCGCGCCGTCCAGCTCCGTCCAGCCCAGCCACGGGTCGGCGTGCGCCTGGAGGGCGCGCTGGGAGATGACGGTGCGGTGCCCCTCGTGCTGGAAGTAGCCGCGGATGGCCTGGTCCGTGACGTGCCGGGAGACGGCCGGGGTCTGGGCCTGCTTGATGTAGATCACCACATCGTTCTCCAGGGCGTCGCTGTGGCCCTCCAGCAGGATGTTGTACGACGGCAGCCCCGCGGAGCCGATGCCGATGCCGCGCCGGCCGACGACGTCCTTCACGCGGTAGGAGTCCGGGCGGGCCAGCGAGCTGTCCGGGAGCGTCTCCAGGTAGCCGTCGAAGGCGGCGAGGACCTTGTAGCGCGTGGCCGCGTCCAGCTCGACGGAGCCGCCCCCGGCCGCGAAACGGCGCTCGAAGTCGCGGATCTCCGTCATCGACTCCAGCAGCCCGAAGCGGGTCAGCGACCGGGCGTCCCGCAGCGCGTCGAGCAGCGGGCCCTGCGCGGTGTCCAGCGTGAACGGCGGCACCTCGTCGCTCTTGGCGCCGGTGGCCAGGGCGTGGATCCGCTCGCGGTACGCGACCGCGTAGACCGTCACCAGCTCGGAGATCTGCTCGTCGCTGAGCGCCTTCGCGTACCCGATGAGGGCGATGGAGGCGGCGAAGCGCTTCAGGTCCCAGGTGAACGGGCCGACGTAGGCCTCGTCGAAGTCGTTGACGTTGAAGATCAGGCGGCCGTTGGCGTCCATGTACGTGCCGAAGTTCTCCGCGTGCAGGTCGCCGTGGATCCACACGCGCGAGGTGCGCTCGTCCAGGAACGGCCCGCCCTGCTTCTCGTCGTCGAGATCGTGGTAAAAGAGGCACGCCGTGCCCCGGTAGAACGCGAAGGCCGAGGCCGCCATCTTCCGGAACTTCACGCGGAACGCGGCCGGGTCGGCGGCCAGGAGCTCGCCGAAGGCGGTGTCGAAGACGGTGAGGATCTCCTCGCCGCGGTGCTCGTCGTCGAGCTGCGGGAACGACATCGCTGGGTGCCTCCTGGTGCATAACGTCTCGGGGCGGCAGGTCCGCCCTCCGGCTAACGTGCGGCGGTCCGCGGGAGTGCCCGCGAGCCCCGCACGAAGGTACGCGGGTCAGGCCCCCGGGTGTCAGTGGCGAGGCATAGACTTCGACGCTGTCCCCCAGACTGTCCGCAGCCTGTCGGGCCCCATTCGACGTACGTTTTCCCTGGAGGCCGCAGCCGTGTCAAAGCCGCCGTTCACGCACCTGCACGTCCACACCCAGTACTCGCTGCTGGACGGTGCCGCGCGGCTGAAGGACATGTTCAACGCGTGCAACGAGATGGGCATGACGCACATCGCCATGTCCGACCACGGCAACCTCCACGGGGCCTACGACTTCTTCCACTCCGCGCAGAAGGCCGGGGTCACCCCGATCATCGGCATCGAGGCGTACGTCGCGCCCGAGTCGCGCCGCAACAAGCGCAAGATCCAGTGGGGCCAGCCGCACCAGAAGCGGGACGACGTCTCCGGTTCCGGTGGTTACACCCACAAGACGATGTGGGCGGTGGACAAGACCGGCCTGCACAACCTCTTCCGGCTCTCCTCGGACGCCTATGCCGAAGGTTGGCTGCAGAAGTGGCCCCGGATGGACAAGGAGACCATCGCCAAGTGGTCCGAGGGGATCGTCGCCTCCACCGGCTGCCCCTCCGGCGAGGTCCAGACCCGGCTGCGCCTCGGCCACTTCGACGAGGCCCTGAAGGCCGCCGCCGACTACCAGGACATCTTCGGCAAGGACCGCTACTTCCTGGAGCTGATGGACCACGGCATCGAGATCGAGCACCGGGTCCGCGACGGCCTGCTGGAGATCGGCAAGAAGCTCGGCATCCCCCCGCTGGTCACCAACGACTCGCACTACACGTACGCGCACGAGGCGAGCGCCCACGACGCCCTGCTGTGCATCCAGACCGGCAAGAACCTCTCCGACCCCGACCGCTTCAAGTTCGACGGCACCGGCTACTACCTGAAGTCCACGGACGAGATGTACGCCATCGACTCCTCGGACGCCTGGCAGGAGGGCTGCGCCAACACCCGGCTGATCGCCGAGATGGTCGACACCACGGGCATGTTCGAGAAGCGCGACCTGATGCCGAAGTTCGACATCCCCGAGGGGTACACGGAGGTCAGCTGGTTCCGCGAGGAGACCCTGCGCGGCATGCACCGCCGCTTCCCGGACGGCATCCCCGACGACCGCATGAAGCAGGTCGAGTACGAGATGGACACCATCATCTCGATGGGCTTCCCGGGCTACTTCCTCGTGGTCGCCGACTTCATCATGTGGGCCAAGAAGCAGGGCATCGCGGTCGGCCCCGGCCGAGGCTCCGCGGCCGGCTCGATCGTCGCCTACGCCCTCGGCATCACCGACCTCGACCCCATCCCGCACGGCCTGATCTTCGAGCGGTTCCTCAACCCCGAGCGCATCTCCATGCCCGATGTCGACATCGACTTCGACGAGCGCCGGCGCGTCGAGGTGATCCGGTACGTGACGGAGAAGTACGGCGCCGACAAGGTCGCCATGATCGGCACGTACGGCACCATCAAGGCCAAGAACGCGATCAAGGACTCCGCGCGCGTGCTGGGCTACCCGTACGCGATGGGCGACCGCCTCACCAAGGCCATGCCCGCCGACGTCCTCGGCAAGGGCATCAACCTCGACGGCATCACCAACCCCGAGCACCCCCGGTACTCGGAGGCGGGCGAGATCCGGGCGATGTACGAGAACGAGCCGGACGTGAAGAAGGTCATCGACACCGCCAAGGGCGTCGAGGGCCTGGTCCGGCAGATGGGCGTGCACGCCGCCGGCGTGATCATGTCCAGCGAGACCATCACCGACCACGTCCCGGTCTGGGTCAGGCACACCGACGGCGTGACCATCACGCAGTGGGACTACCCGAGCTGTGAGTCGCTCGGCCTGCTGAAGATGGACTTCCTGGGTCTGCGCAACCTCACGATCATGGACGACGCCGTCAAGATGGTGAAGTCCAACAAGGGGATCGACATCGATCTCCTGAGCCTCCCGCTCGACGACCCCACGACCTTCGAACTGCTCCAGCGCGGCGACACCCTCGGCGTCTTCCAGTTCGACGGCGGCCCGATGCGCTCCCTGCTCCGGCTGATGAAGCCGGACAACTTCGAAGACATCTCCGCCGTGTCGGCCCTGTACCGCCCGGGCCCCATGGGCATGAACTCCCACACGAACTACGCGCTGCGCAAGAACGGCCAGCAGGAGATCACACCGATCCACCCCGAGCTGGAGGAGCCGCTCAAGGAGGTCCTGGACGTCACCTACGGCCTGATCGTCTACCAGGAGCAGGTGCAGAAGGCCGCCCAGATCATCGCCGGCTACTCGCTCGGCGAGGCCGACATCCTCCGCCGCGTGATGGGCAAGAAGAAGCCCGAGGAACTGGCGAAGAACTTCGTGCTGTTCCAGGAGGGCGCCCGCAAGAAGGGCTACAGCGACGAAGCCATCCAGGCGCTCTGGGACGTGCTGGTCCCCTTCGCCGGCTACGCGTTCAACAAGGCGCACTCCGCCGCGTACGGACTCGTCTCGTACTGGACGGCGTACCTCAAGGCGAACCATCCCGCCGAGTACATGGCCGCGCTGCTCACGTCCGTGAAGGACGACAAGGACAAGTCGGCCGTCTACCTCAACGAGTGCCGCCGCATGGGCATCAAGGTGCTCCCGCCGGACGTCAACGAGTCGATGTCCAACTTCGCCGCCCAGGGCGACGACGTGATCCTCTTCGGCCTCTCCGCCGTCCGCAACGTCGGCACGAACGTCGTCGAGTCGATCATCAGGTGCCGCAAGGCCAAGGGGAAGTACACCTCGTTCCCGGACTACCTCGACAAGGTGGACGCGGTGGTCTGCAACAAGCGCACCACCGAGTCGCTGATCAAGGCCGGCGCCTTCGACGCCATGGGTCACACCCGCAAGGGCCTGACCGCGCAGTACGAGCCGATGATCGACAACGTGGTCGCGGTCAAGCGCAAGGAGGCCGAGGGGCAGTTCGACCTCTTCGGCGGCATGGGCGAGGACGACAGCAGCGAGCCGGGCTTCGGGCTCGACGTGGAGTTCACCACCGAGGAGTGGGACAAGACCTATCTGCTCGCCCAGGAGCGGGAGATGCTCGGTCTGTACGTCTCCGACCACCCGCTGTTCGGCCTGGAGCACATCCTGTCCGACAAGGCCGACGCGGGCATCTCCCAGTTGACCGGCGGTGACTACTCCGACGGCTCCGTGGTCACCATCGGCGGCATCATCTCGGGCCTGCAGCGCAAGATGACCAAGCAGGGCAACGCCTGGGCCATCGCCACCGTCGAGGACCTCGCCGGTTCGATCGAGTGCATGTTCTTCCCCGCGACGTACCAGCTCGTCTCGACCCAACTCGTCGAGGACGCCGTGGTGTTCGTCAAGGGCCGCCTCGACAAGCGCGAGGACGTGCCGCGGCTGGTCGCGATGGAGTTGCAGGTCCCCGACCTGTCGAATGCGGGCACCAACGCGCCCGTCGTGCTGACCATCCCGGCCACCCGGGTCACTCCGCCGCTGGTCAGCCGCCTCGGCGAGGTCCTCAGCCACCACAAGGGCGACAGCGAGGTCCGGATCAAGCTCCAGGGACCGACCAAGACGACCGTGCTGCGGCTGGACCGGCACCGGGTGAAGCCGGACCCGGCGCTCTTCGGTGACCTGAAGGTGCTGCTCGGGCCGTCCTGCCTGGCGGGATGACCGAGGCCGCGGACGGCTTTCGATGCGCGTGAGGGGCGTACCCGGTACCTGGTACGCCCCTCGCGCATGTGCGCGGGTCTCAACAACCCGTCACACAGATGTCAGTTGTGGCCGAAGCTGCGCTTCCGCTTGCGGGACGCCACGTCACCGGGGGTCAGCTCGGCCTCGGTCTGGGGCTCCGCCTCGGTCGCCGGGCTGCGGTCCGCACGCTGCCCGCGCTCGGTCGGACGCTGCTGCTTACGGTCACGGTTCTTGTTCTTGGCCATGGTGATGCCTCCTGTGGGGGATCTAGGGGCCAGGGCCGGGACCAGATTCACACAGGCCGACAACGATCGCATGTCGGACAATTACCCTGCGTGACAGGGGGAGTCGGAGCAGGCCGGAGCGAAACGCCACGCCGAAGATCGAGTTCCCGCCGTTAACCTCCGCGCCGTCGGGCAGACTCGAAGCAAGCCCGAAGCAAACCTCCCGGGAAGAGGGTGAGTCGTGTGGACCGCTGCATCGTCCTGGTGGACGCGGGGTATCTGCTGGGGGCAGCGGCGAGTCTCCTCGCCGGGGAGCCCTCACGATCCCGCATCACCGTCGATCACACCGCCCTCATCCAGGGGCTGCGCGAACGCGCCGAGTCGGACACACAGCAGCCGCTGCTGCGGATCTACTGGTTCGACGGCGCCCCCGACCGGGTCCCGCAGCCCGAGCACCGCAGGCTGCGCGTGATGCCCCGGGTCACCGTCCGGCTGGGCGCGCTGACCCGCAGCGACGGCCGCTGGGCGCAGAAGGGCGTGGACGCCGCCATGCATGCCGAGCTCACCGAGCTGGCCCGCAACCGCGCCTGCTCCGACGTCGTCCTCGTCACGGGCGACGGCGACCTGCTGCCCGGCATGATGGCCGCCAAGGAGCACGGCGTCGCCGTCCACCTGTGGGCCGTGCAGGCCGCCGACGGCGACTACAACCAGTCCGAGGACCTGGTCGCCGAGGCCGACGAGCGGCGCGTCCTGGACCGGACCTGGATCACCAAGGCCGTCCGCGCCAAGGAGCACACCGGCGTGTGCGCCCCGCAGCCCGCGCCCCGGCCCGAGATCGCCGCGATCCTCTCCGCCCCGCTGCCCGAGTCCGCGCTCGCCGCCGCGGCCGAGCGCCCCGCCCCGCAGCCCCAGCACCCCGCGGCCGGCCCCGGGCACAACGGCGCGGAGGAACGGGCGCCCGCCCCCAAAGGCGTCCCCACGCCCAAAGACCTGGCCGCCCTGCGCGCCCCAGGCCCCCAGTCCGCCCAGCACCCCGCCTCCGCCACCCTCCGGTGGTCCTCCGACAAGGGCTGGGTCGACCGGCCCACGGCCGAGCCCCCCGAGGCCGCCTCGATGCCGACGCTCGCCCAGCTGACCACGGCCGAACAGCGGTGGGCCGACCGTGAGGAGGACATCACCACGGTCGGCGGCGACCCCTACGAGGTGGGGCAGGTCTTCGCCCGGCGCTGGGTCGAGCGCCTCGGCGACCAGAGCCACCTCCAGAAACTGTCCGGGATGTACCCGCGCATCCCGCACCGCGTCGACGGCGAGCTGCTGCGCTACGCCGCCCGCTTCGGCCTGCTCGCCCACAAGGACGACCAGATCGACGAGCGGGACCGGTACGCCATCCGGGCCGGCTTCTGGAAGGAGATCGGCGTGCGCACGGGAGTGGAGCACGCGCCGGTCGGGGAATGAGGACTTTGCCGACGGATTTCCCGTTGTGGACCGACCCGAGAGCGGACCGGGGCGGTCGACCCCGTAGTCTCGTCCCTTGTGAGTAAGCGCGCGGCACAGGCATTTCGGCACGATGGTGACGTCGTGTGCGCGGTGCGCGGGCTGACCAAGACCTATCCGGCCGTACGCGGCCGGCGCGGCGCGCCCGGAACACCCGAGGTCCGCGCCACGGACGACGTGACGCTGGACATCCGGCGCGGCGAGATCTTCGGCCTGCTCGGGCCGAACGGTGCCGGCAAGTCCACCCTCGTGCGGCAGCTCACCGGGCTGATGCGCCCCGACCGCGGCAGCGTGGAGATCCTCGGGCACGACATCGTGCGCCACCCGGAGCGGGCCGCGCGGATCCTCGCCTACCTGGGGCAGGAATCCACCGCCCTCGACGAGCTGACCGTGTCGCTCGCCGCCGAGACCACCGGGCGGCTGCGCGGCCTGGACGTCCGGCGGGCGCGGGCCGAGCGGGACGACGTGCTCGACGAGCTGGGGCTCGCCCCGCTCGCCGGGCGGCCGCTGAAGAAGCTCTCCGGAGGCCAGCGGCGCCTGGCGTGCTTCGCCGCGGCGCTGGTGGGGGAGCGGCCGCTGCTCGTGCTCGACGAGCCGACCACCGGCATGGACCCGGTGGCGCGGCGGGCCGTGTGGTCCGCCGTCGACCGGCGGCGGGCCGAGCGCGGGACGACCGTGCTGCTCGTCACCCACAACGTCATCGAGGCCGAGACCGTGCTCGACCGGGTGGCCGTCCTCGACCGGGGGCGGGTGATCGCCTGCGACACCCCGGCCGGGCTCAAGGAACAGGTCGCCGGCGAGGTGCGGGTCGACCTGGTGTGGCGGGACGCGCCGCCGCTGCACGTCCCCGAGGTGGCCGCGCTGCGGGACCGCGCCGTGGAGTCGGGGCGCCTGTGGACGCTCCGGCTCGGACCCGAGGAGGCCCGGGCGGTCGTCGCCACCGTCACCGGAGGGGCCGCCTTCGCCGCCCTGGACGATTTCACGCTGGCCACGCCGAGCCTGGAGGACGTGTACCTGGCCCTGGGCGGTGCCGTGCAGCAGGGGCTGGTGAAGGCGTGAGGAGCACCGAAGCCTTGAGCGCGCGGGCCGCCGCGTACGTAGTGAACAGGGCGACTGCCGCAGTGGACCCGACGAAGGGGAGCAGCGCGACGTGAGTGTCGTACCCGCCGATGTCCTGCCGGGCGGTGCCGTGGCCGTGGACGAGCCCGCCGCGGGCGCGGCCGAGCTCGGGCCTCGGGCGCGGCTGTGGCCGTCGCTGGCGGCCGTGTACCGGGCGCAGCTGTCCCGGGCGCGGGTCGCGCGGATCCCGCTGCTGTTCGTGGCGACCTTCCAGTCGATCGGGATCATGATCCTGATGCGCGGGGTCGTGGACGACGGGGCGGAGGCGCAGGCCGTGGTCGCCGGGTCGTCCGTGCTGGTGGTGGCCTTCGTCGCACTCAACCTGCTCGCGCAGTACTTCGGGCAGCTGCGGGCCAGTGGCGGGCTCGACCACTACGCGACGCTGCCGGTACCGCCGGCGGCGGTGGTGCTGGGCGCGGCGGGCGCGTACGCGTCGTTCACCGTGCCGGGGACCGTCGTGACGGCGGTGTTCGGCTGTGTGCTGTTCGGGTTGCCGCTGGCCCATCTGTGGGTCCTGCTGGCCGTGATCCCGCTGGCGGGCGCCGCGCTCGCCGGGCTGGGGGCGGCGCTCGGGCTGCTCGCGCCCCGGCCGGAGCTGGCCACGCTGCTCGGGCAGCTGGGCATGTCGGCGGCGCTGCTGCTGGGCGTGCTGCCGGCCGAGCGGATGCCGGAGGCGGTGCGTTTCACGCGGGACCTGCTGCCGTCGACGTACGGCGTCGAGGCCTTCGCGCGGACGTTCGGGCCGCATCCCGACTGGGCCTTCGTGCTCGGTGACCTCGCCGTGTGCGGGTGCGTGGGTGTCGTCTCGCTGGGCGTGGCGACCTGGGCGTACCGCCGGGCGGCCGTCCGGTGAGCGGGGAGGGATCGTCCGGTGACGCGGGGTACAGGCGGGCCTGGCACGATGGCAGGGTGACCGCACCACTGAATCCACCACCACCGCCGCATGAACGTTCCGCACAGGATTCGTGGCAGCCGCCGGGCGCCGGGTCCGGGGCTCCGGCTCCCGGGTCCCAGCATGCCGAGTACGCCGGGCACGGCTGGTACGGACAGGACGGTCCCGGCATGAAGACGGAACTGCGGGAGGCCGGCGTCGTCGCCGTGGCGGTGGCGCTCGGCGGGGTGCTGCTGGGTGTGCTGTGGTGGTGGCTCGCGCCGCACGTGCCGCTGGTCGGTGACGTGGCCCAGGGGAACTGGGTCGTCTACCTCAAGGACACCGAGGGGGAGCAGGCCGTCGGGGTCGACGGCACGTTCGCGCTGCTCGGGCTGGCCTTCGGGTTCGTCAGCGCCCTGGTCGTGTTTCTGCTGCGGCGGCGCGGGGGTGTGCCGCTGGTGGTGGGGCTGGCCGTCGGGGGGCTGCTCGGGTCGTTGCTGGCCTGGCGGATCGGGGTGTGGCTCGGGCCTGCGGAGGACGTGGTCGCGCATGCGCGGGAAGTGGGGCGGGGGGTGACGTTCTCCGCGCCGCTGAAGTTGGGGGCGAAGGGGGCGTTGCTGGCCTGGCCGCTTGCGGCGTTGGTGGTGCATCTCGGGTTGACGGCGTTGTTCGGGCCTCGGGACCCGGAGCCGGAGCTCTCGGACGGGCCGTATCAGGCACCGCCGGTTGCGTAGTGCTCGGCGTCGGTGCTGAGGGCGGGTGGGCGCAGCTAAGCGCAGCTAAGCGGAGCTACGGGCGGCCGATCGGGGCCAGGACCGCGTCGGTCAGCTTCGCCAAGTCCTCCGGAGCGAGCTCCACCTCCAGGCCCCTCCGGCCGGCCGAGACGCAGATCGTCGGGTGGGCGGATGCCGATGCGTCGAGGACCGTCGGGAGCTTTTTGCGCTGGCCCAGGGGCGAGATGCCGCCCCTGACGTAGCCCGTCGTGCGTTCCGCCAGGGTCGGGTCGGCCATGGTCGCGCGTTTGCCGCCCACCGCCGCTGCCAGGGCCTTCAGGTCGAGTTGGCCCGCCACCGGGACCACCGCGACCGTCAGCGCGCCGTCGACGTCCGCCACCAGGGTCTTGAAGACGCGGTCGGGTGAGACGCCCATCGCCTCGGCCGCCTCCTCGCCGTAGGAGGGGTGGGCGGGGTCGTGGTCGTAGGAGTGCACCGTGAACTCCACGCCCGCCGCCGTCAGGGCGACCGTCGCCGGGGTGCCGCCCGCCTGCTGCTGCTTCTTCGACTTCTTCGCCATTGCCGTCCGCTTCAGTTGAGACTCGTCGGGCCGCGCGTCAGCTCCGACGCCGGCAACGACGGCAGATTACGGATGATGGCCGTCTCGGAGCGAAGGAGTTTCAGCTCGTCCCGCAGGCGGGAAGCCGTGTCGGGGGCCTGGAGCAGGCGTTGCTTGGTGGGGGTGTCCAGCATCATGGCCGCGGCCACCAGGTACGACACCACACCCGGCTCGTCGGGCAGGTCGGCGCCGGTGGTCAGGGACCGTTCCCGCGCGCCCGCCAGCCGCTTCTGGTACTGGCGGAAGGACCGCAGCACCCCTTCGGCCAACGGCGCCGCCTCGTCGCCGGGTTCCTCCGGCAGGGGCTCCAGCTCGGCCGTCAGGAACGGACCCGACTCCTCGACCGACAGCAGCCGCACCCGGGTCGTGCCGGTCGCCAGCACCTCGAAGGAGCCGTCGGTCCGCTCCCGGATCGTCGCCGCGTCCGCGATGCAGCCCACCTTGTGGAACGCCTTGGCCGGGTCCGTGCCGAAGCCCGCGGCGGGCCCCCGCTCGGGCAGCGACGTGGGGTCGGGCATGCCGGGCGCGCTGGGGGCCACTTCGTGGCCGTCGCGGATCGCCACGACGGCGAACCGGCGCGGCTCGTCCTCCGGCGTCTTCAGCAGTTCGCGCATCATGGCGCGATACCGCTCCTCGAAGACGTTGAGCGGGAGCACGAGCCCCGGGAACAGCACCGAGTTCAGGGGGAAGAGGGGGAGCCGGACGGTGGTCACGACGCAAAAGCCTAATGGTCGCCGGGGCGGACTCGTCCGCCCCGTTCACTCCGTGGATGCCCGGGCGGCCGGCCGGCTGCTGCGGACCGGATGTCGTCGCGTACCCGCAGGAAGTGGCCGAGCGGGTCGTCCGACACCTGGTCCCAGGGGAACGAGGTGGCGTACGGGCCGTTCAGGCGCAGCTGTTCCTGGGCGTCCGGCCAGCGTTCCAGGCACACCAGGACGAAGACGAGCAGGTTCCGCATCCGGGCCGGCCAGGGGTCGGCCGCCGGCAGGCGCGGGGACAGCGCGATCGCCCGGTCGGCGGCCGCGTCCAGCCGCTCGCGCGGCAGCTCGGGCCCGCAGCCGTCGGTGAGGTAGCCGAAGGCCGCCCGCAGCGGCAGTGCCTGGACGAGCGCGTCGGCGGGCGCGTCCTGCGCGGCCCGATCGGCGAAGTCGAAGCACTCCTGGTGCGAGCCGTGCCAGGACGCGGCCAGATAGCGCAGGGCCGACTCGTGGCAGCCGTAGTGGTGCGGCGCGCGGCGGACCGCCGCAGCCCACAGTTGCTCGAAGTAGGTGTGTCCGGCCTGGGCGCCGCGCGCGTGGTCCAGCGCGAGCCGCCAGGGCACCGGGTCGCCGTGGTCGCCCCGGGCGGCGGCCGTGATCAGCGGGCTCACCTCGCGCAGCATCTCGGCCCGGGCCGGCGACTGCCAGGCGCGGTCCACGGCCAGCTGGGCCCGGAGCAGCAGCGCGTCCGGGTCGTGGGGGGCGGTGGCGAGCCAGGCGTCCAGCCAGTCGGGGCGCGAGCGGGCGAAGGCGGCCAGCCGGGTGATGTACCGGTCGCGCCGCTCCCACTCGGCCGCCGCCCGGGTGGCCTGGAGCAGCCCGGAGGCCGGTCCGTGGTCGCCGCGGGCGGCCGCGACCAGCGCCGGACTGAGCCGTGCGTCGGGCGCGTCGAGCAGCACCTCGTCGTCGGGGCGCGGCCCGCCGACGGGGTGGGAGGCGGTCCTAGTCATCCGGCCCGGGCGGATGAACGGCAGCTGCATGGCCATGGTGCCGACCATTGAAAGTCCGCTGGTCACGGCGGCGCCAGATGGTTCGGTGAACTCGCGGAAAGTTGTACGCCCCAAGGTCAAGAGAAGGTAAAAGTGTGACAGTTCAACAACGGCGGTCACACCAGCATCATCAGTTGCGCCGCAGCAAGCGCGTCGCCCCCGCCGCCACCGTCGTCGCCAGGATCCAGCCCAGCAGGATCATCGCCGTCGCCAGCCACTGCCAGCCCCCGCGCAACTGCCAGAAGCCCACCTGGCCCAGGTCGATGACCGGCAGCAGCAGATCGAGTGTGAACAGCGTGGGGTTCCACTCCGGATGCTCACCGCGCTTCAGCGGCGGATGCCCGGCCTGTGCGAAGGCGAGCGAGCCCGCCGCCCACAGCACCGCCATCCACACCGCGGCCCGGCCCGGCCGGTACCCGTAGGCGACCGCCCAGTCCTGCGCGTAGCCCCACAGCTTGGCGGCCGGCGGCAGGCCCTCCCGGTGCCGGCGCTGTTTGGCGAGCAGCACCTCGCGGGCGTCCTCGTCCTCCCCGCCGGCCCGCAGCACGGCCGCGAGCCGCTCGTACGGCTCCGGGTTGTACTCGGCGGTCGCCGCCGCCACCCACTCCAGCCGCTCGGCCAGCGGGAACGGCCCGCGCGGCACGAGGTTCTCGTAGGTGAAGCCGCCCATGTGCAGCCGCCCCGGGCCGGGCCAGGCGTCCGCCCGGTCCATCAGGTTGACGATCTTCGCCCCCGAGAGCACGACCCGCCCGCGGGCGGGATGCTCGCCGAGGAACCGCAGCTCCGGCGTCTGCACCCGGCGCAGCGACAGCTCCTGGTCGTCGGTGAGGGTGAATCTGGCCCGCTCGAAGTCGACCGCGTCGCCGAACCGCCCGTCGTCCAGCCGGATCCCGCCCTCGCACGAGAACCGCTGGATCCGCGTCCCGCGCGCCGGGGTCATCCCGCTCATCGCCTGGGCGCCGACGCCCGCCGGGGTCAGATACAGGCTGCGCTCGACGGTCAGCTGCGGGGCGTTGAGGGCGAGCCGCTCGTACGGGTTGGCCAGGCGGGCGCCGCGCAGGCTCAGGGAGACGCCGACGGTGGCGGCGCGCAGGCTCAGCTCGCCGTGCGACTCCAGCAGCTCGGCCTGTAAGTCCTGGCCGACGGTCAGGCCGTCCGCGGCGATCGACCGGCCGCTGCGGTCCCGGTGCACGATCGCCTGGTTGAGCATCAGGTCCGTGCCGATCTGCGCGTCCGTGAGCCGGATGCCGCGGTGGAAGCGGCAGCGCGGCAGGTGCAGATCGCCCTCCGTCTGCACCCGGGCCGCCTCCAGCCGCGGCACCGAGCAGTCCACCATCCGTACGGTCGTGAAGCGGGCCTCCGGCAGCAGTACGTCCTGCTCGAACCGGCACTGGCGCATCTCGACGTACGGCACCACCGTGCCGCCCGCGAGGTCCAGCGAGCCGCTGATCAGCACGCCGGCCAGCTTCAGCGACGACACACGGCCGGCCAGGGCGGGCGGGCCGTCCAGGAGCAGCCAGCAGACGATCCGGGCCCGCACGGTCCGGTCCTCGTCCCACGGGTGGCCGCCGTGCGGATCGTCCACCACCGGGTCACCGCTGCTCAGGTCGTACACGCTGCCGTTGCGGAACGCCTGCCACATTCCGGCCTCGGCCGCGGTCAGGTCGTCGGGCAGTTCCCCGGCGCGCACGCCGGCCCCCTCGGTCACGTCTCTTCCTTCCTCCCCGGATACTCGCGGGTCAGATGCCTCGTACACCTGTTCATGCCCGCTGAGTGACGGCCCGAACGCGAAAAGTGAAGGGGATCTTCCGGGTGTGGTCGGCGGTCTGTATCAGCCATTGATACGAGCGAACGGCGCGTCATTCGGGTCTGAGAGAATTGAGCACGTGATCTCCCGAATCGATCTGCGCGGCGACGCCCTTCCCGAGGGCCCCGCCCTGCGTGACCTGCTGCCCCGAGCCGAGTTCGACGTGTCGGCCGCCCTGGAGAAGGTGCGTCCGATCTGCGAGGACGTGCATCATCGGGGCGACGCGGCGCTGATCGAGTTCGCCGAGCGGTTCGACGGGGTCAGGCTCGACCAGGTGCGGGTCCCGGCCGCCGCGCTCACGCGCGCGCTGGAGGAACTCGACCCGGCCGTGCGCGCGGCCCTGGAGGAGTCCATCCGGCGCGCCCGGACCGTCCACCGCGAGCAGCGCCGCAGCACGCACACCACGCAGGTGGTGCCCGGCGGCACGGTGACCGAGAAGTGGGTTCCGGTCGAGCGGGTCGGGCTGTACGCGCCCGGCGGCCGGTCCGTGTATCCGTCCTCCGTGGTCATGAACGTCGTGCCCGCGCAGGAGGCCGGCGTCGAGTCCATCGCGCTCGCCTCCCCGGCCCAGGCCGAGTTCCACGGGCTGCCGCACCCGACCATCCTCGCCGCCTGCGCCCTGCTCGGCGTCGAAGAGGTCTACGCCGCCGGGGGCGCCACCGCCGTCGCGATGTTCGCGTACGGCACGGAATCCTGCCCGCCCGCCGACATGGTCACCGGCCCCGGCAACATCTGGGTCGCCGCCGCCAAGCGCTACTTCACGGGCCGGATCGGCATCGACGCCGAGGCCGGCCCGACCGAGATCGCGGTCCTGGCCGACGAGACGGCCGACCCGGTGCACGTGGCCTCCGACCTGATCAGTCAGGCCGAGCACGACCCGCTGGCCGCCGCCGTCCTCGTCACGGACTCCGCCGACCTCGCGGACGCCGTGGAGAAGGAGCTGGAGCCGCAGGTCGCGGCCACCAAGCACGTCGACGACCGGATCGTCCCGGCGCTGTCCGGAAAGCAGTCCGCGATCGTCCTGGTCGACGGCATCGACGAGGGCCTGAAGGTGGTCGACGCGTACGGCGCCGAGCACCTGGAGATCCAGACGGCCGACGCCGCCGCCGTGGCCGACCGCGTCAAGAACGCCGGCGCGATCTTCATCGGCCCCTGGGCCCCGGTCTCCCTCGGCGACTACGCGGCCGGCTCCAACCACGTCCTGCCCACCGGCGGCTGCGCCTGCCACTCCTCCGGCCTGTCCGTCCAGTCCTTCCTGCGCGGCATCCACATCGTCGACTACACGCAGGACGCGCTGGCCGAGGTGGCGCACCACGTGGTCACGCTGGCGGAGGCGGAAGACCTGCCCGCACACGGCGCGGCGATCAAGGCCAGGTTCGGCTGGAAGGTACCCGAGAGCAAGTGAGCGACGTACGCATCGACGATCTGCCCGTACGGGACGAACTGCGCGGCAAGTCCCCCTACGGCGCGCCCCAGCTGGACGTCCCCGTACGGCTGAACACCAACGAGAACCCCTACCCGCTGCCCGAGCCGCTGGTCGAGCGCATCGCCGAGCGGGTCCGAGAGGCGGCCCGCAACCTCAACCGCTACCCCGACCGGGACGCGGTCGAACTGCGCACGAAGCTCGCCGAGTACCTGACGGACACCTCCGGACACGAGGTCGGCCTCGCCAACGTCTGGGCCGCCAACGGCTCCAACGAGGTCATCCAGCAGCTGCTCCAGACCTTCGGCGGGCCCGGCCGCAGCGCGATCGGCTTCGAGCCGTCGTACTCGATGCACGGGCTCATCGCGCGCGGCACCGGCACGGGCTGGATCTCCGGCCCCCGCAACGAGGACTTCACGATCGATGTCCCGGCCGCCGAGAAGGCGATCGCCGAGCACCGGCCCGACGTCGTCTTCGTCACCACTCCCAACAACCCCACGGGCAACGCGGTCCCGCCCGAGACGGTCCTCGCGCTCTACGAGGCCGCGCAGGCGGCGAAACCGTCGATGGTGGTCGTGGACGAGGCGTACATCGAGTTCAGCCACGGCGACTCGCTGCTGCCGCTGCTCGACGGGCGCCCGAACCTCGTCATCTCCCGCACGATGTCCAAGGCGTTCGGCGCGGCGGGCCTGCGCCTCGGCTACCTCGCCGCGCACCCGGCCGTCGTCGACGCCGTCCAGCTCGTTCGGCTGCCCTACCACCTGTCGGCCGTCACCCAGGCGACGGCCCTGGCCGCCCTGGAGCACACCGGCACGCTGCTGGGCTACGTCGAGCAGCTCAAGGCCGAGCGGGACCGCCTGGTGCGCGAACTGCGCGCCACCGGCTACGACGTCGTCGAGTCCGACGCCAACTTCGTGCAGTTCGGCAGGTTCGAGGACGCGCACACGGCCTGGCAGAAGATCCTCGACCGGGGCGTCCTGGTCCGGGACAACGGCATCCCCGGGTGGCTGCGGGTGTCGGCCGGCACCCCCGAAGAGAACGACGCGTTCCTCGACGCGGTCCGTGAACTGAAGAAGGAGCAGAGCACATGAGCCGCGTGGGACGCGTGGAGCGAGTCACCAAGGAGACGTCGGTGCTCGTCGAGATCGGCCTCGACGGGTCCGGAAAGGTCGATGTGTCGACAGGCGTCGGCTTCTACGACCACATGCTCGACCAGCTCGGCCGGCACGGTCTGTTCGACCTGACCGTGAAGACCGAGGGCGATCTGCACATCGACTCGCACCACACCATCGAGGACACCGCCCTCGCCCTCGGCGCCGCCTTCAAGCAGGCCCTCGGCGACAAGGTCGGCATCTACCGCTTCGGCAACTGCACGGTCCCGCTGGACGAGTCCCTCGCCCAGGTCACCGTCGACCTGTCCGGCCGCCCCTACCTCGTGCACACCGAGCCCGAGAAGATGGCGCCGATGATCGGCGAGTACGACACCACCATGACCCGGCACATCCTGGAGTCCTTCGTGGCCCAGGCCCAGATCGCGCTGCACGTGCACGTGCCCTACGGGCGCAACGCGCACCACATCGTCGAGTGCCAGTTCAAGGCGCTGGCCCGGGCCCTGCGCTACGCCTCCGAACGCGACCCGCGCGCGGCCGGCATCCTCCCCTCCACGAAGGGCGCCCTGTGAACGGCATCTCGACCCTGCTGATCGTCGTCGGCCTGTTCCTCGTCGGCGGGATCTACTCCTTCGTCAAGCAGAAGATGCCCAAGGGCCTGATCGTGCTGCTCTCCATCGGCGCCGCGATGTGCCTGGCGGCCGGTGTCGTGAGGCTGGAGGTGTGGAATTGAGCGCCCCATCGAGCGCCCCCTCGAAGAAGCAGAAGAAGGTAGTCGTCTTCGACTACGGCTTCGGCAACGTCCGCTCCGCCGAGCGAGCCCTCGCGCGCGCGGGAGCCGACGTCGAGATAACGCGTGACTACGACAAGGCCCTGAACGCCGACGGGCTGCTCGTGCCCGGCGTCGGCGCCTTCGCCTCCTGCATGAAGGGCCTGCGCGAGGCACGCGGCGACTGGATCGTCGACCGCCGGCTGTCCGGCGGGCGCCCGGTCATGGGCATCTGCGTCGGCATGCAGATCCTCTTCGCCCGCGGCATCGAACACGGCGTGGAGACCGAGGGCCTAGACGAGTGGCCCGGCTCGGTCGAGCCGCTCCAGGCCGAGATCGTGCCCCACATGGGCTGGAACACCGTGGACGCGGCGCCCGGCTCGCAGCTGTTCGCCGGCCTGGACGCGGACGCGCGCTTCTACTTCGTGCACTCCTACGCCGTCCACGACTGGTCGCTGGAGACCCACAACCCGGCGATGGAGGCCCCCAAGGTCACCTGGTCCACGCACGGCAAGCCGTTCGTCGCGGCCGTCGAGAACGGCGCCCTGTGGGCCACGCAGTTCCACCCCGAGAAGTCCGGCGACGCCGGAGCCCAGCTCCTCACCAACTGGATCGGAACACTGTGAGCAAGCTCGAACTCCTCCCCGCCGTCGACGTCCGCGACGGCCAGGCGGTGCGCCTGGTGCACGGCGAGTCCGGAACGGAGACCTCCTACGGCTCGCCCCTGGAGGCCGCCCTCGCCTGGCAGCGGTCCGGCGCCGAGTGGCTGCACCTGGTCGACCTGGACGCCGCGTTCGGCACCGGCGACAACCGCGAGCTGATCGCCGAGGTCGCCAAGGCGATGGACATCAAGGTGGAGCTGTCCGGCGGCATCCGCGACGACGACACCCTCGCCGCCGCCCTGGCCACCGGCTGCACCCGCGTGAACCTGGGCACGGCCGCCCTGGAGACCCCCGAGTGGGTCGCCAAGGTCATCGCCGAGCACGGCGACAAGATCGCGGTCGGACTGGACGTCCGCGGCACCACCCTGCGCGGCCGCGGCTGGACCCGCGACGGCGGCGACCTCTACGAGACGCTGGAGCGCCTCAACAAGGAGGGCTGCGCGCGGTACGTCGTCACGGACATCGCGAAGGACGGCACGCTCCAGGGCCCGAACCTGGAACTGCTGCGCAATGTGTGCGCCGCGACGGACCGCCCTGTCGTGGCCTCCGGCGGCGTGTCCTCGCTGGACGACCTCCGGGCCATCGCCGGCCTCGTGCCGCTCGGTGTCGAGGGCGCGATCGTAGGGAAGGCGCTGTACGCGAAGGCGTTCACCCTGGAAGAGGCATTGGAGACTGTGTCGTCATGAGCGATGCCGTACGGCGCGTGCAGAGCGGAAGTCCCTGGGAAGAGAGTTTCGGTTTCGCGCGCGCCGTGGCGGCGGGCGATCGGGTGCTGGTGGCGGGCACGACACCCTTCAAGGGCGATGTGCTGTACGGGGAGGGCGATCCGTACGAGCAGGCCAAGGCGGCCTTCACCAGCGCCCTCGAGGCGATCGGCGAGTTCGGGCTCGGCATCGGGTCCGTGGTCCGTACGCGGATGTACCTGGCCCACTCGCGCGACCTCGACGAGGTGGGCCGGGCCCACAAGGAGCTGTTCGACTCCGTGCGCCCGGTCGCGACCTTCCTCGTCGTGGAGGGCTTCGTCGACCCGCGCGTCCTGGTGTCGGTGGAACTAGAGGCATTCAGAGGAACGGTGGATTCATGACCCTGGCGGTCCGAGTCATCCCCTGCCTGGACGTGGACAACGGCCGGGTCGTCAAGGGCGTCAACTTCCAGAACCTGCGCGACGCGGGCGACCCCGTCGAGATGGCCAAGGTGTACGACGCCGAGGGCGCCGACGAGCTGACGTTCCTGGACATCACCGCCTCGTCGGGCAACCGCGAGACGACGTACGACGTGGTGCGCCGCACGGCCGAGCAGGTGTTCATCCCGCTCACGGTCGGCGGCGGGGTGCGCACCGCCGAGGACGTGGACAAGCTGCTGCGGGCCGGCGCGGACAAGGTCGGCGTCAACACGGCCGCGATCGCCCGCCCGGAGCTGATCCGGGAGATCGCGGAACGCTTCGGCCGCCAGGTCCTGGTCCTGTCGGTGGACGCGCGCCGCACCGAGTCCGGCTCCTTCGAGGTGACCACCCACGGCGGCCGTCGCGGCACCGGCATCGACGCCGTCGAGTGGGCGCACCAGGCCGCGGAGCTGGGCGCCGGCGAGATCCTGCTCAACTCCATGGACGCGGACGGCACCAAGGACGGCTACGACCTGGAGATGATCCAGGCAGTGCGGGGGCACGTGACCGTCCCGGTCATCGCCTCGGGCGGCGCGGGCAAGCTGGCCGACTTCCCGCCGGCCATCGCGGCGGGCGCGGACGCCGTGCTGGCCGCGTCGGTGTTCCACTTCGGGGACCTGCGCATCGGCCAGGTCAAGGAGACGCTGCGGGAGGCGGGTCACCCGGTGCGGTGACCCGCGTGTCGGGAGCCCCGGCCGCGTGCTGCGGCCGGGGCCTCCTCATGCCCGGGGTTTCCTCACGGCCCCTCAGATCCCGAGCTGCTTCGTCTCGTGCAGCTTCGCGATCGCGTCCTCGTCGCCGTCCAGCTCGACCTTGGCCTCGCTCTGCCGGCCGTAGGAGAACAGCACCAGCTCGGAGGGCTCACCCGTCACCGTGACCACCGGCGCGCCCCGGTGGGCGACGACCGTCTGGCCGTCCGGACGGCGCAGCACCAGGCCCGTCGGGACGCCCCGCCCCATCAGCCGGGCGGTGCGCTCCAGCCGGGACCACAGGGCGTCCTGGAAGACCGGGTCGAGCTCGCGCGGCGACCAGTCGGGCTGGGCGCGCCGGACGTCCTCCGTGTGGACGTAGAACTCGATGATGTTCGACATCTCGTCGACCTGCTTGAGCGAGAAGGGCGAGAAACGCGGCGGCCCCGTACGGATCAGCTGGATCAGCTCCTCGTACGGCTTGTCGGTGTACTCCGCCATCACCCGGTCCAGGCGCGGCGCGAGCTGCTTGATCAGTATCCCGCCGGCGGCGTCCGGGCGGCGCTCCCGCACGACCACGTGCGCCGCGAGGTCCCGGGTCGTCCAGCCCTCGCACAGGGTGGGCGCGTCCGGGCCCGCGGTCTCCAACAGATCGGCGAGGAGAAGTCGTTCGCGCTTGGCATGGGTCGACATGCCGCCCAGCCTACGACCGGCCGTCGGGTCCGCCCAGTGGACACTCCACCTGCTCCGTCAGTGGCGCCCGGCACAATGGACGGCATGACCAGCACGCCCAGCCGTCTCGACCCGGAGATCGCCGCCCGCCTCAAGCGCAGCGCCGACGGCCTCCTGCCCGCCATCGCCCAGCAGTACGACACCGGAGAGGTGCTGATGCTCGGCTGGATGGACGACGAGGCGCTGCACCGCACCCTGACCACCGGCCGGTGCACGTACTGGTCCCGCAGCCGCCAGGAGTACTGGGTCAAGGGCGACACCTCCGGCCACTTCCAGTGGGTGAAGTCCGTCGCCCTCGACTGCGACGCCGACACCGTCCTGGTGAAGGTCGACCAGGTCGGCGCCGCCTGCCACACCGGCGCGCGCACCTGCTTCGACCAGGACGTGCTCCTCAAGGACGGCGGCTCCGACGCCCCCGCCTCGGATCAGTAAGGTCAGCGGCCATGGACCTCGAGACGTTCCGCAAGCTCGCCACCGACCGGCGGGTCATCCCGGTCACCCGCAAACTCCTCGCCGACGGCGACACCCCGGTGGCGCTCTACCGCAAGCTGGCCGCCGAGCGCCCGGGCACCTTCCTGCTGGAGTCCGCGGAGAACGGCCGCTCGTGGTCCCGGTACTCCTTCGTGGGCGTGCGGTCGGCGGCCACGCTGACCGAGCGCGACGGGCAGGCCCACTGGCTCGGCGCCCCGCCCGTCGGCGTCCCCGTCGACGGCGACCCCCTCGCCGCCCTGCGCGCCACCATCGAGGCCCTGCACACGCCCCACCAGGACGGCCTGCCGCCGTTCACCGGCGGCATGGTCGGCTACCTCGGCTACGACATCGTCCGCCGCCTGGAGAAGATCGGCCCGGGCGAGCGCGACGACCTGAAGCTGCCCGAGCTGACCATGCTGCTCACCAGCGACCTGGCCGTCATGGACCACTGGGAGGGCTCGGTCCTGCTGATCGCCAACGCGATCAACCACAACGACCTGGAGACCGGCGTCGACGAGGCCTACGCGGACGCCGTGGCCCGGCTCGACGCCATGGAGGCCGACCTCTCCCGCGCGGTCGCGCAGCCCCCGGCCGCGCTCCCGCCCTCCGAGCTCCCCGAGTACACGGCGCTGTGGGGCGGCCCCGACTTCCAGGAGGCCGTCGAGGACATCAAGGAACGCATCCGGGCCGGCGAGGCCTTCCAGGTGGTCCCCTCCCAGCGCTTCGAGACGCCGTGCACGGCGAGCGCGCTGGACGTCTACCGGGTCCTGCGGGCCACCAACCCGTCCCCGTACATGTACCTGTTCCGCTTCGACGGGTTCGACGTCGTCGGCTCGTCCCCCGAGGCCCTGGTCAAGGTCGAGGACGGACGCGCCATGGTCCACCCCATCGCCGGCACCCGCTGGCGCGGCGCCACCCCGCAGGAGGACCAGGCCCTCGCCGACGAACTGCTCGCCGACCCCAAGGAGCGCGCCGAGCACCTCATGCTCGTCGACCTGGGCCGCAACGACCTGGGGCGGGTCTGTGAGCCCGGCTCGGTCGAGGTCGTCGACTTCATGTCCGTCGAGCGGTACTCGCACGTGATGCACATCGTCTCGACCGTGACAGGCCGCGTGGCGGCCGGGCGCACGGCCTTCGACGTCCTCACCGCCTGCTTCCCGGCCGGCACCCTCTCGGGCGCCCCGAAGCCCCGCGCCATGCAGATCATCGACGAACTCGAACCCTCCCGGCGCGGGCTCTACGGCGGCTGCGTCGGCTACCTCGACTTCGCCGGCGACTCCGACACCGCCATCGCCATCCGCACCGCCCTCCTGCGCGACGGAACCGCGTACGTGCAGGCCGGCGCGGGCATCGTCGCCGACTCCGACCCGGTCGCCGAGGACACCGAGTGCCGCAACAAGGCGGCGGCGGTCCTCAGGGCCGTACACACGGCGAACCGGCTGGGAAAGGCCTGAGATGAACCCCCGGGTGACGGTTCGCCCGGGGTTCAGGCGATAGTGGGGTACGTGACTGCTGCACCTCACCCCCGTTCCGAAGCCGCCGGATCCGCCCGGGCCGGCCGTCTGAGCCTCGCCGTGGCGCTGCTGGGCGGTGCGCTCGGCGCGGCCGTGGCGCTGCTCGCCACCCGGCAGCGCTGGGCGGAGGGCACCGCGACGGTGGCCGGCGGCGCCTTCCCCCTGACCGCCAAGGGCAGCGACGTCACGGGCGTACCCGCGGCGCTCGCCATAGTGGGCCTCGCCGCGCTCGTCGCCGTCTTCGCCGTCCGCCGGGCCGGCCGCTTCATCGTGGCCGGGCTGCTGGCGCTGTCCGGCGCGGGCATCGTCGCCGCCGCCCTGCTCGGCGCCTCCGACGGCTCCGCGCTCGACGAGCAGGCCGCCCAGGCCTCCGGGGACACCTCCGCCTCCGTGGACACCCTCAGCCACACCGCCTGGCCGTACGTCGCGGCCGTCGGCGGCGTTCTGATCCTCCTGGCCGGGCTGCTCGCCCTGCGCTACGGCCGGCTGTGGCCCGCGATGTCCGGCCGCTACGAGCGCGACGGCGCGCCCCAGCCGCGCCGAAAGGCCCCCGCCGTCGACCCCGACCGGCCCGAGGACCTGTGGAAGGCGCTCGACCGGGGCGAGGACCCCACCGGGGCCTGAGCCACCCGGAGCAGCGGGGAGCATCCCAGGAGCACCCCCGCTCACCGGTTACGCGCGCGTGCGGGACAATGGGCCCGAGCGTCCTGCTCAGACACGCACACAGCAACGAGGAGCAAGCAATGGCGGGCAGCAGCCACGGTCACACCCCGGCCGCCTGGACCGGTGTCACGATCGCCTTCATCGGTTTCTGCGTCGCGGGCGCGTTCATGGTGATGGACCAGCCCGTGGGCTTCTGGGCGGGCATGGTCGTCGTGCTCCTCGGCGGTGTGGTCGGCGGCATCATGCGGATGATGGGCCTCGGCCAGCCCAAGGACCTGCACCAGCCGCACAAGATGACGGGCGACCGCGAGCCGGCCCGCGCCGAGGGCTGATCACGAACAACCCCGTTGTCACGCGAGGGGCGGCCGGCACTCGGGTGCCGGGACCGCCCCTCACGCGCGTGCCGGGCACAATGCGTACCGTGAACGCCGACAGCCGAAGGGTGACGCACAGCGTCGCGGGCCGACTGGCCGTCCCCGCCGGGGTGCTCGCGGCCGTCGCCGCCGCCTTCGCCTACGTGGGCGCGGTCGACCCCAACGAACCCGGCCACTACCCCGTCTGCCCGCTGCTGCACTACACCGGCCTGTACTGCCCCGGCTGCGGCGGACTGCGCAGCGCGCACGCCTTCGTCCACGGCGACTTCCCGGCGGCACTGCACGCCAACGCGCTCGCCGTCCTCGGCTATCTGGCGTTCGCCGTGCTGTGGACCGTATGGGTGGTCCACGCGGTGCGCGGGCGCCCGATGCGGATCGACCCCCGCCCGGGGCTGGTGTGGAGCCTCGGCGCGTTGCTGCTGGTCTTCACCGTTGTCCGGAACCTGCCCTTCGGTGGCTGGCTCCATCCTTGATCAACTGGCGGATGTCCAGGTAGTGGGACCGGCGTCAACCGGATGCGAAGCCTGCGCACCGCTGCGGATACCATCGCAGTGACCATCGGTTTTCGATCGGTCGATGGAACTGTCAAGAGTCTGGAAGGGGGCCGCTCGCGTGAGTGTGCTCGACGAGATCATCGACGGAGTCCGTGCCGACCTCGCGGAGCGGCAGGCGCGCGTCAGCCTCGACGAGCTCAAGGAGCGCGCGGCGAAGACTCCCGCGGCCAAGGACGGCGCGGCCGCACTGCGCGGGGACGGCGTCAAGGTGATCTGCGAGGTCAAGCGCTCCAGCCCCTCCAAGGGCGCGCTCGCCGCGATCGCCGACCCGGCCGGACTCGCCGCGGACTACGAGGCGGGCGGCGCGGCCGTCATCTCCGTCCTCACCGAACAGCGCCGCTTCGGCGGCTCCCTCGCCGACCTCGAAGCGGTCCGCGCCCGCGTGGACATCCCGGTCCTGCGCAAGGACTTCATCGTCACGTCGTACCAGCTGTGGGAGGCCCGCGCCTACGGCGCCGACGTCGTCCTGCTGATCGTCGCCGCCCTCGACCAGCCCGCCCTGGAGTCCCTCATCGAGCGCGCCGAGTCCATCGGGCTCACGCCGCTCGTCGAGGTGCACGACGAGGACGAGGTCGAGCGCGCGGTCGACGCCGGCGCCCGCGTGATCGGCGTCAACGCGCGCAACCTCAAGACCCTCGAGGTCGACCGGGGCACCTTCGAGCGCGTGGCACCGGAGATCCCCGACCACATCATCAAGATCGCCGAGTCCGGCGTCCGCGGCCCGCACGACCTCATCGCCTACGCCAACGCCGGCGCCGACGCGGTCCTGGTGGGCGAGTCCCTCGTCACCGGCAAGGACCCCAAGACGGCGGTCTCCGACCTGGTGGCGGCAGGCGAACATCCGGCCCTCCGGCACGGCCGGGGCTGATCTCCCGCTAGGCTTGGCCCCGATGACTCTCACCATGACGACCGTGGACCGGTACGCCCGCCTCGCGCGCGGCTGCCGCCCCCGCGGCTGCCGTGCGCCCGCGCGCCGCGTACACGGCCGCCGCGTCCGGTACGTCATCGGTGACGAGCCGGGCCAGGTGAACGGCATGCGATGGCAGCGGCGCCCCGTCAGGGGCGCGGGACTCTGTTCAATGTGCGGCTACCGCCGCGCGGGCGCGACCAGCCACTGACGGCCCGCGGCCGACAGCCGATCCCCGCCCCCACGGCGACCAGTGCACCCAACACACTCACCGTGAGGTTTCCGCATGCCCAGTCAGTTCTTCATCCCCGACCCCGAGGGTCGAACCCCCAACCCCGAAGGCTACTTCGGCGCGTTCGGCGGCAAGTTCATCCCCGAGGCCCTCGTCGCCGCCGTCGACGAGGTCGCCGTCGAGTACGACAAGGCCAAGCACGACCCGGAGTTCGCCAGGGAACTCGACGACCTCCTGGTCAACTACACCGGCCGCCCGTCGGCGCTCACGGAGGTGCCCCGGTTCGCCGAGCACGCCGGTGGCGCCCGGGTCTTCCTCAAGCGCGAGGACCTCAACCACACCGGCTCCCACAAGATCAACAACGTCCTCGGCCAGGCCCTGCTCACCAAGCGCATGGGCAAGACCCGGGTCATCGCCGAGACGGGCGCCGGCCAGCACGGCGTGGCCACGGCCACGGCCTGCGCGCTCTTCGGCCTCGAGTGCACGATCTACATGGGTGAGATCGACACCCGGCGCCAGGCCCTCAACGTCGCCCGCATGCGCATGCTCGGCGCCGAGGTCATCGCCGTGAAGTCCGGCAGCCGCACGCTGAAGGACGCGATCAACGAGGCGTTCCGCGACTGGGTCGCCAACGTCGACCACACGCACTACCTCTTCGGCACGGTCGCCGGCCCCCACCCCTTCCCGGCCATGGTCCGCGACTTCCACCGGGTCATCGGCGTGGAGACCCGCCGCCAGCTCCTGGAGCGCGCGGGCCGGCTCCCCGACGCGGCCGTCGCCTGCGTCGGCGGCGGTTCCAACGCCATCGGCCTCTTCCACGCCTTCATCCCGGACGAGTCCGTCCGCCTCATCGGCTGCGAGCCGGCCGGCCACGGCGTCGACACCGGCGAGCACGCGGCGACCCTGACCGCGGGCGAGCCCGGCATCCTGCACGGCTCCCGCAGTTACGTCCTCCAGGACGACGAGGGGCAGATCACCGAGCCGTACTCGATCTCGGCCGGTCTGGACTACCCGGGCATCGGGCCCGAGCACTCCTACCTCAAGGACTCCGGCCGCGGTGAGTACCGCGCGGTCACCGACGACGCGGCCATGCAGGCCCTGCGCCTGCTGTCCCGCACCGAGGGCATCATCCCGGCCATCGAGAGCGCCCACGCGCTGGCCGGCGCCCTGGAGGTCGGCAAGGAGCTGGGCAAGGACGGGCTGATCGTGGTCAACCTGTCCGGCCGCGGCGACAAGGACATGGACACCGCCGCGCGCTACTTCGGCCTCTACGACACCGACGCCGAGGTCGCCGCCGACGCGGACACCGACACCGCCGAGATCGAGGGGGACGCCAAGTGAGCGGCAAGATCCAGCTGTTGACCGACACCCTCGCCGCGGCGAAGTCCGAGGGCCGGTCCGCCCTCATCGCCTACCTCCCGGCCGGGTTCCCGACCGTGGACGGCGGCATCGAGGCGATCAAGGCCGCCCTGGACGGCGGTGCCGACGTCGTCGAGGTCGGTCTGCCGCACAGCGACCCCGTCCTCGACGGGCCCGTCATCCAGACCGCCGACGACATCGCCCTGCGCGGCGGCGTGAGGATCGCCGACGTGATGCGCACGGTCCGCGAGACCCACGCGGCCACCGGCAAGCCGATCCTCGTCATGACGTACTGGAACCCCATCGACCGCTACGGCGTCGAGCGGTTCACCGCCGAGCTCGCCGAGGCGGGCGGCGCCGGGTGCATCCTGCCCGACCTGCCCGTGCAGGAGTCGGCGCTGTGGAGGGAGCACGCCGAGAAGCACGGTCTCGCCACCGTCTTCGTCGTCGCGCCCAGCAGCAAGGACGAGCGGCTCGCGCAGATCACCGCGGCGGGCAGCGGCTTCGTCTACGCCGCCTCCCTCATGGGCGTCACCGGCACCCGTGAGTCGGTCAGCTCGCAGGCCGAGGACCTGGTGGAACGCACCCGGGCCACCGGCACGGACCTGCCGGTCTGCGTCGGGCTCGGCGTCTCCAACGCCACCCAGGCCGCCGAGGTCGCCGGCTTCGCCGACGGCGTGATCGTCGGCTCGGCCTTCGTCAAGGCCATGCTCGACGCCCCGGACGACGCGGCCGGTGTCGAGGCCGTCCGCACCCTGGCGGCCGGCCTGGCGAAGGGCGTGCGCGGACAGGCGTAAGAAGCCGGGTAGTCATACGGGTCCCTCGTACGGGTGGACCTGGGGCCGGGGAGGCGCGGTGCGCCTCCCCGGTTCGTTTCCGGGGTGTGAGCGAGAAGAACCGTGAGGGAAAGCGCACCGCCCGGGAGAAGCTGGCGGTGGAGCGCGAGAAGCAGAAGGCCTCGGACAAGCGCAGGCGCGCGCTGATCGTGGGCGGTGCCGTCGTGGCCGTCCTGGGGCTCGCGGCGGTGATCGGCGTCGTCGCGGCCAACGCCGGGAAGGACGACGACAGCGAGGCGGCGGGCCCGGTCGTGGCGCCGTCGGGAGCACAGGGCAAGGACGGCCTGGCCATCCCGGTCGGCAAGGACAGCGCCAAGTCCACGCTCACGGTGTGGGAGGACTTCCGCTGCCCCGCCTGCAAGGCCTTCGAGACGGCGTACCGGCCGGTGATCCACGAGTTGACGAACGCCGGCCAGCTGAAGACCGAGTACCACCTCGTGACCCTCATCGACGGCAACATGAGCGGCACCGGCTCCCGCAACGCGGCCAACGCCGCGGCCTGCGCCCAGGACGCCGGGAAGTTCCCCGAGTACCACGACGTGCTCTTCGACAACCAGCCCCCGGAGGTCGACGACGCCTACGCCAGGAACGCCAAGCTGATCGAGCTGGCCGGCAAGGTCGACGGCCTGGACACCCCCGCCTTCCGCAAGTGCGTCGAGGACGGCACGCACAACGCGTGGGTCGCCAAGTCCCACCAGGCGTTCAACAAGGGCGGCTTCTCGGGTACGCCGACCGTCCTGTTCGACGGCAAGAACATCTACCAGGACCGGACGATGACCCCGGCGAAGCTGAAGCAGATGGTGCAGGAGCAGAACAAGGGGTAAGGGCCTTTCTCACGCGCCCGTTATGGACCCGTAGCCGGGCTGCCTGCCGCGGCCCCGGTCCGGCACGGTAGCGTCGACCTTGCCATGGAACTTGCCTTCATTCCCAGCCCGTCACGCGGGGTGCTGTACCTCGGCCCCATTCCGCTGCGCGGCTACGCGTTCTGCATCATCATCGGCGTCTTCGTTGCCGTCTGGCTCGGCAACAAGCGCTGGATCGCCCGGGGCGGGCGGGCCGGCACGGTGGCCGACATCGCGGTCTGGGCCGTGCCGTTCGGCCTCGTGGGCGGCCGGCTCTACCACGTGATCACGGACTACGAGCTGTACTTCAGCGAGGGCCGTGACTGGGTGGACGCCTTCAAGATCTGGGAGGGCGGCCTCGGCATCTGGGGCGCGATCGCGCTGGGCGCGCTGGGCGCCTGGATCGGCTGCCGGCGCCGGGGCATCCCGATGCCGGCGTACGCCGACGCCGTCGCGCCCGGCATCGCCCTCGCCCAGGCGATCGGCCGCTGGGGCAACTGGTTCAACCAGGAGCTGTACGGCAAGCCCACCGACCTGCCGTGGGCCCTGGAGATCACGTCCTCAGCGGACGGCCGGGTGCCGGGCACGTACCACCCGACGTTCCTGTACGAGTCCTTGTGGTGCATCGGCGTCGCGCTCCTGGTCATCTGGGCGGACCGCCGCTTCCGGCTGGGACACGGCCGGGCGTTCGCGCTGTACGTCGCGGCGTACTGCACGGGCCGGGCGTGGATCGAGTACATGCGGGTCGACGACGCCCACCACATCCTGGGCCTCCGGCTGAACGTGTGGACCGCGATGCTCGTGTTCCTGCTCGCGGTCACGTACCTCGTGGTGTCGTCGAAGAAGCGGCCCGGCCGGGAAGAGGTCGTGGAGCCCGCGGCCGCCGACGGTGCCGCCGAGGCGGACGGCGAGGCCGGCGACGAGGGCGAGGACGGCGAAGCCGAGGGCAAGGACGGCGACGCCGAAGACGAGGCCAAGAACGAGGCCGGGTCGGCGAAGAAGACCTGACGACCGTCCGTACACCGCCGAGGGCGCCCGGAACGTTCCGGGCGCCCTCGGAGCGTGCCGGGCGCGTCAGCGGCGGCGGGCCAGGGACAGGGTGCGCTGGGCCGCCGTCACCACCGCCGCGTCGATGAAGCGGCCGTTCGGGAGGGCCTGGGCGCCCCGGTCCGCGGCGGCGGCCTTGAGGACCGTCTCCGCCTGCTCGACGTCCGCCTCGGTGGGCAGATAGGCCCGTTCGATCACCGGGAGCTGGCGGGGGTGGATCGCGGCCCGGCCCAGGAAACCCAGGGCACGGCCGTGGCCGCAGGAGGCGGCGAGGCCCTCCAGGTCGCGGGTGTCCGGGTGCACCGACTGGGCCGGCGGGGGCAGGCCGGCGGCCCGGGCCGCGACGATCACCCGGGAGCGGGGCCAGTCGAGGCCGGTGTCGTCGCGTACGCCCAGATCGGCCCGCAGGTCGGCCTCGCCGAGGGCGATGCCGCGCAGGTGCGGGTGGGCGCCGGCGATGGCGTACGCCTGTTCCACCGCCAGGGCGCTCTCCAGGAGGGCGTACAGGTCGGTCCGAGCGGCTCGGCGTGCGACGTGGGTGACCTCGGCGGACGAGCTGATCTTGGGGAGGCGGAGGCCGGAGAGCCCGGGAGCCGGGGCCAGGGCCGCGATGTCCTGCTCGCCCCAGGGGCTGTCCAGGGCGTTGACGCGGACGTGGACCGGGACCGGCGGCAGGTCGGCGAGCAGCTCGGCGGTCGCGGCACGGGCGTACGCCTTCCGGTCGGGGGCGACGGCGTCCTCCAGGTCGACGACGACGATGTCGGCCCCGGAGGTGAGGGCCTTGGCGACCACGTCGGGGCGGTCGCCCGGGGCGTAGAGCCAGGTGAGCGGGAACGCCGTCACAGGGCGCCCTCCGCGCGCAGCGCCGTGAGGTCGGCCGGGGACAGGCCCAGTTCGGTGAGGACCTCGTCGGTGTCCGCGCCGTGGGGGCGGCCGGCCCAGCGGATCGCGCCGGGTGTGGCGGAGAGCCGGAAGAGGACGTTCTGCATGCGCAGGGGGCCGAGCTCCGGGTCGTCGACGGTGGTGATGGTGTTCAGGGCCTGGTACTGCGGGTCCGCCATCACGTCCCGGACGTCCTGGACCGGGGCCACGGCCGCCTCGGCCTTCTCGAAGGCGGCCAGGACGTCCGGGCGGGTGCGTGCGGCGATCCAGGAGCCGACCGCCTCGTCCAGGACGTCGGCGTGGCGGGCGCGGTCGGCACCCGTGGCGAACCACGGCTCGTCGATCAGTTCCGGGCGGCCCACCAGGCGCATCACGCGTTCCGCGACCGACTGGGCCGATGTCGAGACGGCGACCCAGGTGCCGTCCGCGGTGCGGTAGACGCCGCGCGGGGCGTTGTTGGGGGAGCGGTTGCCGGTGCGGGGCTGGACGTGGCCGAGCTGGTCGTACCAGAGGGGCTGGGGGCCGAGGGCGGCCAGGATGGGCTCGATCAGGGCCATGTCGACGACCTGGCCCTCCCCGGTCCTGTCCCGGGCGGCGAGGGCCGTCATCACGGCGTACGCCGTCGTCAGGCCCGCGATGGAGTCGGCCAGGCCGAACGGCGGGAGCGTCGGGGGCGCGTCCGGTTCGCCGGTGATCGCGGCGAAGCCGCTCATCGCCTCGGCGAGGGTGCCGAAGCCGGGGCGGTGCGCGTAGGGGCCGAACTGGCCGAAGCCGGTGACGCGGGCCAGGACCAGGCGGGGGTTGGCGGCCGACAGCTCCGGCCAGCCCAGGTCCCACTTCTCCAGGCTGCCGGGGCGGAAGTTCTCGATGATCACGTCGGCGCCGGCGGCGAGGCGCAGGAGGGTGGTGCGGCCGCCGGGCTTGGACAGGTCGAGGGTGATGGTGCGCTTGTTGCGGCCGAGCATTTTCCACCACAGGCCCACGCCGTCCTTCGACGGGCCGTGGCCGCGGGACGGGTCCGGTTTCGACGGGTGCTCGACCTTGACGACCTCCGCGCCGAAGTCGCCGAGCAGGGTGGCGGCGAGCGGGCCGGCGAAGAGGGTGGCGAGGTCCAGGACGCGGAGGCCGGTGAGGGGCGCGGTCATGAGCGGTGGGTCTCCCGGTGTGTGAGGTGGGCGAGGGTGTCGAAGCCGATGCCGTTGAAGTCGCCGATGGAGGTGGCCAGGCGGTTCTTCAGGGGGGCCGTCCAGCGGTCGGGGAGCACAGCGGGGTCTTCGGCCAGCAGGCCAGCGATGCTGCCGGCGGTCGCGCCGTTGGAGTCGGTGTCCCAGCCGCCGCTCACCGCGCGGCAGACGGAGCCCGAGAAGTCGCCGTCGGCGTGGGTGAGGGCGGCGGCGATGAGGGCCGTGTTGGGGACGGCGTGCACCCAGTGGTGGGTGGCGGCGTGGGTGGCGTGCAGGTGGTCGACGACCGTGTCGAAGTCGTCGTGTTCGCAGGCCAGTCGGACGGCGTGGTGGACGGCTCGGGCGAGGCGGGAGCGTGGCGGGACGACGGCGAGACCGGTGCGCAGGCAGGTGTGGACGTCGTGTTCGCCTGTCGCGGCCTGCGCGATGGTGGCCGCTGTGAACATCGCCGCGTAGACGCCGTTGGCGGTGTGGGTGAGGGTGGCGTCGCGGTGGGCCTGTTCCGCGGCGGTGGCCGGGTCGCCGGGGTTGGTCCAGCCGTGCACGTCGGCGCGGATCAGGGCGCCGATCCATTCGCGGAACGGGTTGCGGTGGCGGGCGGTGTGCGGGGGTTCCAGGCCGGTGAGGAGGTTGCGGTAGGCGATGCGTTCGGCGGTGAAGGTGCGGCCGGCGGGGAGTTCGTCGAGCCAGGTGCGGGCCACGTCCGTGGTGGTGAAGGTCTTGCCGTGGCGTTGCAGGAGGATCAGGTTGAGGAGGGGGTAGTTGAGGTCGTCGTCCTCGGGCATGCCGTCGATGTTCTCGGCGAGGGAGGATTGTGCCGAGCGGCGGTTCCAGGGGTGTGCGGCGAGGAGTTCCCGGGGGACGCCCCGGGCCGTGAAGTAGGTGGTGAGGGGCCAGTTGCCGGTGGACCTGGCCAGGTGGCGGATGGCGTCCAGGGGGAGTTTTTCGACCGGTTTGCCCAGGAGGCAGCCGACGGCTCGGCCGAGCCAGGCGGATTCCAGGTGTTGCGGCGTGATGGCTGGGGTGGGGGGCGGGTCGCTCGCCCGCGCTGGCGGGGTGCCGCCTGCGCCCACCCTCCCACGGAATGGCCAAGCCGGGCACAGGGACTTGATCGCTGTCAGGTCCGTTGGTTCGTCGTCCGCCAAGGCGCTTGGCAGGTCCGCCAGTTCGTCCAGGAGGTCTTCTGCCAGTTGGCGGAGGTAACGGGACACCGGAGTCGGGGACGCGCCTGCGGTTCGGGGGGCCTCCGGGCCGCCTGCCGCTCGCCAGCGGGACGCGATCCTCGACGGTTCTCGGCCGTCCTGCGTCGCCTGGCGCAGCTCGTGGCCGATCAGGTCCTCCGGCTGGACCCAGGTCAGGCGGAGCATTCCGGGCCTCCGAGGGATGCGAAGGCCTGTTCGTGGGAGCGGCGGCGGGAGGTGTCCCGGGTGAAGATCTCGCGGGTGACGGCCGTGAGGGTCGTGGCCGGTTCCCACAGGTCCAGGCGGCTGGCCTCCGCGACCGTCTTGGCCCAGTCCTGGGGGACGGGCGAGCCCAGGGCGCCGGCCAGGGCGCCGGCCATCGTGGCGATGGAGTCGCAGTCGCGGCCGTAGTTGACGGCGCCCAGGACCGCGTGGTGGTAATCGCCCCGAGCCACGAGCACCATGCCCAGGGCTACCGGCAGTTCCTCGATCGCGTGGAGGCGGGAGGGGCGGCGGGCGGCGAGGGAAGGCGTGCGGTAGTCGGGGCCGACCGTGTCGTAGGGGGCGACCGCTTCGCGCAGGGGGCCCAGTGCCGACTCGAAGTCCGTGTGGCGGGAGGCCTCCTCGCAGACCCGCTCGATGGCGGTGCGCGTACCGTCCTTCGCCAGGGACAGGCAGGTCGAGACGACCGAGTCCGGGGTGGCTCCCGGCGTGCACGCCGCCGCGACCGCCGCCGCCAGGACGCCCGCCGCCTCACGGCCGTACGACGACTGGTGCGCGCCGGCGATGTCGAGGGCCTCGGTGTAGGCCGCCCGCGGGTTGGCCGCGTTGACCAGGCCGACCGGGGCCATGTACATCGCCGCACCGCAGTTGACGATGTTGCCGGTGCCGGCCTCGCGCGGGTCGGCATGGCCGTAGTGGATCCTGGTCACCAGCCATTTCTCCGCCAGGAAGACGCGGTGCAGCGGGAGGGCCTCGGTCTCCAGCTCCGGGATCCAGCGTGCCTCGGTCATCAGGTCGGGCACGAGGTGGTCGGCGATCGCGTAGGCGTCGAGGTGGTCGCGGACCCGGGCGTAGACGCGGACCAGGGCGTGCGTCATCAAGGTGTCGTCGGTGACGTGGCCGTCGCCCTTGTGGTACGGGGCGAGGGGGCGGGCCGTGCGCCAGTCGTCGCCGTGCCAGGGGCCGACGATGCCGTGGACGCGGCCGCCGTGGCGTTCCAGGATCTGCTGTGGCGAGTAGCCCTCGACGGGGCCGCCGAGGGCGTCGCCGACGGCGGCGCCGACCAGGGCTCCGGTGATCCGCTCGTCGAGTGTGGCGTTTTGGTGTGGTTTGGGCTGCATGGCCGCATCATCCACCGGGGCGGGCCGGTTGTGCGGCTTCCAGAAGTCCGGCGAGTTCCACTAGGTCCGTGCCGGTGAGACGGGGCAGGACGCAGCCGGAGAGCGTGCGGCAGGTCTCCCGCCAGGAGGCCGGGATCGACGCGCCGCCGCCCAGCGCGCCGGTGAGGGCGCCCGCCAGGGCCGGGGCGGAGTCCGCGACGCGGGACAGGCAGGCCGCGGCGGGGACCGCCTCCGCGATGCGGCCGCGGGCCGCTGTGGCCAGGGCCAGGGCGACCGGGACCGTTTCGGCGGCGGCGATGCCGTAGCTGTAGACGTGGTCGACGATCTGGTGTTCCAGGGGCGGGACCAGGGCGAAGGCGCTGTCCGCCTCGGCCGCGAGGTGCAGCGCGTGCCGGGCGTTGCGGCCGATCTCCGTCTCCTCGGGCAGCTCGGCGAGCGCGGCGGTGACGCAGGCGTCGACGTCCGCGCCGGCCAGGGCGAGGGCGAGGGCCGCCGCCATCGCGCGGGCGCCGTGCACGCCGTCGCCGTCCTGGGTGTAACGGGCGTCGAACTCGGCGAGGTCGGCGGCGCGTCGGGCGTCGCCCGGGTGGGCCACGGCCAGGACGCACGCCCGTACGCAGGCGGCGTCGTCGAAGTAGTGGGGGTTGTCGTGGCCGGTGGCGGGCGGGCGCAGGCCGGTGGCGAGGTTGCCGAGGCCGGCGCGGACGGAGATGCGGGCCCGGAGGGGGAGGACGGCGGACTCGATCTCCGGCGCGCGGTCCGCCGCGGCGGCAACTTCGCAGGCGATGGCGTTCCAGGTGAGGTCGATCGCGGCGCGGATGCGGCGTTCTCGGCTGAGGTCGTTCAGGACGGTGTCGTCGCCCGCGCGAAGGAGGGCTTCCGCGGCGAAGGCCGCCCATTCGGCGTCGTCCGAGGGGCCCAGGCGGAGGGGCTCGGGGGGCTGGTTCAGGGCGATGGGGACGGGGAGGGTGGTGGTGGCGTTGTGTTCGGCGAAGGTGTCCAGTTCGCGGGTGAGGCGGCGGGTCCAGTCGGGCATGCGGGCGGCTCGGTGGCGGGCGGCGGGCCAGCCGGCGGCGTCGCCGGCGGCCATGCCGAGCAGGAGGCCTTCGGCCTTTTTGTCTCCCACCCGCGCACCGCTCGTGACTGTCACCCGTGGGGCCCTGGTCTCCCGTGGGGCCGTGGTCTCCCGTGGGGCCCTGGTCTCCCGTGGGGCCGTGGTCTCCCGTGGGGCCGTGGTCTCCGGTGGGGCGTCCCCGCCGTCGGCGGCCGCCGGTTCGCGTGCCGTCATGAAGGGGCCTGTGTTCCGTCGGCCGCCAGGACGAAGTCCCTGGGCACCGGCTCCGGGCCGCTGACCGCCGGTGTCAGCAGGTCCGCCACGTCCAGTACGTGGTAACCCGCCATCGCCGGGAGGCACCGGCCGCGGACCGGGCCGATGGGGGTCCTCCAGGCCTCTGGGATCGCCGAGACGCCCCGCGTGGCCCCCGCCAGGGCGCCCGCCACCGCCGCCGTCGTGTCCGCGTCGCGGCCCATGTTCACCGCCGTCAGGACGGACTGCTCGAAGTCGCCGTCGGCCGCCGCGTACGCGCCGAAGGCGAGGGCGACCGCCTCGGGGGCCAGGTCGGTCCAGGGGTAGCCGCCGATGACGACCGCGGAGCGGACCGCGCGTTCGCCGAGGTGGGCCACCGCCACCGCGCGGCGCAGGCAGCGGGCCGTCCAGGAGTCGTCGGGCACGACCGCGAGGGCGGCGGCCACGACCGCGACCGGCTGCGCGCCCGCCATCGCCGCCGCCACGCCCGCCGCCACCGCCTGCCCGCCGTAGATGCCCTCGCCGTCATGGCTCACCGAGCCGTCGATCGCCACCAGCCGGGCCGCCTCCGCCGGGCTGCCCGCCGCGAACACCCCGAAGGGTGCCGCGCGCATGGCCAGGCCGTCGCTCCAGGCGTGCCGGTGCTGGGCGGAGATGGGGGCGGCCAGGCCCCGGCGCAGGTTCTCCAGCGTGCCGCGCTCGCTGAAGCCGGCGCCTCGGAACGGGCCCTCGTCGCGGTCGGCGATCCACTCGTGCCAGGCCGCCTCCACGTGCGCCGGGGTGAGTGCCGAGCCGTGCCGGGCCAGGAGGAGGCCGGAGAAGATCGCGTACTCGGTGTCGTCCGTGCCGGCCGGGTTCTCGGCGACGTAGCCGGTGATACGGCCCCACCGCGCGCGGATCTCGGAGGGCTTCAGGTTCTCGGCCGGGGCCCCGAGCGCGTCACCGACGGCCAGGCCGAGCAGGGCGCCGCGTGCCCGTTCGCGGAGTTCTGCGGCGTCCCCGGGCGCCGGAACGGAGGGGATGCAGGCGATCGATGCCATACGGGATGTGTCCCACTGCGGCGACCGCCCCGAGCCTCGGGAGCCACAGCATCACCCGGTCGACATCTGTGCAAGATCGTCATCAGGTGAGCACTGAAGGGTAAAACCGCAGGTTAGCCCAGCCTTTCCTTGCTGGCGGCAATGGAATTCACGGCGTACTTTGGGTGTTGTAAAAATCTGGAACGTGTCCAGGGAAACTGGTTCGGCAAGGGGATCGGGGATTTTTCATGGCCATCATCGAGACCGAGGCGGCGCTGCACGAGGCGCACCGGGACAACCACACCCACCGGGACGTGAACGGCGGCTGGCTGCGTCCCGCGGTGTTCGGCGCGATGGACGGCCTCGTCTCCAACCTGGCCCTGATGACCGGTGTCGCGGGCGGCTCGGTCAGCCAGCACACCGTCGTCCTCACCGGACTCGCGGGCCTGGCCGCCGGTGCCTTCTCCATGGCCGCCGGCGAGTACACCTCCGTCGCCTCGCAGCGCGAGCTCGTCGAGGCCGAGCTGGACGTGGAGCGGCGCGAGCTGCGCAAGCACCCGAAGGACGAGGAGGCCGAGCTCGCCGCGCTCTACCGGGCGCGCGGGGTCGAGCCGCGGCTGGCCGACGAGGTCGCCCGGCAGCTGTCGAAGGACCCCGAGCAGGCGCTGGAGATCCACGCCCGGGAAGAACTGGGCATCGACCCCGGCGATCTGCCCTCGCCCACCGTGGCCGCGGTGTCGAGCTTCGGCTCCTTCGCGCTGGGCGCGCTGATCCCCGTACTGCCCTATCTGCTGGGTGCGAGCAGCCTCTGGCCGGCCGTGCTGCTGGCGCTGCTCGGGCTCTTCCTGTGCGGCGCGGTGGTGGCCAAGGTGACGGCACGCACCTGGTGGTACAGCGGGCTGCGGCAGCTGGTGCTGGGAGGTGCGGCGGCCGGTGTGACGTACGCCCTGGGCAGCTTGTTCGGGACGGCCGTAGGATAGCTCGGCTCGGACTTATGCGATGGGCCGCATAAGTAGCCGTTACTCGCTGGTTTCGAATGCGCAACCACCGGGCATGAGCCGTAAGCGCTGCGGGCAACGAGGCCCGTGGGCGCGCTCAGTGTGGTGGGCGAAGACGCCCGTCCCGCACTCGGGTCCGACGGGCATCGATCTCACCCGGTCGTTCCGTACAGGCCCCCCATAGCTTCCACCGTCGGTGCGGTACCCCCGCCGCGAGCCGCCGGTGTCCGCATGTTGGAACGGATTATCCCGGTTCCCGAGAACCGCTCCATCATGTAACCTGCACGAAATTTTGCGATCACGCGAGGGCCAACGTCGTCCCTCGGCACTTGCATATGCCACATGACGACGACGGGAGAGCCGATGCGTACGCCGCGCCAGCCGTCCCAGCACTCCGCGAATGGCCAGAACTGGTCCTTCATGGATGCTCGCCCTGCTGCGCAGGGTATGTACGACCCCCGCAACGAGCACGACGCCTGTGGCGTCGGCTTCGTCGCCACCCTTACCGGCGAGGCGTCCCACACCCTGGTCGAGCAGGCTCTGACCGTCCTGCGCAACCTCGAACACCGCGGTGCCACCGGCTCCGAGCCCGACTCCGGCGACGGCGCCGGCATCCTGTCGCAGGTCCCGGACGCCTTCTTCCGCGACGTGGCCGGATTCGAACTGCCCGCGGCCGGTGCCTACGCCGTCGGCACCGCGTTCCTGCCGGAGGACTCCGCCGCCGACGCCGTCTCGCAGATCGAGACGATCGCGGCCGACGAGGGCCTGACCGTGCTCGGCTGGCGCGAGGTGCCGGTCGCTCCCCAGCTGCTGGGCGCCACCGCCCGGTCGACCATGCCGGTCTTCCGTCAGATCTTCGTCAGCGACGGCGTGTCGGAGGGCATCGCCCTCGACCGCAAGGCCTTCGTGCTGCGCAAGCGCGCCGAGCGCGAGGCCGGCGTGTACTTCCCCTCGCTGTCCGCCCGGACCATCGTCTACAAGGGCATGCTGACCACCGGCCAGCTGGAGCCCTTCTTCCCGGACCTGTCCGACCGCCGCTTCGCCTCCGCGATCGCGCTCGTGCACTCCCGGTTCTCGACGAACACCTTCCCGTCCTGGCCGCTGGCCCACCCGTACCGCTTCGTCGCGCACAACGGTGAGATCAACACCGTCAAGGGCAACCGCAACTGGATGGTCGCCCGCGAGTCGCAGCTCGTCTCCGACCTGTTCGGGTCCGACGAGAAGGCCATCGAGCGGATCTTCCCGGTCTGTACGCCGGACGCCTCCGACTCCGCTTCCTTCGACGAGGTCCTCGAACTCCTGCACCTGGGCGGCCGTTCGCTGCCGCACTCCGTGCTGATGATGATCCCGGAGGCGTGGGAGAACCACGACTCCATGGACCCGGCCCGGCGCGCCTTCTACCAGTTCCACTCGAACCTGATGGAGCCCTGGGACGGCCCGGCCTGTGTCACCTTCACCGACGGCACCCAGGTCGGCGCGGTCCTCGACCGCAACGGCCTGCGCCCCGGCCGCTACTGGGTCACCGACGACGGCCTCGTCGTCCTCGGCTCCGAGGTCGGCGTCCTGGACATCGACCCGGCCAAGGTCGTCCGCAAGGGCCGCCTGCAGCCCGGCCGCATGTTCCTCGTCGACACCGCCGAGCACCGCATCATCGAGGACGACGAGATCAAGGCCCAGCTCGCCGCGGAGAACCCGTACGCGGAGTGGCTGGAGGCCGGCGAGATCGAGCTGGGCGACCTGCCCGAGCGCGAGCACATCGTCCACACCCACGCCTCCGTCACGCGCCGCCAGCAGACCTTCGGTTACACCGAGGAGGAGCTGCGCGTCATCCTCGCGCCGATGGCCAAGGCCGGTGCCGAGCCCATCGGCTCGATGGGCACCGACTCGCCGATCGCCGCGCTGTCGGACCGCCCGCGCCTGCTCTTCGACTACTTCACCCAGCTGTTCGCGCAGGTCACCAACCCGCCGCTGGACGCCATCCGCGAGGAACTGGTCACCTCGCTGCGCTCGTCGCTGGGCCCGCAGGGCAATCTGCTCGAACCGAGCGCGGCCTCCTGCCGCAGCGTCGTGCTGCCCTTCCCGGTCATCGACAACGACGAGCTGGCCAAGCTCATCCACATCAACGCCGACGGCGACATGCCCGGCTTCAAGGCCGCGACCCTGTCCGGCCTGTACCGGGTGCACGGCGGCGGTGACGCGCTGGCCGCGCGGATCGAGGAGATCTGCGCCGAGGCCGACGCCGCGATCGAGAACGGCGCCCGGCTGATCGTCCTGTCGGACCGGCACTCGGACGCCGAGCACGCGCCGATCCCGTCGCTGCTGCTCACCGCGGCCGTCCACCACCACCTCATCCGCACCAAGCAGCGCACCCAGGTGGGCCTGCTGGTCGAGGCCGGCGACGTCCGCGAGGTCCACCACGTCGCCCTGCTCATCGGCTACGGCGCCGCCGCCGTCAACCCGTACCTGGCGATGGAGTCCGTCGAGGACCTGGTCCGCGCCGGCACCTTCCTGCCCGGCGTCGAGCCCGAGAAGGCCATCCGCAACCTCATCTACGCCCTCGGCAAGGGCGTGCTGAAGGTCATGTCCAAGATGGGCATCTCGACCGTCGCCTCCTACCGCGGCGCCCAGGTCTTCGAGGCCGTCGGTCTCGACGAGAACTTCGTCGCGAAGTACTTCAACGGCACGGCCACCAAGATCGGCGGCGTCGGCATCGACGTCATCGCCAAGGAGGTCGCCGCCCGGCACGCCAAGGCCTACCCGGCCTCCGGCATCGCCCCGGCGCACCGCGCGCTCGACATAGGCGGCGAGTACCAGTGGCGCCGCGAGGGCGAGCCGCACCTGTTCGACCCGGAGACGGTCTTCCGCCTCCAGCACTCCACGCGCTCCGGCCGCTACGACATCTTCAAGAAGTACACCGAGCGCGTGAACGAGCAGTCCGAGCGGCTGATGACGCTGCGCGGCCTGTTCGGGTTCAAGTCCGACCGGAAGCCGATCCCGATCGACGAGGTCGAGCCGGTCTCCGAGATCGTCAAGCGCTTCTCCACGGGCGCCATGTCGTACGGCTCCATCTCCCAGGAGGCGCACGAGACCCTCGCCATCGCCATGAACCAGCTGGGCGGCAAGTCCAACACCGGTGAGGGCGGCGAGGACGCGGAGCGCCTGTACGACCCGGCCCGCCGGTCGTCCATCAAGCAGGTCGCGTCCGGCCGCTTCGGTGTGACCTCCGAGTACCTGGTCAACTCCGACGACATCCAGATCAAGATGGCGCAGGGCGCCAAGCCCGGTGAGGGCGGCCAGCTGCCCGGCCACAAGGTCTACCCGTGGGTCGCCAAGACGCGGCACTCGACGCCGGGCGTCGGCCTCATCTCGCCGCCCCCGCACCACGACATCTACTCCATCGAGGACCTGGCCCAGCTGATCCACGACCTGAAGAACGCGAACCCGCAGGCGCGGATTCACGTGAAGCTGGTCTCCGAGGTCGGCGTCGGCACGGTCGCCGCGGGTGTCTCCAAGGCGCACGCGGACGTCGTCCTCATCTCCGGCCACGACGGCGGCACGGGTGCCTCGCCGCTGACCTCGCTGAAGCACGCCGGTGGTCCCTGGGAGCTCGGCCTCGCCGAGACCCAGCAGACGCTGCTGCTCAACGGCCTGCGCGACCGCATCGTCGTGCAGACCGACGGCCAGCTGAAGACCGGCCGCGACGTGGTCATCGCCGCGCTGCTCGGCGCCGAGGAGTTCGGTTTCGCGACCGCGCCGCTCGTCGTCTCCGGCTGCGTCATGATGCGCGTCTGCCACCTGGACACCTGCCCGGTCGGCATCGCCACGCAGAACCCGGTGCTGCGCGAGCGGTACAACGGCAAGGCCGAGTACGTCGTGAACTTCTTCCAGTACATCGCCGAAGAGGTCCGCGAGATCCTCGCCGAGCTGGGCTTCCGCTCCATCGAGGAGGCCGTCGGCCACGCCGAGACCCTCGACGTCACGCGTGCCGTCGACCACTGGAAGGCGCAGGGCCTTGACCTGGCTCCGCTGTTCCACGTGCCCGAGCTGCCCGAGGGCGCGGTCCGCCACCAGCTGATCGCCCAGGACCACGGTCTGGAGAAGGCGCTCGACAACCAGCTGATCAAGCTCGCCGCGGACGCCCTGTCCGCCTCGGACGCCACCGAGGCCCAGCCGGTCCGCGCGCAGGTGCAGATCCGCAACATCAACCGCACGGTCGGCACCATGCTCGGCCACGAGGTGACGAAGAAGTTCGGTGGCGCGGGCCTGCCCGACGACACCATCGACATCACCTTCACCGGTTCCGCCGGCCAGTCCTTCGGCGCCTTCGTGCCGCGCGGTGTCACGCTGCGCCTGGAGGGCGACGCCAACGACTACGTCGGCAAGGGCCTCTCGGGCGGCCGGATCGTGGTCCGCCCGGACCGCGCGGCCGACCACCTCGCCGAGTACAGCGTCATCGCGGGCAACACGATCGGCTACGGCGCGACCGGCGGCGAGATGTTCCTGCGCGGCAAGGTCGGCGAGCGGTTCTGCGTCCGCAACTCCGGTGCGACGGTCGTCTCCGAGGGCGTGGGCGACCACGGCTGCGAGTACATGACCGGTGGTCACGCGGTGGTGCTCGGCGAGACGGGCCGCAACTTCGCGGCCGGTATGTCCGGCGGTATCGCGTACGTCATCGACCTCGACCGCGACAACGTCAACGTCGGCAACCTGGACGCGGTCGAGGCGCTGGACGACACCGACAAGCAGTGGCTGCACGAGGTGGTCCGCCGCCACCAGGAGGAGACGGGCTCGACCGTCGCCGAGAAGCTCCTGGCAGAGTGGGACGACCCCACGGGAGGCGTGGCGCGCTTCAGTAAGATCATCCCCAGCACGTACAAGGCAGTGCTCGCCGCCAAGGACGCCGCCGAGCGAGCCGGTCTCTCCGAGACCGAGACCCACGAGAAGATGATGGAGGCGGCGATCAATGGCTGACCCGAAGGGCTTCCTGAACCACGGGCGCGAGGTCGCCAAGTCCCGCCCCGTCGAGGAGCGCGTCAAGGACTGGAACGAGGTCTACGTCCCCGGCTCCCTGCTGCCGATCATCAGCAAGCAGGCCAGCCGCTGCATGGACTGCGGCATCCCGTTCTGCCACAACGGCTGCCCGCTCGGGAACCTCATCCCCGAGTGGAACGACTACGCCTACCGCGAGGACTGGGCCGCCGCCTCGGAGCGGCTGCACGCCACGAACAACTTCCCGGAGTTCACGGGCCGTCTGTGCCCCGCTCCCTGTGAGTCGGCGTGTGTGCTCGGCATCAACCAGCCGCCGGTCACCATCAAGAACGTCGAGGTCTCGATCATCGACAAGGCGTGGGAGACCGGGGACGTCGCCCCGCAGATCCCGGAGCGCCTGTCCGGCAAGACCGTCGCCGTCATCGGCTCCGGCCCCGCGGGTCTGGCCGCCGCCCAGCAGCTGACCCGGGCCGGTCACACGGTCGCCGTCTACGAGCGCGCGGACCGCATCGGAGGCCTCCTCCGGTACGGCATCCCCGAGTTCAAGATGGAGAAGCGGCACATCAACCGCCGTATCGAGCAGATGCGCGCGGAGGGCACCCGCTTCCGCACGGGCATCGAGATCGGCCGCGACCTGAAGGCGACGGACCTGAAGAAGCGGTACGACGCGGTCGTCCTGGCCGTCGGTGCCACCACGGCCCGTGACCTGTCGGTGCCCGGCCGCGAACTCAAGGGCATCTACCAGGCCATGGAGTACCTGCCGCTGGCCAACAAGGTGCAGGAGGGCGACTTCGTGGCGCCCCCGATCTCGGCCGAGGGCAAGCACGTCGTGGTCATCGGCGGCGGCGACACCGGCGCCGACTGCGTCGGCACGGCCCACCGCCAGGGCGCGGCCTCCGTCACGCAGCTGGAGATCATGCCCCGCCCGAACGACGAGCGGCACCCGGTCAACCAGCCGTGGCCGACCTTCCCGATGCTCTACAAGGTCACCTCGGCCCACGAGGAGGGAGGCGAGCGCGTCTACTCGGTCTCGACGACCCACTTCGAGGGCGACGAGGACGGCAACGTGCAGTGGCTGCACCTCACCGAGGTGGAGTTCATCGACGGCCGGCTGACCCCGAAGCCTGGCACCGAGCGCAAGATCCCCGCCCAGCTGGTCACGCTCGCCATGGGCTTCACCGGCACCGACCGGGAGAACGGCCTGGTCGAGCAGTTCGGCCTGGAGCTCGACGAGCGCGGCAACATCGCCCGCGACGCCGACTTCCAGACCAACGTGCCGGGCGTGTTCGTCGCCGGTGACGCGGGCCGCGGCCAGTCGCTCATCGTGTGGGCGATCGCCGAGGGCCGTTCGGCGGCGCGCGGGGTGGACCGCCACCTCACGGGCGCCAGCGAACTGCCGGCGCCGATCCGGCCGACGGATCGGGCCCTGATGGTCTGACGGCCATCGAAAAGACGTCCCGTACAACGGCGTACGGAACACCGACAGCGCCTGCCCCACAGTCCCCGACCGGACGACCGGGCAGGCGCTGTCGCCTTTCCCCGCTACTTGCCGCCGGGCGCGACCCAGGTGACGATCACCGCGGCGGCGACGCACAGGACACCGACCAGGGCGAGCCAGCGCGCGCACTCCACCAGCAGCCAGATGGTCTTCGTCCGCTTCTTCTCGTACCGCAGCAGCCTGCCCGCCTCCAGCAGGATCTCCTCGCCGGGCCGTCCGTGCACGGCGAGAACGCCCAGCCAGGAAGCGGCGATCAGGGCGAGGAACCCGGCGATCAGCAGCCCGATCACCCACCAGCGCGGGGTGTCCGCCAGCTTGCTCAGGTCCTCCTGGCCCTTCAGCACGAACACGGCCGCGAGCAGGCCGGTGAGCGAGGCGAGGAAGTTGCGGTATCCCTCCGCCTGATGCAGCGCCGCCTGCAACTGTCGCTCCGGGGAAGCCATCTCGCGGCAGCGGCGGTCCGCGTCGCGGAGCTGCTGCGGCGTGGGCGTGAAGGTCATGGCGTCGCCCCGGACTGCCCGGGCGAGGGCGGCGCCGCGATGGTCAGCAGGGCGCCGCACCCCCGCGGCTCGCTCGCGGGGCGGTTCATGTGCAGGGTGCGGCACTGGCACAGGGTGTGGAACGGCTCGGGCCCCGGCTCCTCGCGCCTGCCGAACCAGCCGCCCTTGGCGACCGGGGGCTGCCCGAAGGGCCACGTCCTCGTCATCGGGCAGCTGCAGACTGGGCAGGTCCCGGAGGCTTCGTACTGGGCGTCGTCGCCGTTCCTCCGCACGACCCAGCGGAAGGTGAGGACGGGGGTGTGGACGGCGTCGGGGTCGTACTCGATCGGGGGCGTCACTCGGCGGTGCCTTCCGGGAGAGGGGCTTCGGCGGGGAGGTCGAGGGAGAAGAGGGCCGCGTACCGGGCCAGCCGCTCGCGCACCTCGGTCTCGAACAGGTCCGTCTCCTCCGCGCAGAGCGTGATGTGGTCCTGGGAGACGGCGCCGGTCAGGGCGGGGGCCCGGCCGGTGAGCTGCTCCGTGAGGATGATCAGGTCCTGCCAGTCGGGGACGCGCTCGGCCACCTCGCCCTCGGGCCTGCCGACGGTGACCTCCAGGCCGAGGCAGGCGAAGGGGGCGTAGCGGTCGTACGTCCTGCCGAGGGTCCAGTCGAAACGGCCGGCGGTGCGGACCAGTTCGAGGGGGCCCAGGGTGCAGGACTCGTCGTCGACGCCGAGGAGACCCGGGCTGAAGGCGGCGAGGTCGAACAGGTCCGGTGCGCGGTCCCCCACGGCCGCGAACTCGGGGGTGTCGAGAGCACAGGGGGGCGGCGGGCCGCCGAGCGGGACGAAGCGGGTGAGGTGCTCGATGGAGGCGGCGAGTGTGCGGCGTGTGCCGTACGCGTGGTGCAGCAGTCGCCGGAGCCGGAGGGACGGCGGGAAGCCGTCCGACGGGTGCCGCAGGAGCGCGGTGACGTCCTGGGTGGTCGCTTGCAGGTCCAGGACTTCGGGGGCCGGCTGGGTGACGGCGATGGGAAGGATCTGGTCCTGGCCCGTCAGCCGCCGCACGATGTCGCCGATGGGGCGTCGCTCCGAGGCACTGAGCTGGACGAGGACCGGGGGTGTCACACCCTGCTCGTCCAGCTGCCTGCCGGCCGCCCCGATCGCGTGTCCACGGTTGAGGGGGTGGTCCCAGACCCCCAGTTGCCGCACGGTCTCGTCGATGCGGTCCTCGAAGCCCGGGGCGAGGAGACCGGCCGTGCTCATGCGCCGCAGGACCTTTTCGATCTCGTCGAGGTCGATGTCCGACCGGGGCGACAGGCTCGGGGTGCGGGAGGCCCTGCGGGTGATGACCCTGATGAACTCCCAGGGTGCGATACCGGTGTCACGGCGACGGATCGTAGTGAGTACTTCGGCCGCCAGGGAGGAGGGGATCCAGTCGGCCACCTCGGCGGGCGGCTCGTCGGCGCGAATCCCGGTCACCGGAGTGAGGGCGTTCAGGCGTGCGGCCACTTCACCGGGCGGAGTCTGCAACTCCGCGGCCAGCACGAGCAGGTCGGCCATGCGGAGATCGTCGCCACGCCACCGGGTCACGTCCAGGCGGGCACCGACCGACCGGGCGAACAGGGAACGCTCCATCGCATCGAGTGGGCCGTGCTCGACGGCGGCGGGCGAGGGGTCTTCCCGCAGCGAGAAGCCGAGCGGCTCGAACCGCCGGACCCGAGCCGCCAGGTCGCTGACGGGCACTCCGGGTTCGGCCCGGACGAGAAGATCCACGACGCCCAGCTCACCGGGCCACACATGCCGTTCCTCGTCCAGTTCCTTGCTCACCAGCAGCGCGGCGTCACCTCGGGTGGGGACCTCGGCGGCCAGGTCGGCGTCCAGGGCGGGCGGGGGCGGCAACTCGGGCTGCCAGGTCCGGAGTTCCTCCAGGAGAGCGACGGCCTCCCCGAGGGTCATGCGGTGTCGCGCGGCGATCAGCAGGAGGGGAGCGTACAGGGCGGGCACGTTCCAGGACCCCGCGAGCAGCATGGAGCGCCACATCCCGGACAGCTCCACCAGTTCCGTCGTGGGCCGTGCGGTCCGAAGTGCGCGGATGTCCGTCGTGGGGGGAACCTCCATACCCAGGATCGCGTAGCGGCGGAGGGCCTTGAGCGGCTCTGCCGACGGCGTGTCCGTCAGGTGTGCGGCGCGCAGCACCGTCTCCCATCCGCGCGGGGTGGAGTCCTCCTTCGAAAAGAGGATCGCGTCCATTCCGGACGGGCGGGGGTACCCGGGCGGCAGGAAGGACTTTCCCCCCTGGTGGAGAGCGAGCCGTGCCTTCTGCCACTGTCTGGCGAGCGCGCTCTGGTACTCGCCGAGCAGTCCACGCCAGGGGCCCCGGCTGTTCCCCGCGCTCTCGTCCATGGGCAGGCACCCCACGGTCGCGAGGGGAACCGTACGCGGCAGGGCCCGATCGGGGAGCGCTGTCGTGGGAAAGATGATGGCCATGGTGTCGTCGGGCAGCGAGTCGAGCACTTCGAGGGCGAGTCGGGGCGACCTCGTGGCCAGCGCCCACAGCCACGACAGGAGGACCTCCCGCCACCGCGCGGCGGCCCTCGGCGCGGCTTCCAGCAACTCGGACGTCACCGCCTCCTCGTCGTACGAGATCAGGCTGTTGCGGTCCACACTGGGCTCCGGCCGATGCCGCTCCCGCAGGTTGACGATGTGGCCCCACGACTCCGGCGCGCCCTTGATGACCACTCCGTCCAGCAGCCACCCCCCTTGCCCCTGCACCAGCCAGATGTCGCGGGCGCCCTGGACGGCGTCGCCGTACCAGGGCTTGGGGGTGGGCGGTGTGAGCGCTCCGGGCTCCCAGCGCCGGTGGCGTACGGCCGTCGCGCTGTCGTCCTTGGTGAGTTCCCGTGCCTCCACCTCGAAGTCCGCCACCCACAGGAAGGACTCGAGCGTGTCCACCAGCGAGGGCGGGACGGTGGAGTCCTCGCCCAGATAGAGCCGCACCCGCGTCCCGCCGTCCAGCGCCACATGCGGATCCTCGCCGATCCTCAGCAGCCCGGAGCCCGACTGGATGTCGGCGCGCAGCGGCTCCAGTTGGAGCGTACGGCCGTAGTGGTCCACCGGGCTCGTCCAGACGACGACTTCCTCGGCCAGCATGAAGTAGCTGAACACGCCGATGCCGAAACGGGAGTTGAGGGGCATCTCGCCGAGCTCGGCGCGGCGCCAGTTGCGGCGTTCCTGGACGAACTCGGGGTCCTGCTCGTACCGCTTGCCGGCGCGGGCGAACATCGAGGTCAGCTTGGCGCGGTTCATGCCGGAACCGTTGTCCGTGCACTCGATGTACGGCCTGCCGTCGGCGTCCCAGCCCTGGGTGAACGTGATCCTCGGCTGCCAGTCGGGCTCGGGCCGCCCCTGCGCCGCGCCGTACTGCCGGCGCATGTCGCGGTAGCGGCAGGCGTCCAGGGCGTTCTGGTACAGCTCGCGCACCGCCAGCATGGGATCGCCGTAGAGCTGGGTGCCCATCAGCAGGGGCCGGATCTCGTCCTCGGCCAGCCGGAAGCGCTCCAGGGGCTGCTTGTACCGCTCGGCCACGGGCACGAGCTGGTCGGTGGTGACGCGCTCGGGGAATCCGCGCAGCAGGGCGGGCGGGGTCGTACGGGCCTTCTGGCACTCCTGGTGCAGCAGGCTCACGGTCGCGTTCGTCCGCGCGGCGAGCTCCTCGACGGCCACGTGCAGCGCCGGATGGGGGCAGGCGAACCGGACGGTGAGTTCGTAGGCGCCGTCGTCCTGTTCGCCCAGGGGCGTCACGTCGTAGCCGAAGTCGGCGGACAGGGCGGCCACCACGTCGTCCGGGTCCAGGGGTTCATGGGCGCCGAGATGGTCGACGAGGACGCTCGACATCCGGCGCGGGTCGGCGGCCTGGAGGCCGGCCGTCCACAGCAGACGGGCGAGGTCCGAGGCGCGCCACTGGTTCCCGGGCACCGGCGGGTAGGTGCTCCAGTCGTCGCCGCCGCGCGCGTCGTTGATGCGCGGACTCGTACTCGGGTGGACCGTCAGATGACCGAGGACCTGGCGCACCTGGCCGTCGATGGTGAGCCTGGTCGTCTCCCTGACCGGTGTTCCCGTGGGGTCGGTGGCCGCGTCCAGGATCGCGCTCACCAGCAGGTCGAGGATCGTGTCCACGGCCGCGTAGTCGCCCGTGCGTTCCCACAACAGGTCCCAGTCGGTGATGAAGCGGTGCCGCAGCCAGTGGTCCGCTGCCGCCGTCTGTTCCCTCAGGCCGCGGCGGCGCAGCGTCGCGACCGTGCGCCGGACCTGGGAGTGCGCGCGGGCCACGTCGTGGGCGGCGTCCCGCACCAGGCGGTCGTGGCCCTCGAGGTCGTCGTCCGCCGCGCTCTTGACGTCCATGCCCTCGGGCATCGTCCTGCGCAGCTCTTCCAGCGCGATCGCGACGATGCCCTCCTGCACGACGGGCGCGGCGAGCAGCGCCGCCGTCTCGGCGGGCGAGAGCAGGTCCCGGCCCTCCAGACGGGCCCGCTTGACCAGGATCTCCATCCGATCGACCACCCGGACCGGATACGTGGGGTCGGTCCACGGGTCGTCGCGGTGCGCGCCCTCGGTGGAGAGGGAGTCCACGATGTGCTCGACGAGCTCGCCGAGCCGCTTCTTGACCCGCTCGTGCACGGCCGCGGTGCCCGACGTGTACTGCCACAGGCACGACTGCTCGATCATGGTCGTCCACCGGTACGCCTCCTGCGCGCCCTCGCACAGCACGGGGCCGGGGCCGTCCGCGTTGAGGCCGTGCGGGAAGTAGCGGTCGACGGTGGGCGGCATGACGCCCGCGTCGGACGCGTTCCGGCGTACCGCCGTGCGGGTGTAGCGGACGAGGTCGGCGAAGGTGGTCGGCTGGGTCGTCGGCGCGAGTGCCTTGGCGAGCGCCCGGCCGAACCAACTGCCTTCCTGGGGGTCGGCGTAGGAGCGTTGGCCCCGGCTGCAGCTGTACAGCCAGTACACGTCCTCGGTGGCCGAGAGCACGGTCGTCCTGCTCTGCTCGGCCAGGGGCGTGGGCTCCTCGGTGCGGCACATGTCCAGGCAGACGACCGTCGTCACGCCGGCGGGCAGCCCGTCGAGCAGTCCCTCGGGGTCGGCGGCTATCAGGGTCCGGTCGAGGAGCGACCGGCCGCCGGCCGGGTCCACGCGGCCCGGTTGGACGTCGGCGGGCAGCAGATGGTCCCGCTTGCCCACGGTCGTACCGTGACAGGACACGTAGAGGAACGCCGTGTCGCCGGGGGAGCACTCGTCGAAGAACTCCTGGAGTGCGCCGAGCAGTTCGGGGCCGCCCGGGTCGTGCAGCGGCCGTACCTCGTAGTGCGACTGGCGCAGCGCGCGGCTCACGAGTTCGACGTCCTCGACGGCGCTGTCCAGGGCGGGGAAACGCCG